>NZ_CP029481.1:3000000-3300000 GCF_003151255.1 Microvirga sp. 17 mud 1-3
TCGGCACAGCTGCGCCCTTCGGCCTCAATGCCCGTCAGATGAACGCCTGGCTCTATCACGGCACCGGAAACGACATCCTCAACGAGTTCTATGCCAAGCATAATCTCTATGGCATGCCGGCCGGCAATACGGGCGTGCAGATGGGCGGCTGGTTCCGTAAGGAAATCAAGACTCCGCAGGACCTCCAGGGCCTGAAGATGCGCATCGCCGGCATCGCCGGCCTGATGCTGGCGAAGCTCGGCGTGGTGCCGCAGCAGATCCCCGGCGGCGACATTTACCCGGCTCTCGAGCGCGGCACCATCGACGCCGCCGAGTGGGTCGGCCCCTACGACGACGAGAAGCTCGGCTTCTCGAAGGTCGCGCCGTACTACTATTATCCGGGCTTCTGGGAAGGCGGCCCCGCCATTCACCTGTTCATCAATCAGGGCAAGTGGAAGGAACTGCCGAAGGCCTATCAGTCCATCCTGACCGCGGCGGCCGGCTATGCCAACAACGACATGCTGGCGAAGTACGATGCCCGCAATCCGGCGGCCCTGCGTCGCCTGCTCGGCGCCGGCACCCAGCTGCGTCCGTTCTCGCAGGAGATCCTCGAGGCGGCCTACAAGGCAGCGAACGAGGTCTATGACGAAGTCTCGGCGAAGAACCCGGATTTCAAGAAGGTCTACGAGAGCATGCGCGGCTTCCGGAACGAGGAATATCTCTGGTTCCAAGTGGCCGAGTACTCATACGACACCTTCATGATCCGCGCTCGCGCCCGCGGTTAAACAGCTCACGATTTCGTGAAGGACAGGGCGGCCCCAGGGCCGCCCTTTTCCGTTCGGCCTGAGGACTTATGTTTTTGCCTGGCTTTCGTGCTCAACGACGGCCCCGGACCCGGCAAGAACACAGGCGGACATCATGACCTGGACGCTGCGCATCACCTTCCTGCTCTTTCTTGCGTGGCTGATCTTTCTGGTCTCGCCATTCGTGGCGCTCTACGACCTCGCCAAGGCCGTGGAAGCCCGGGATGTCCCGCGGATCGAACAGCGCATCAACCTGCGCGCGCTACGGACCTCCTTCTCCCGCCAGATCCTCGGTGAATATCTGAAGACGCCGAACGGACAGGAGATCGGCGGGATTGATCCCGACGCCGCATCCCATGCAGGTGCGGCCGTGTTCGATCCCTATATCCAGACGCTGGTCACGCCGCAGACCCTGATGGACCTGTTGCATAAGGGCTGGTCTCAGCACGGGGCCAGCGGCGCGGCCCCCGATCTTTCGGCCATCGATTTGAGAACTTTCGACGCTTCCGCCCTCCGCAGGGCCTGGGACCTGTTCATCGCATCCGAATCCCAAGGCTTCCGGAGCATCATCATCCCCTTGCCGCCGGACCGGCCGAAGGACGAACAGTTCCGGCTTACCTGGCGGCTCAGCGGCACGACCTGGCGTCTGACCGGGCTCGATCTGCCCAAGACCTTGCGGGAGGAGCTTATCCGGCGGATACCTCCGCCCTCAGGATCCTAGAAGGCGAATGGTTCTTTCAAGCAGAAAGATGCGACCGCAAAGATATCCCGACAACCTGCCGGTATTGCGAACAGTACACAGCATTAACTTTGCAGAAGGAGCCACCCCACTGTAGCAAGTGGAAAGACAGTCCCGAGCAAGAAGCAGATCACGCCGGACGACATCGCAAAACCCTCCTGTTCTTGAAAACTCCTCCCTTCATCTTCTGTTCCGACACTATTTCACCGTCTGCGGCCGGTGAATTCTGGGAATGTATCCTGGGGTACCTCGGCTTTTCGCCGATTTCGCCCGCAAGGAACTGAGCTGTCCGGTTCCGATTGTCAGGTAGGCCAGGACGGACAGCGATGAACGATTCCCCTTCTTCCCAACAGATGCGTGTGAGCGACAACGAATTCATTCGGAAGGCGCTTATCCTCATCGGGCTCGTGGTGTTCGTGCTCGTCCTGTGGCAGCTCGCGAATGTGCTGCTCCTGGCCTTTGGGGCCATTCTCGTGGCCCTCGTTCTCCATGCCCTCGGGGACGCGCTGACACGCTACCTGCGTGTCCCTCCCCGTTTCAGCCTGGCCGTGGCGAGCATTCTCGTCTTTGCCCTTTTCATCGGGCTCGCCTGGCTCTTCGGCTCCAACATCCGGGCACAGATGAACAGCGTGGCCGAACAACTGCCCCTCGCCCTCGACGCCTTCGGACGTAAGCTCGGCATCGGCCCCATCTCCGAAAGCCTCTCGGAATTGTTGAGCCACATCCCGAGTAGCGGCATCGCACAGCGTATCGCCGGAATCGGAGGCGTCCTGATCGGCGGCGTTACGGATGCGGTCCTGGTGGTGATCTCCGGGGTTTACATCGCGGCCGCGCCGCGGCTCTACGTCAAAGGCTTCGTGCAGCTTTTCCCCATCAGCCAGCATGAGCGGATCGCAAGCGCCCTCGATGCCTGCGGCCAGGCGCTGCGCCTGTGGCTGGCCGCCCAGCTCATGTCCATGGCGGCAGTCGGTATCCTGTCCACTTTCGCGTTCTGGCTGATAGGCCTGCCTTCACCGCACGCCCTGGGGCTGATCCTCGGCCTCATGGACTTTATCCCCTTCCTTGGCCCGGTCCTCGGCGCCCTGCCGGCGGTCCTGATCTCCTTCACGCTCGGCAGCGATACGGTGGTCTGGACCCTGATCGCGGTCGTGATCGTCCAGCAGATCGAGGGCAACCTTATTCTGCCCATGGTGCAGCGGAAGATGGTGAGCATTCCGCCTGCGCTCGCCATGTTCGGCATCGTCATCGGCGGCGTGGTGTTCGGGACCCTCGGGCTGATGCTCGGATTCCCGCTTCTCGTGGTGTGCTTCGTTCTGGTGAAGAAGCTCTATGTGCGGGAGGTCCTGGGCGAGCCTACATCCGTCCCGGGAGAGTCGAAGGAGGAAGCGGCCCACGCATCTCCTCCGCCGCCTGCATGAGCGGACCTACAGGCTGAAGAAGCCGGCTTCGCCCAACAGAATGGCACGTTCATTTTCAAAGGAAGACAAACGTAGCAGAAGGAGCCGTCTTCCGGCGGAAGAGCGGCTCCTCGAGTGGCGTCATGATCATGCGCCAAGTTTTCCGGATATAACCGGCAAGAATTTTTCGATTGTCGTCAGAAATTAGGACCATCACACGACGATTGTCATATCGCATCCAGCGCGACGATCCTTACGAAATCTTCTTCGGCGGAGTCATTATCGTAGCCTCCTCTTCGAGTGGCACCTTGATAATTTCTGCCGTTCCTTCATCCGAGTCAAGCGTGTACTGCACTCTCGGACCGCCTATGGACGACCAGGCGGGAGGAAACCCTTCCGGTTTCGCTCCGATAAAGCTAAACCATGAGCATGACCGACGGACTGATCCGACATCCCGATCACAAGCTGCGCTGCTGGTGGCCCGGAACCGATCCATTCTATGTCGCCTATCACGACACCGAATGGGGCGTGCCGGAATTCGACGACCGCGCCCTGTTCGAGAAACTCATTCTCGACGGCTTTCAGGCCGGCCTGTCCTGGATCACCATTTTGCGCAAGCGCGAGAATTTCCGCCAGGCTTTCGCGAACTTCGAGCCGGCCGTGATTGCCCGTTTCGATGCGGCGCAGGTGGAAGCGCTGATGCTCGATCCCGGCATCGTCCGTAACCGCGCAAAGATCGAGAGCACCATCGCGGGCGCGCGTGCATGGCTCGACATCCAGGAGCGCGGCGGATTCTCCCGGTTCCTGTGGGATTTCGTGGATGGGCGCCCGGTCCAGAACAACCTGAGGGACCGCTCGGAGGTTCGACCCGAGACTGATGTTTCGCGGCGAATCTCGAAGGCGCTGAAGGCCGAGGGCTTCAACTTCGTCGGCCCCACCATCGTCTACGCGTTCATGCAGGCGGTCGGCATGGTGAACGACCACCTGATCGGCTGCTTCCGCCATGCGGAATGTGCGGCCCTCGCCGAGAAGCGGTGACATTGGCGGCCTGACCGAAACGCTGCCGATCCCTTGCGTCCCATTCCAGTTTCGCAGTTCGGGCCCGTAATGCACGCCTGATGCCGGCGCTGCAGCGGATCTGGCGCGCCCCTGTCGTTACGCCTCAAGCCCAAGCAGCCGCGCCGCAGGGGCGCGCCGGTCTTCTCCCCGTTCTGATGACGCCAAGAACCGGCATTGGCCGAAAGACGCACGGCCATTTTGTGCATCCGCAAGAAGACCTCTTGACGGCAAAATTTGATGCATCATAATCGACTCAACTTGAGACATATAAGAAAACGCTCAGGGAGGACGCCCATTCCCGGCTAGTGCGCCGAGAATATCTTATTCCGCTCCCATGAAGAATCGAGGAAGAACTTGCTGCTGCCCCAGCAAATTGGAGCAGCTTTGCAAAGCATTACTCTATCGCCTGCCTATATCATAACCATTGCGGCGATATCTGCTTCACAAAATCAACTCAAAATCGAGCGCGATCCTTTCTACATCGTTTGCGCTCATCCAATAACCAAGAATGTCGCCCCGTGCGGCCAAGAACAAGAACCGAAACCCTGCCTACCGGAGGACACCATGAAGAAACGAAATGTAAGCCTGCTGGCGGCCGCGGCCGCCCTGTTGTGCGCGAGCGTCTTTGGAACGGCCCATGCCCAGGAGACCCCCACGAAGGGCGGCACGCTCAATATGATCGCGCAGCCCGAACCCCCGATGCTGATGGTCGGGCTGAACACACAGGGCCCGACCCTCTACGTCGCAGGGCAGATCTATCAGAGCCTTCTGACCTACGGCACCGACCTGGAGCCCCTGCCCTCGCTGGCCAAATCCTGGACCGTTTCGCCCGACGGCCTGACCTACACGTTCACGCTGCAGGACAATGTGAAGTGGCATGACGGCAAGCCGTTCTCTGCAGAAGACGTTGTCTTCACGGCCGACAAGTTCCTGCGTGAGGCCCATCCGCGCTGGCGCCTGATCGCCACGACTTATGTGGAGAGCATCACGTCACCGGCGCCGAACCAGGTGGTGTTCAAGCTCAAGACGCCGTTCTCGGCCTTCCTCCACGCCTTCGAGCTCAGCTCCTTCCCGATCATTCCGAAGCATCTCTATGATGGCACGGATTACCGCACGAACCCGGCGAACCAGACGCCGATCGGCACGGGCCCGTTCAAGCTGAAGGAATGGAAGCGCGGCTCCTACATCCACCTCGTGCGCAACGAGGATTACTGGAAGCCCGGCAAGCCCTATCTCGACGAATTGTATTTCCGCATCATTCCGGACGCCGCCTCTCGTGCCGTGGCCTTCGAGAAGGGCACCGTCGACGTGCTGCGCGGCGGCGATGTGGAAGGGTTCGAGGTGCGCCGCCTCGTGAAGATGAAAGATGTGGAGAACACCACCAGCGGCTGGGAAGCCTATGCGCCGCTCGTGTTCCTGCAGATGAACATGCGCAACAAGCCGTTCTCGGACAAGAATGTCCGCCAGGCGATCATGCATGCCATCGACCGCGACTTCATCGTGAAGAACATCTTCTTCGGTCTCGGCAAGGCCGCCACCGGCCCGATCGCTTCGACCACGCTCTATTACAGCAAGGACGTTCCGGCCTATCCGTTCGACATGGCGAAGGCCAAGAAGCTGGTTGCCGATTCCGGCCTCAATCCTTCCGAATACACGATCCGCCTGATGCCCCTGCCCTATGGGGCGATGTGGGATCGCATGACCGAGTATGTGAAGCAGCAGATCGAGCAGCTCGGCTTCAAGGTGAACATCCAGGGCACCGATGCCGGCGGCTGGTCGCAGAACACGGCAGACTTCAACTTCGACCTGACCTTCAACTTCACCTATCAGTACGGCGATCCGGCGCTGGGCGTGGCACGTCACTACCTGTCGAGCAACGTCATCAAGGGCACGCCCTACGGCAACAACCAGAACTATCTGAACCCGAAGGTGGACGAGCTCTTCGCCAAGGCGGCCGGCGCCGTCAACAAGGAAGATGCCGCCAAGGCCTATGCGGAAGCCCAGAAGATCCTCGTCGACGACGTGGCCCTCGGCTGGCTGTTCGAAATGCACAACGTCACGGTCAACCGCAAGAAGGTGAAGAACCTCGTGACCACGGGCATCGGCCTCAACCAGTACATGGACGAGGTTTGGATTTCTAAGTAACCCGCGCGAAACCCCGGCGGCCGGCATGAGGACCATGCCGGCCGTCCTGCCATCGTGCCGGAGAACGGGAGACTAACCTTGAAGATCCTCGAATTTGCCGTTCAGCGCCTGTCCAAGGCCATCCTCGTGGTGATCGGCGTCGTCATTCTCAACTTCCTGCTCATCCACATGGCCCCAGGCGACCCGGCATCCGTACTCGCCGGAGAGGCGGGATCGGGCGATGCGAAGTTCATCGAGCAGCTGCGGGCCCAGTTCGGCCTCGACCAGCCGCTCTACTGGCAGCTCTGGACCTATCTGAAGGGCGTGCTCACGGGCGATCTCGGCTATTCGTACCGCAACCAGGTTCCTGTCACGACGCTGATCCTCGAGCGGCTGCCCGCGACGCTGCTTCTGACCGGCTGCGCCTTCATCTTCTCGCTCGTTCTCGGCATCGTGCTCGGCGTGCTGGCCGCCTATCGGCGGGGAAGCATCACGGACAGCGCCGTGATGACCGGCGCGCTCGTCTTCTATGCGACTCCCCTCTTCTGGGTGGCCCTGATGGCGGTCCTCGTCTTCTCCATCCATCTCGACTGGCTGCCGCCCTTCGACATGGAGACCATCGGGGCCGACATGACCGGCTGGGAGCGCGTCCTCGACATCGCCCACCATCTCATCCTGCCGACGGTCACGCTCGGCCTGTTCTTCACGGCAATCTACACACGCCTCACCCGCGCCTCGATGCTCGAGGTGATGGGGCTCGATTTCGTCAAGACCGCCCGCGCGAAGGGCGTTCCCAAGGCACGGATCATCCGCCGCCACGTGCTGCGCAACGCCATCCTGCCCATCTTCACCTTCGCGAGCATGCAGGCGGGCCAGCTGGTCGGCGGCGCCGTTCTGACCGAAACCGTGTTCTCCTGGCCCGGAATCGGCCGGCTGATGTTCGACGCCCTCATGCAGCGGGACTACCCGGTCCTGCTCGGCGTCTTCCTGGTCACAGCCATCGTGGTGGTGATCGTCAATCTGGTGACCGACCTGCTTTACCGGGTCGTCGATCCGCGCATCGAAGCGGCAGGTTAGGAGGCCCGTCATGTCGTTCTTTCTTCGCTTCGCCCGCAATTACGGCGCGCTCCTTGGCCTCGGCATCCTGCTCCTTGTCGTCGCGGTGGCGGCCCTCGCGCCGCTCCTGTTTCCCGTCAGCCCATGGCAGAGCGTGGGTGACCCGTTCCTGGCGCCGTCTGAGGATCCATCCTATCCGCTCGGCACCGACATGCTCGGGCGCGACATCGCGGCGGGCCTCGCCTACGGCGCCCGCGTGTCGCTGCTCGTCGGGGTCGTGTCGACGGCAGTCGCGGTCGTCATCGGCGTCACCCTCGGTGCGCTCGCGGGCTTCTATGGTGGCCGGACCGACGATCTCCTGATGCGCTTCACGGAATTCTTCCAGACCATTCCGGCCTTCGCGATGGCGGTGGTCCTGGTGGCGATTTTCAGCCCGAATATCGTGTCGATCACGCTTGCAATCGCGGTCGTGTCATGGCCGCCGGTGGCACGGCTGGTGCGGGCAGAGTTCCTGAGCCTGCGCTCGCGGGAATTCGTTCAGGCCGCCATCGTGGTCGGGCAGACCGGGCCGCGCATCATCCTGACGCAGATCCTGCCCAACGCCATCTCGCCGATCATCGTCACGGCCTCGCTGATGGTGGCGACCGCCATCCTGACCGAGAGCTCCCTGTCGTTCTTAGGGCTCGGCGACCGGAACATGATGAGCTGGGGCTTCATGATCGGCGCCGCGCGCACGATGCTGCGCGAGGCCTGGTGGATGAGCGTGTTCCCGGGAGTTGCGATCCTCCTGACCGTGCTCGCCATCAATCTGATCGGCGAAGGCCTAAACGACGCCATGAACCCGCATCTGCGCGGAAGGAAGGGCTGAGATGGAAATGGCCCGTACCCCTCTCCTGAGCGTTCAGAACCTTTCGATCCCCCTGCCCGAGGGCCTCGATCGCCGCTACGCGGTCGAGAACGTCTCGTACGACCTTCATGCCGGAGAGATCCTCTGCGTGGTCGGAGAGTCCGGCTCCGGCAAGTCGATGACGGCGAATGCCATCATGGGATTGCTGCCGAGCTATCTCAGACCCTCCGACGGGCGCATCATGTTCCGCGGACGGGACCTTCTCACCATGTCCGAGGCGGAGCTGGAGCGCGAGCGCGGCCGCTCCGTCGCGATGGTCTTTCAGGAGCCTCTCTCGGCCCTCAACCCGCTCATGACGGTGCGCGACCAGATCGCCGAAGTGTTGGAGGTCCACCACGAGGGCAACGCGGAGACGCGCGACCAGCGTGTGCTCGATCTCCTTCACTATGTGGGCCTGCCCGACCCCGCGACCCTGCGCGATGCCTATCCGTTCCGCCTGTCGGGCGGTCAGCGCCAGCGCGTGATGATCGCTATGGCGCTGGCACTCGAGCCCGCCATGCTGATCGCCGATGAGCCCACGACGGCGCTGGACGTCACGACACAGGCCCAGATCCTCGAACTGATCAAGCGCATCCAGCGCGCCAAGGGCATGGGCGTCATGTTCGTGACCCACGATTTCGGCGTGGTTGCGGACATTGCGGACCGCGTCGTCGTCATGGAGCGCGGGCTTGTGGTGGAACAGGGCACGGCGGACGAGGTTCTCAACCGGCCGAAGCATCCCTATACGCGCCGCCTGATCGCCGCAGTCCCTCACCGCGAAGCGCATACGACGCGGCCGGCCGCCGACAAGGAGCCTCTGCTCGAGGTCAAGGGGCTGCGCAAGACCTATCGCAGCGGCGGCGGCTTCTTCTCGAAGCCGCGGATCGTGAACGCCGTCAACAATATCAGCTTCACCCTGCGCCGCGGGGAGACCCTCGGGATCGTCGGCGAATCCGGATCCGGCAAGTCGACCCTCGGGCGCTGCATCCTGAAGCTTACGGATGTGGATGGCGGACAGGTGCTGTTTCGCGGCAAGGATGTCGTGCCGCTTTCGGCAGGCGCGTTCCGGCCCCTGCGCCGGCACATGCAGATGATTTTTCAGGACCCTTTCGCGTCCCTCAATCCACGCCAGACCATCGGCCGCATCCTGACCGACGGGCCGGTCGCGAACGGCGTCCCGTACGCGCAGGCGGAAGCCAAGGCCCGGGAGCTGCTCGGTCTCGTCGGGCTCGAGCCTTCGGCCTTCGACCGCTATCCACACGAGTTCTCGGGCGGCCAGCGCCAGCGTGTCGGCATCGCGCGCGCCCTGGCACTGGAGCCGGAGCTGCTGGTGGCTGACGAGAGCGTCTCCGCCCTCGATGTCTCGGTCCAGGCACAGGTCCTCGAGCTTCTCCAGGACCTGCAGCGCAAGCTCAGCCTGGCCATCGTCTTCATCACCCACGACCTGCGCGTCGCGGCGCAGATCTGTGACCGCATCGCCGTGATGTACAAGGGCGAGATCGTCGAGAACGGGCCGCCGGAGCAGGTCTTCGACGCTCCGCGCCATGACTATACCCAGCGCCTAATCGCCGCCATTCCGGGACGGGAATGGAATCCGCGCGCGGCCGTAATGTGACTTTCGAGGGAGAACCAGACATGACCGCTTCGTTGCTGCGCCCGGGTGGCGAGATCCTCGTCCGCCACCTCATCCTGAACGGGGTGCGCCGCATTTTCATGGTGCCGGGTGAGAGCTTCCTGCCCTGCATCGACTCCCTCTACGATCACCGGGACGAGATCGCCACAGTGGCCTTCCGGCAGGAAGGTGGCGCCGCCTATGCGGCCGAGGCGCACGGCAAGCTGACCGGGGAACCGGGCGTCTGCTTCGTGACCCGCGGCCCGGGCGCGACCAATGCCAGCATCGGTCTGCACACGGCCTATCAGGACGGCACGCCGATGGTCCTCTTCGTCGGACAGATCGGCTCCGACACGACGGAGCGCGACTGCTTCCAGGAGGTCGATTACCGGCGCATGTTCGGCCCCATGGCGAAGTGGGTGGCGAGCATCGACCGGACCGACCGCATTCCCGAATTCGTGGCCCGCGCCTTCCAGGTCGCCCGCAGCGGCCGCCCGGGTCCGGTCGTTCTGGCCCTGCCGGAGGATACCCTGTGGGGTAAGGCGGTCGTTGCGGACGTGCCGCCGGCACCCCGCGCCCATCCGCATCCCGCCCCGGCCGAAATCGAAAAGCTCGCGGAGCTTCTGGAGGGCGCCGAGCGGCCGTTCATGCTCGTGGGCGGCGCCGGCTGGACCGACGAGGCCCTGGCGCAGATCCGCGGCTTCGCTGAGCGTTACGACCTTCCGGTCGGCGTGTCCTGGCGGCGCCTCGAATGCTTCGACAACCGCCACCCCAACTATGCCGGTCACGTCGGTTACGGCATGAGCCGCGATCTCGCCCGCCGCGTGGAGGAAGCCGATCTTCTGATCGCGGTGTGCACCCGCCTCGACGAGCCGACCACGGAAGGTTACGTCCATGTGACGAGCCCCCTGCCCCGGCAGCGGCTGGTGCATATCCATGCCGACCCGAACGAACTTGGGCGCGTCTATCGTTCGGAACTCGCCATCGTGGCCGATCCCGTGGGCTTCGCGGCCTCCGTCTCGGGCCTCTCGCCGAAGGCCGGAATCCGCTGGACCGGCAGCGCCAAGGCCGCGAATGCGGAATACCGGGCGACGCTGCAGCCGGGCCCGATGCCGGGCGGCGTGAACCTGTCGGAGATTTCTGCCTCCCTGCGGGACGTGCTGCCGAAGGATGCCTGCATCACCCTCGGCGCCGGCAACTTCGCGCTCTTCCCGCATCGTTTTCTGCAATTCTCGGGCCTCGGCACGCAGGCCTCGCCGATCTGCGGCGCCATGGGCTACGGGCTGCCTGCCGCCATCGCGGCGAAGCTCGCCTTCCCGGACAGGACCGTCGTCTGCTACGCCGGCGACGGCTGTTTCCAGATGACCATGCAGGAGCTTGGCACCGCCGCACAGAACCGGCTCGGCATCGTGGTGCTCGTCTTCAACAACGGCATGTGGGGGACGATCCGCCAGCATCAGGAGCGGGAATATCCGGGCCGGGTCTTCGGCCTTGCCCTGACCAATCCGGATTTCGCCGCCCTGGTGCGCGCCTATGGCGGCCTCGGCGAGACAGTGACACGCACGGCCGATTTCGCCGGCGCGTTCGAGCGCGCCCTGGCCTTCGCCCAGCGGGAATCGATGCCGGCGCTGATCGAGGTCCAGTACGACCCCAACGGGATCACGCCCGACACCACCCTGACGGCCGTGCGCGACGCCGCCTTGGCGCGCGCTTCCGCCTGAGCTTGTGAAGAGGAGCATTGCTCGATGCGAGCATTCTTTCATCCGGACCAGAGCCTCCACGATCCGCAGCAATTCATGCGGGTCGGGGTCATCAGCGATCCCAAGGACCTTCCGAGCCGCACCGAGGCCCTGCTCGCTGCCCTGGCAAGGCGGGGCATCACGCCGGAGCAGCCGTCCGATTACGGCACCGAGCCCGCGCTGACGATCCACAGCAAGCCCTTCCTCGAATTCCTCGAGAGCGCCTACGAGCGCTGGCGGGCCATTCCGGGAGCCGGCCCGGAAGTTCTGCCGAACGTCTCTCCCTATTGGAACGGCAGCCCGGCGCAGGACCGGCGGCCCGCCTGCCGGTCCAGTTCAGTCGTGGCGCAGGCCGGCTATTATCTCGGCGATCTCGCGGTGCCGATCAGCGCCCATACCTGGACCTCGGCCCTGCGCTCCAGCCACACCGCGACGGCTGCGGCGGACGCGATCCTGAACGGCACCGATGCCGCCTACGCGCTCTGCCGCCCCTCCGGCCACCATGCCCGCGTGGATCGTGCATCGGGCTTCTGCTACCTCAACAACTCGGCAATCGCGGCCCAGCGCCTCCGGTCACGCTTCGAGCGCGTCGCGGTGCTCGACGTCGATGCCCACCACGGCGACGGCACTCAGGAAATCTTCTATCGTCGCCCCGACGTGCTGACCGTCTCGGTCCATGTGGATCCGGATGCTTATTACCCCTACTATATCGGCTATGACGACGAGCGCGGCCATGGCGAGGGCGAAGGCTACAACCTGAACATTCCCGTTCCGCCCAAATCGAGCGACGCGGTCTACCATCGGGCCATCGAGCAGGGCATCGAGAAGGTCCGGGCCTTCGGGGCCCAGGCCCTGGTGGTCGCCCTCGGCTACGACAGCCACCGGGAGGATCCGATCGGGCTGCTCGACGTGTCTACGGAAGGCTTCCGCGGAATGGGTGAGCGGATCCGCGCCATCGGTCTTCCGACGGTCGTCGTTCAGGAAGGTGGATATCAGGTTTCCGTGATCGGCGACTGCTTGGAGCAGTTCCTCGCCGGACTCACGGGCAGGTAAGATCCTTTTCGAGAGGGGATGAGACGATGAAGCAGGCTCTTCAGTTTTATGTGAACGGCGCGTGGGTGGATCCTATCGGCAAGGAGACGCTCGAGGTGATCAACCCCGCCACCGAGGAGGCCTATGCGCGCATCGCGCTGGGCACCAAGGCGGATGTTGACCGGGCCGTGGCCGCCGCGAAGCAGGCTTTCACGACCTTCGCCCGGTCGAGCCGCAAGGAGCGCATCCAACTTCTGGAGAGCGTGATCGCGGTCTACAAGAAGCGCTACGAGGAGATGGCGGAAGCGATCTCCGACGAGATGGGAGCGCCGCTCGCCTTCTCGCGCGACGCCCAGGCGGCCGCCGGGCTCGGGCATCTGTCGCAGGTTCTCGAAGTCTTGAGGATCTACGAGTTCGACGAGGTGATCAACAACACGCTCGTCACCCGCGAGCCGGTCGGCGTGTGCGGCTTCATCACGCCCTGGAACTGGCCGATGAACCAGATCGCCTGCAAGGTGGGGCCCGCGCTCGCGGCCGGCTGCACCATGGTGCTCAAGCCCAGCGAAGTGGCGCCGATGTCCGGCATCCTGTTCACCGAGATCATGCACGAGGCCGGTGTGCCGGCCGGCATCTACAACATGGTGAACGGCGACGGCCCGACTGTCGGGCAGGCCCTGTCGACCCATCCTGACATCGACATGGTCTCCTTTACGGGCTCGACCCGCGCAGGCATCGCGGTCGCGAAGGCGGCAGCCGACACCGTGAAGCGCGTCTCGCAGGAGCTCGGCGGCAAATCCCCCAACATCATCCTGCCCGATGCCGATTTCGGGATGGCGATCACGCATGGCGCCCGCTCGTGCTTCAGCAACAGCGGCCAATCCTGCAACGCGCCGACCCGCATGCTGGTCCCGGCCGATCGCCAGGAGGAGGTCATCGCCATCGCGAAGGCGATCGCCGAGCAGACAATCGTCGGTGACCCGCGCTCCGCCTCGACGACCATCGGCCCGGTGGTGAGCAAGCTCCAATACGACAAGATCCAGAAGCTGATCGAGGCCGGCATCGCCGAAGGCGCACGCCTCGTCGCCGGCGGGCCCGGCCGCCCGGAGCATCTCAACCGCGGCTACTACATCCGCCCGACGATCTTCGCCGATGTGCGCAACGACATGACCATCGCGCGCGAGGAGATCTTCGGCCCGGTGCTGTCGATCCTGCCCTATGAGACCGAAGAGGAGGCGATCGCGATTGCCAACGACACGGTCTACGGGCTGTCGAGCTATGTCACGTCCGGCAGCATCGACCGCGCCCGCGAGGTGGCCCGCCGGATCCGTGCCGGCATGGTGCACATCAACGGCGCCCCCGGCGATCTGGCGGCGGCCTTCGGCGGCTACAAGCAGTCGGGCAACGGCCGCGAATGGGGCAAGTTCGGGCTCGAGGACTTCCTCGAGGTGAAGTCCATGTTCGGCTATCAGGCCGCCTGATGGAAGCGGAACCGGGGTCGCCAGGCGGCGGCCCCGTTTTCCAGCTGCGGTCATTCCCAGGGGATGTTATAATAACATCACAATTGCCCCGTTTTGACTGATCGATGATCGGGAGCAGGCGGGAGTGGCTTTCTTCCTCATGGAGTGCCTGCGTGGACTTCGAATTCAAGACCATCGACCACAACAATCTCGGCGAGGTCGTCTACCAGAACATCGCCGAGGCCCTGATCAAGGGAGCGCTTCGGCCTGGTGCGCGGCTGAAGATCCGCGACCTCGCGCAGGAAATGGGGACGAGCGTCACGCCGGTCCGCGATGCCATCCTGCGCCTCGTGCACGAGGGTGCGTTGCTCCTGAAAAGCCCACGGGACATCCGCGTCCCGGTTCTCCAGCAGGAACGCTATCTCGAGATTCGCACCATCCGGCTGAAGCTCGAAGGACTGGCGGCCGAGCGTGCCGCAACCGTGGCCGAGCCTGCCGACATCAAGCGGCTGGAAGCTTTGGTCGGCGAAAACGAGAGGGCGCTGTCGGCGCAGGAATTCGCCCGCGCCACGGAGATCAACCAGGTCTTCCATTTCGAGCTCGCAAACATTGCCGCCATGCCGGTCCTGCGCGGTATCCTGCACAATCTCTGGCTCCAGATGGGGCCTGTCATTTCGGCCGCTTACGAGGACGGCGGCCGGACCATGATCGAGCATCACTACGTGGTGCTCGACGCCATCCGCCGCCACGACGCTCAGGCCGCCAAGAACGCGATCCGCGAAGACATCCTGCAAGGCGGCGGCGTCATTCTGAGCAGCAACGTCCTGTCCGACGACATGTGACGTTCACGCAATCTCCTACCTGAGCATGTGCTCCAGCCTTTGAGGATATCATGACCCTTTCGGCCTCCTCCCGCGTCAATCTCGAGCGCTTCTGGAGCACCATCGAACGCTCGGCCGAGATTGGGAAAGGACGGGAAGGCGGGCTGTCGCGCCTCGCCTTGAGCGATGCCGACAAGGAGATCCGCGACGTCTTCGTCGCCTGGTGCCGCGAGGCAGGTCTGTCCGTGAGCGTCGACCAGGTCGGCAACATCTTCGGTCGTCGCGAGGGGCAGGACAATTCCCTGCCGCCGGTCCTGATGGGAAGCCATCTGGACACGCAGGCCAATGGGGGCCGGTTCGACGGCATCGTGGGCGTCCTCGGCGCCTTGGAGACGGTCCGGACCCTGAACGATCTCGGCCATGTGACCCGCCGTCCGATCGAGATCGTCAACTGGACCAACGAGGAAGGGGCGCGGTTCTCGCCGCCCATGCTCGCCTCAGGCTGCTTCGCGGGCACCTATCCGCTCGATTGGGCCCATAAGCGGCCGAGCGATGACGGTGCCACGTTCGGGGAGGAGTTGCGCCGTATCGGCTATCTGGGCGAGGCGCCCGTCGGCAGCCGTGAGCTCGATGCCTATTTCGAACTCCATATCGAACAGGGTCCCGTCCTCGATGCCGAGAAGGTACAGGTCGGCGTGGTCACGCATGCCTACACGTCCTACGGCTTCCTGGCGGAGTTCAAGGGCGAGACCGCCCATGCGGGCCCCTGCGCGATGGATCTCAGGCGCAACGCGTTGATCGCCGCCGCGCGCCTTCTCGTCACAGTCGACGATCTCGGCTGGGATTACGCCGCCACGGGCGGCAAGAGCACCGGGTCGCGGCTTGTGGCGTGGCCCAACAAGGCCGGGATCATATCCGACTGGGCCCAGGCCATCTGCGACGTCCGCCACGACGATCCGCGCGCGGCAGCCGCAATGGCCGAGCGAGTCCGTCGCGCAATTGGCGAAGCGGCGGCGCGCGCAGGCTGCTCGGTCGAAATTCTCGATAGCTGGAACTGGGGCGGCGCGATCTTCGACCCGGAGCTTGTCTCCGGCATTCGCCGCCAAGCCGCGTCCCTTGGCTACACCCATCGGGACCTGCCGAGCCAGGCAGGGCATGATGCCTATTTCCTGGCCCGTGTCTGCCCGACGGCCATGATCTTCACGCCCTGCCGGGATGGCATCACCCACAACAACAACGAGCTGGCCACACGTGAGGACATCGAGCCGGGGCTGAACGTTTTGCTTCACAGCGTCATCGCCCGGGCTGACAGGCAGGGCGTTCTGTGAGCCGGGGAGCCTTGAGGCTCTTTTAATCGTCTACGGCATGGCCGTTCCGGCAACGCAAAGCCCAGAACGGCCTTGTTGGTCTAAGATATATGATGCATCATGCAGCATACGGCCAAGCAAGGCCTGACCGAGGGAATTGAGCATGTCGGTATCTGCGCAACATGGGGTGGGATCCTTGCTGGCAACCGCCGTACCGGCCTTCTCGGTCGAGGAGGCCCACCTTCTCGCCCGCGACGTCTTCGGGCTGGATGCTGCCGTCAGCGAATTAAGCGGTGAGCGCGACCGCAATTTCCATCTGCGCGTCAACGAGACCGATCATTATGTCCTCAAGATCAGCAACCCTGCCGAGGACATGCAGGTGACCAAATTCCAGACCGAGGCGCTGCTGCACATCGCCTCGCTCGATCCATCCCTGCCCGTCCCGCGCGTCCACAGGACCCTGGGCGGCGAGACCGAGTGGATCCTCAACCGCCCCGCCGAAGGGCCGCGCATCGTACGCGTCCTCACGTTCCTTCATGGCGAGCCGCTTCATCGCGTGCCTTCCAGCGCGGCCCTACGCCGCAATCTTGGCCGCGACTTGGCTCGCCTCGACCTCGCCCTAAAAGGCTTCTCCCACCCCGCCGCCGGCCATGAGCTGATGTGGGACCTCAAGCATGCAAGCCGCATCCGAGATCTCCTGGCTCACATTCCCAATGCGGCACAACGGGCACTGGCAGAGCGGTTCCTCGATAATTTCGAGGCCCACGCGCTTCCGGCCCTGCCGCGGCTGAGGGCCCAGGTCATCCACAATGACATGAACCCCCACAACGTCCTCGTCTCGACTGACGGTTCGGAGCGGATCGAGGGCATCATCGATTTCGGCGACATGGTTCATGCGCCTCTGATCGGCAATCTTGCGGTCGCGGCCGCCTATCAGCCGACCACGCTCGACCATCCCCTGGCCGGCGCTGCTGACATCACGACGGCATACAATGCGGTTCTTCCTCTGGACGCGGCGGAGATCGACATCCTCTTTGATCTGATCGCCACACGCATGGTGCTCATCGTCGGAATTTCGGCCTGGCGCGCCGCGCGCTATCCGGAGAACCGCGATTACATTCTGCGCAACAATCCCCAGGCCTGGACTGGTCTTCAGCGCTTTGACCGCCTGTCGCGCGGCGAAGCACAGGAGCATTTCCATCGCGCCTGCCAGCGGAGCGAGTGACATGACGGCCATTCCTGTCGACACGACGGATGTGAGGAAGCGCGAGCGCGCCATCGTTGCGCGCCGTCAGGCGCTGCTCGGTCCCGCCTATCGGCTCTTCTATACGGATCCGGTCCATGTGGTGCGCGGAGAAGGCGTCTGGCTCTACGATCCGGACGGCAAGGCCTATCTCGACGTCTACAACAACGTCGCCTGCCTCGGGCACTGTCATCCGCATGTGGTTGCCGCCCTGGCGCGGCAGGCTTCCGTCCTGAACACGCATACGCGCTACCTGCACGAAGGCATTCTCGATTACGCGGAGCGGCTGCTCGGCTATTTCCCGGTCGAGATCGGCAACGTGATGTTCACCTGCACCGGCAGCGAGGCGAACGATCTCGCCCTGCGCGTCGCAAAGGCCCATACGGGCGGGACGGGCGTCATCATCACGGATTTCGCCTATCACGGCGTCACCGAGACCATCGCCGGCATGTCCCCTTCCCTCGGCTCGGCGATGCGGCTCGGGGACAACGTGCGCAAAGTGCCGGCGCCGGATGCCTATCGCGGCAGCAGACAGGATGTGGGCGCGGTTTTCGCCCAGAATGTCCGCGTTGCCATCGACGACATGCGCGCGAATGGGATCAAGCCCGCGGCCCTCCTGGTCGACACCGTGTTTTCGAGCGACGGCATCTTCACGGATCCGCCCGGCTTCCTGTCCGGCGCTGTCGCGGCGATCCGTGAGGCGGGCGGTGTCTTCGTCGCGGACGAGGTGCAGCCCGGCTTCGGGCGCACTGGCACGGCCATGTGGGGTTTCCAGCGTCACGGGATCGTGCCGGACCTTGTCACAATGGGCAAGCCGATCGGCAACGGCCATCCCATGGCCGGCATGGCCGCGCGACCGGAGATCCTTGAGACATTCGGGCGGAACCTGCGCTACTTCAACACCTTCGGCGGAAACCCCGTCTCCGCGGCCGTCGGCATGGCGGTGCTCGACGTGATCGAGAACGAAGGCCTGCAGGATAATGCCCGCGTGGTCGGCGACTATCTCAAGGCCGGACTGGAGAGCCTCGCGCAGCGCCACCCGCTCATCGGCGACATCCGCTCCGCAGGCCTGTTCATCGGCGTCGAGCTCGTCCGGGACCGTGCCTCGAAAGAGCCGGCCAGCGACGAGGCGGCGCGCGTGGTCAATGGAATGCGCGAACGCCGCGTCCTCATCAGTGCGGCGGGGCCATCGGCCAACATCCTGAAGATCAGGCCGCCACTGGTCTTCTCGAAGGACAATGCCGATCTGTTTCTCACGGCTCTGGACGAGACGGTGACCGAAGTCACCGCCTCCTAATCCAGCGCGTCAGGCGCTCGTGACGAGAGCGTCCGGCTTCTTGATCTCGATTTCGATGAATGCGATCGGATGGTCCGATCCATTCATGACGTCGTGCTCGATGCCCGGCTGACGCATGTAGGATTGTCCGGCGACGAGCGGGATGTCCTTCGCCTGCTTGCCATCATGGATCCGCAGAATGCCATCCGTCAGCATGATGACGAAATAGGCCCATTCGTGCCGGTGCCAGCCCGTGACGGCGCCAGGGCTGAAATCCCAGCGGGTGATGCGGATCGCCGTATCGTCCTGCTGCACAGTCGGAACCGCCGGTACGTTACATTTGAAGGCCATTTCATCCTCTCTCTGTGGTCTGGAAGGTGGGCGCATCCACTTCTGTCCTCGCGTTCAACGGTGTGCATTCCGGATGAAACGGAGAGACACGGATCGTGCATCACGCGATGCCGTAAGCGCCTCCACCACTCTACATCTTTGAACCCCGGCGTGAAGCTTCTTTTACGAACGCACACGCTGTCTGCAAAAACGCCGGGCTCTAAGGCCCGGCGCGTTGAATTGACGATCATGCATTCGATGAGGATGCGCAGACGCGTCCCGTTCAGTTGCCCGACATCTTGATGGACGTGTCGAGGAAGTCGTTCGTGTAGATCTCGCTCGGATCGAAGGCCTGCTCCATACCGAAATAGGTCTTCACCATCTCGTGATCCTTCTTCACACGCTCCGCGTCGAAGGCGCCGAGAGCCACCGAGGTCGTCGTGGGATCGCGCATCAGTTCCTTGATGCGCTTCCATTGGTCACGCTGGTTCGCCTCGTCGAGCCCGCTGACGTTCTCGAGCAGCGCCTTGAGGCAGGGCGTCTCGTCCTTCACGCACGCCGCGAACGCCTTCTGGCTGACCTGCGTGAAGGCCTTCACAAGATCCCGGTTCTTCGCCAGGAAGTCGCCATTGACGATGATGGAGTTCCCGTATGGGTTGATGCCGATATTCCGCCAGGCCAGGAATCCGAGATCGTCCCCAAACTCGCGCACCTTCAGGTCGTGCTCGTTGTAGAAATCGCTCGTGATATCGATGGCCTTGCTCTTCAGGGAAGGCATCTTGGCCTGGGGGCTGACATTGACGAAGCTCACGGCAGCCGGATCGATGCCGACCTGCTTGGCGAAGGCTGGCCACATGACGCGCGACGCATCCCCCGGAGGGTTGCCGATCTTCTTGCCCGGGAAATCCTTGGGGCCCGTGATGCCGTTGCTCTTCAGCCAGTAGAAGCCCTGGGGCGAGTTGGCATAGATGGCCATCACGGCGACGAGCTTCGCGCCCTTGCCACGGGCGAGAAGCGAGGTCGCAAGATCGGAAATCCCCATTTCGGAAGTCCCGGCCCCGACCCGCTGCGCAGAGACGCCCGACCCCTTGCCGGTCTCGATGACGAGGTCGATCCCCGCCGCCTCGTACCAGCCCTGTTGCTTTGCGTAATAATATGGCGAATGATCGGCCGTCGGGACCCAGTTCAGCACCAGGTTCACCTTTTCCTTGGCCGATGCGGCCACGGGGGCCAGCAGCGCGGCCGCGGCGAGAGCGGCGATGGACGCAAATCTTGACATGGTTCGTAGCCTTTCCGTCTGGTTGGATGATTGTTGTGTCGGTCTCCCGAAAAAAGACTAGCCTTAGGATGCAACTCAGATCAACTAGTTGGTTGACGACCTGAGAAACGAGAGAGATGTCATGGAAGACACGTCGCGCGCCAGAGAAGCGTCGGGCGACAGGCAGGCCCGGCGGGACCCAGAAGGATCCCGCAGGGCCCTCTTGGACGCGGCCGTGGTGGAATTTGCCATGAAGGGCCATGCCGGCGCGCGGGTGGACGAGATCGCCCGCCGAGCCGGCGTCAACAAGCAGCTCGTCTACCATTACTTCGGCAACAAGGACGACCTGTTCCGCGCTGCCCTCGGCGAGGTCTATGGCGAGATCCGCGCGCGGGAACGCGCGCTCAACCTCGGCAATTTGCCGCCCATGAAGGCCATGGAGCGGCTCATCGCCTTCTCGTTCGACTATCTTCTCGAACACCCCGAGTTCATCGCGCTCCTGAACGACGAGAACCGCTTCGGCGCACTGCATGTCAGCGGCTCGGCGGAGGTGCGCACCATGAACTCCCCGCTGGTCGAGCTCATCGGCGAAACCCTTGTGCGCGGCGTGCGCGAAGGTGTTTTCCGAAAGGACATGGACCCCATCAACCTCTACGTCTCGATTGCCGGGCTGTCCTATTTCTTCTTTTCCAACAACCGAACGCTCTCGGCCGTCTTCGGGAAAAACCTCGGCGCCCCGAGGGCCGTTTCGGCCCGCCGACGGCACGTCATCAAGTTCGCCATGGCGGCCCTTCGCCCGGATTAGCCCACGGCTTGCATTTTTCAACCAACCAGATGGTTGATTTCTATTCCCGGGTTAGCTTAGGCTTGCGGCCGCGATACGGCACCGGGAGACATCTCAATGACCACCAGCGTGGAGATGCCTGACGAAACCATCTCGTCCGCCCTTGCGGCGGAGAGGGCCGCCGCGATCCGTCGATGGCTCGTGATCGCGACCGTCCACATCGCGGTCGTCGTGCTCTGGCAGGTGGCCGTCACGGTCTTCCCGGTTCCGGCCTTCGTGCTGCCTGCCCCGACGGCCGTGCTCGCCACCCTGGCGAAGCCCAATTATGCCTGGCTCGACAACACTCTGGTGACCGCGGCCGAGATCTTCGGTGGCTACGCGTTGGCGGCCCTGGTCGGGGTCGGCTTGGCGCTGCTGTTCTCCTGGTCCAAAGTGCTGACGCTGCTCGTCTTCCCGCTCCTCGTCACCCTGAACATGATCCCGAAGGTGGCCCTCGGCCCGCTCGTGATCGTGTGGTTCAGCTACGGCATCGGCACCAATATTCTCATCACCTTCACGCTCTGCCTCTTTCCCATCCTGCTGACGACGGTGCGCGGGCTGAACGAGGTGGAGCCCGACATTCTCGACCTCGTCCGCTCCCTCAAGGGCTCGCGCTGGCAGGCCTTCCGCTACATTCAGCTGCCGGGCTCGCTGCCTTACATCTTCTCTGGCATGAAGGTCGCGGCGATCCTTGCGGTTGCAGGTGCGGTGGTGGGCGAGTTCATCGCCTCCGAACGCGGCCTCGGCTACCTGATGATCCAGGTCCAGGCCTCTCTCGATACGCCCGCCATGTTCATGGCCGTGGTATTGCTGACGCTCCTCGGCATCGGTCTCTACATGACGGTGCTTCTGATGGAGCATCTCTGGGTTCCCAAAGACGCGAGGATGAAATGACGGCTTGGCTCGACGACGCTCCCTTTCCCGATCGGTTCGACGCGGCTGAGGACCTGGATGCCTTCATGACACGCCCGACCCGCGCACTCGCGGCGGACCTGGCAGCCATCGACGGCGATATCATGATCCTGGGCGTCGGCGGCAAGATGGGCCCGACCCTTGCGCGCCTTGCCCGCAACGCTGCCCCCGACAAGCGCGTGATCGGGGTCGCCCGGTTCAGTGAGCCGGGCCTGCGCGAGGAATTGAAGGCGCACGGCGTCGAGACGATTGCGTGCGATCTTACGGACCGCGCCGCCGTCGAGGCCCTGCCCCGCGCGCGTAATGTGGTCTTCATGGCGGGCCGCAAGTTCGGTGCCCAGGGCAACCAGGCACTCACCTGGGCGATGAACGTGCATGTGCCCGGACTCGTGGCAGAGGCCTTCCGCGAGTCCCGCATCGTCGCCTTCTCGACCGCCTGCGTCTATCCCTTCGTGGATATCGGCAGCCAGGGCGCCACCGAGGACAGCGTGCTCAACCCGCCCGGCGAATATGCGTTCTCGTGCATCGGCCGCGAGCGGATCTTCGAGCATTTCTCCAATGTCTATGGGACGCCGGGCCGGCTGTTCCGCTTGAGCTATGCCATCGACCTTCGCTACGGAGTCCTCTTCGACGTGGCCCAGAAGGTCCGTGACGACGAACCGATCGACGTCACCATGGGCCACGTCAATGTAATCTGGCAGGGCGATGCCAATGCCCAGGCCCTGCGCTGCCTGCGCCAGGCGACCGCGCCGACGAGCCCCATCAACGTCTCCGGGCCCGAGACCGTCTCCATCCGCTGGCTCGCCAAGGCCTTTGGCGAGCGCCTCGGCAAGAAGCCGAAGATCGTCGGCCAGGAAGCGCCGACCGCATGGCTCGTCAACACCTCGCAGGCCGCGAGCCTGTTCGGCTATCCCAGCGTGTCCATCGGCCGGATGGTGGATTGGGTCGCGCATTGGGTGTCTGACAATCGCCCCAGCCTCGGCAAGCCCACCCATTTCGAGGTGCGCGATGGCGCCTATTGAGGCCGTCCACCCTGCACCGCTGACGACCGACCGCATCGCCGGCTGCATGGCCCTGTCGGCCGAAGCGGGCTGGAACCAGCTGGCCGAGGACTGGTCCCTGTTTCTCACCCACGGCACCGTGTTCGGGGTCGTGGGCGCGGACCAGGAGCCTGTCGCGACCGGTGCCGCACTCCCCTATTCGGGCGGCTTCGGCTGGATCGGCATGGTCCTGGTCACGCAGAGCCGCCGCCGCGAGCGGCTCGGCACGCGCATCCTGGAGGCGTGCCGGGATGATCTCGCCGGCAGAGGCCTCGTGCAGGTTCTGGATGCGACGCCCGCCGGCGAGACGGTCTACCGCCCCCTGGGCTTTGTCCCGATCTTCGGGCTGACCCGCTGGCAGGGACAGGGCGGCTCCCCCGGCCCACTCCCGGAAGGTGTTCGCGCAATGTCGGCTGAGGATCTGCCGAGGGTTGTTGCAGCCGATGCGGAAGCGTTCGGGGCCGAGCGCGCATTTCTGCTGAACAGTCACTTCGCGCGGGCGCCACGGCACGCCTTCGTCACGAGCGATCTCAAGGGCTTCGTGCTCGCGCGGCCCGGGCGCCTCGCGACGCAGATCGGGCCCATCGTTGCGCCGGACGAGCAGACGGCGGGCGCGCTCCTGGAGGCCGCTCTCGGCTCCGTGCCGGGTCCGGTCTTCCTCGATCTTCTCGATTCCTGGCCAGCGCTGGCGCGGGCGCTGGATCAGCGCGGCTTCACAGTGCAGCGCCCCTTCCTGCGCATGGCCCGCGGCCAATCCGAGGCATTCGGGAATCCACGGCATCTCTTCGCAGTCGCAGGCCCCGAATTCGGCTGACATTCCCATAGGACCCATCGGCATGGCTCTTCACCGCTCCAATCTTCCCCACGAGATCCTCGATATCCTCCGGAATGGAACAGCGATCCCGGCCCATCCCCTGGCGCTCGATTCGGAGCGTCGCTTCGACCGGCGCCGGCAGCGGGCCCTGACCCGCTATTATGTGGATGCGGGCGTCGGCGGCCTCGCGGTCGGCGTCCACACGACCCAGTTCGCCATTCGCGATATCGGCCTCTACGAGCCTGTTCTCGCAGCGGCCGTGGAAGATGCCCATGCCTGGACGGACAGGCCGCTGGTGATGGTTGCCGGGCTCTGCGGCAGGACCGAGCAGGCCGTGGCGGAAGCGAAAACCGCACAGCGCCTCGGCTATCATGCGGGCCTGCTGAGCCTCTCGGCCCTCAAGGGTGCGACGACTGACGAGATCATCGAGCATTGCCGGCGCGTCGCGGATGAGATCCCGCTCGTCGGCTTCTACCTGCAGCCCGCAGTCGGCGGGATGACACTCGAGGCCGATTTCTGGGAGCGCTTCGCGTCCATCGACAATGTCGTGGCCATCAAGGTTGCGCCGTTCCACCGCTACCGGACCCTGGACGTCGTGCGCGGGCTCGTCGCCGCGCGCGCGGAGGAACGCATCACCCTCTACACTGGCAACGACGATCACATCGTGCTGGACCTGCTCACGCCCTTCACGGTGATGCGCGACGGGGAGCCGGTGACCGTGCGCTTCCGCGGCGGGTTGCTGGGCCACTGGTCCGTGTGGACGCGCGGCGCGGTCCATCTGCTGAAGAGGCTCCAGGCCGCGGTCGCGGCGGGCCCGATACCGGCCGATATCCTGGCCCTCGACTCGCGCGTGACGGATTGCAACGCGGCCTTCTTCGACGTGGCGCATGATTTCCACGGCTGCATCGCGGGCTGCCATGAGATCCTGCGCCGGCAAGGGCTCCTCGAAGGCACATGGTGCATCGATCCTCACGAGGGGCTCAGCCCCGGACAGGCCGCCGAGCTCGACCGGGTCTCCCGCGAGCACGCGGACCTCTCCGACGACGCTTTCGTGGCCGAGAATCTCGAACGGTGGCTGTCATGACGGCCGCATCCCTCACGGCCGGCACGGCACCCCGCTCCGCCTCCGGAGCGGAGCCGATGATTCACCTGCGCAATGTGCGCAAGACCTACCGCAATGCGGGCCGGGAATTCATCGCGATCTCCAACGTGACGATGGACATCGCAGAGGGCGAGCTGGTCTCCCTCGTCGGGCCGAGCGGATGCGGGAAGAGCACCCTCCTGAAGATCCTGGCCGGCCTGCACGACGCAGACGAAGGCGAGGTGAAGATCGGAAACAGCACCTCTGCTTTCACGCCGGGGCGCGATATCGGCATGGTGTTTCAGCAGGCGCTTTTGCTGAAATGGCGCACCATTCTGGAGAACGTCACCCTGCCGGCCGAGATCCTCGGCCTACCCCGGCGCGAAACGCAGGAGCGGGCCCGCGACCTCCTGGCGATGGTCGGGCTGGCGGGCTTCGAGGGCAAGTATCCCTATCAGCTCTCCGGTGGCATGCAGCAACGCGCCTCCATCGCGCGGGCACTGGTCCATGATCCGAAGGTGATCCTGATGGACGAGCCCTTCGGGGCCCTGGATGCGCTGACCCGCGAGAAGATGAACCTGGAGATGCTTCGCATCTGGCAGCAGAGCCGCAAGACGATCATCTTCGTCACCCACTCGATCCAGGAGGCCGTGTTCCTCGGCTCCCGCTGCGCGGTGCTGACCGCAGGACCCGCCCGCATGGCCGACACATTCAGCATCGACCTGCCCTTCCCGCGGACCCTCGACATGAAGACCACGGAAGCCTTCGGCAATTACGCGAAACGGATCTATCGCCTGTTGGGGATGGAGTAAGAGCCCGTCCCTGCCCTCCCGGAAGACCGCGGAGGGCAGAAACGTGTGATACGCCGCCTCTATTCGCTCCGGATGCCCTTCAGGGTCCTGATCTGCCGCGCAGGCACGCAGGGAAGGATGATCCGCGAGGCATGGACCGCGTCGCAATAGACGGAGTTGCGCGCGACCCTGCGGGTCCGCCCCATGCCCTCAGGCTCACCTGTGTTGGGGTTCACGTCGAATTTCGGGAAGTTGGACGACGAGATGTCCAGCCGGATCCGATGGCCTTTGGCGAACAGGTTCGCGGTCGCGAAGGGCTCGATGGTGATCCTGAAGACCTCGCCCGGCACGATCGGCTCCGGGTTCTCCCAGGACTTGCGGTAGCGGCAGCGCAGAATGCCGTCCGTCAGGTTCATGGCGTATCCGGTTGGATAGTCCCGGGACGGCGGATGGACGTCGATCAGCTTCGCGGTGAAATCCGTATCCAGAGCATCGGACGAGACCCAGAGCTCGACCGTGATGGGACCGACGACCGCGAGATCCTCATCCAGCGGCTGCGTCTCAAACGAGAGCACATCCCGGCGCGCCGAGAGCGGAAGACCCGGATGACGGCAACCGAAGAATTGCGGCGCCTCCCGCTGGTCGAAGACGCCGCCTTCGAAGACCGGCTGGCCGCTGGTGAGCGCGCCGCCGATCGTCGGCACCGGATCGGAGGGATCGAAATCGTAGCTTAGGGCCGCTACGTTCTGCTCGGCAGGCGTCTCGCGAAGCTCTCCGTTGTGGTGGATGTAGAAGGGCCGGAACTCCGTCTCGGGCAGCGGCCAAGATGTCGCCTCGATCCAGCGGCCGCCATGATCGAGCTTGCCGGCTTCCGTCTTGCGTCCCGTTCCGCCGCCCATGAGGAACAGGCGGACCGGCGGCTCGGCATCGACGCCGTTCGCGTCCGCCTTGAGCCAGCGCGTGAACCATCGCCGCCGGAATTCCAGCCAGGATGGCGTCACGTTGCCCGAAATCGTGGCGTTCTCGCCGAAATAAGCATCGCCCGCGAAGGTCGTGTTGCGATTGCCGTGCAGCCACGGCCCCATGATCACGGAGACCGGCCGCTCTCCGCTGCGGGTCAGGCCTTCGTAATTGTCGAAGGTCGTGCTGACATAGGCATCGTACCAGCTCGACAGGAGCGCGACCGGGACCTGCGGGAAGGTGTCGTAGGACCCTTCCGCATAGATGCCGACCTTCTTCCAGAAATCACCGAACGTGCCCTGGCGCCACTGCTCCAGCACGTAGCTCTCGTATTCGGGCACCCACCGCACCGGCGAGCGTCCCTCGGACCACGGCATGACATGGAACCAGGACTTCAGGTCCTCGGCCTCGAGGGCGCCGAGGATCAGCGGATCGTTCTGCGCCTCCGGGCTCTCCTTGGCGTTGTTGTAGGCCCAGGTGAGCTGCTTGAGCTCGAAGGCGCCGCCCTGGCGAATGCCCGTGCGGTACGCGCTCGAGAAGCCGCCGGAATCGAGCACCATGCAGGCGAGCCCCGGCGGGTTCAGGCAGGCGAGAGCCGCCTGCGTATGCGCCGCATAGGACAGCCCCATGGTGCCGATCTTGCCGTCGCACCAGGGCTGCTCCACGATCCACGCGCAGGTGTCGTAGCCGTCCGGACCTTCAGAGAGGTACTTCGTGAACGTGCCCTCCGAATTGTAGCGCCCGCGGCAATCCTGATAGACCACCACGAAGCCGGCCCTCACGAAATGCATGGCGACCTCGGCCCGCGTCATGGGCCGCTCCATGCCGGGCTCGATCTCCGAGCGCGAGCGCTGCGTCTTGCCGTAGGGCGTCCTCTCCATGATGGCCGGGAGGGCCCCCTCGACGGGCTTTCCGCCGACGGCCGGGCGGTACACGTCCGTCGCGAGATGGACCCCGTCGCGCATGCGGACCATCACGTCCCGATGCACCACCACGTCGTCGGCGAGGACCTCCACGGCAGCAGCCGTGGAGGAGGCGGTCTGTCGAACGGCCTGTGAGGTCATTGGGCGATACCTGCGAGCGGAGCCATCAGGTCCTCACCCCTGTTGGGCGTGTAGGTGACGTTCGCCTTGGAGGCCCAGTACACCTTCGGCCAGAACAGCGGAATGACGCCGACATCCGTCATGGCGATCCGGGTCGCTTCCTGCAGGAGGGCGACGCGCTTCTGCGGATCGAACTCCGATGTGGCCTCCTTCATCTTCGCGTCGAACTGCGCGTTGGAATAGCGCGTGCGGTTGAAGGAGCCCGTTCCGGCTTCCTTGTTGGGCGTCATCAGGAGGTTGCGGAGGCTCGTCGCCGAGGTGGGCGTCGTGGTGCCGAGGGAGAAGATGAAGGCGCTGAACTGCTGCTTGCCCGCCGCGGACGCATAGACGTTGTAGGGCTGCGCGACGACGCCGTTCACCTTGATGCCGCCGCGGGCGAACATCTGGCCGATCCCCTGCGCGGTTTCGGCATCGCCCGGGAAGCGGTCATTGGAGGTATGCAGCGTCAGGCCGAACCCTTGAGGGAAACCGGCCTCGGTGAGCAGCTTCTTGGCGCCTTCCGTGTCGGCGGCCGGCGCCTTCAGGGACGGGTCGAAGCCGCCGATTCCATCGGGAACGATCTGCCCGGCCGCCTCGCCGGCCCCGTCCAGGATCCGGTCGACGATGAGCTGGCGGTTGACGAGCTTCGACAGTGCCTGGCGGACGCGCACGTCCTTGAGCGGGTTCGGGTTCAGAGGCTTGCCGTCCGGCCCGACCACGAACGGGCTCTCGTCGCGGCTCGCATCGAGCGCGAGATAGACGACGCGTGCAGAGGGGATCGACCAGAGCTTGAGGCCGTTCACGCCCGAGAGGGTCTTCACGTCACCCGGCGGCACCGCATCGATCAGGTCGACGGAGCCGGAGCGCAGGGCTGCGACGCGGGCCGCATCGTTGGCGATGAACTTGATCGTGACGTTCTCGAAGGCGGGCTTCTTGCCCCAGTAGGAATCGTTGCGCACGAGCGAGATGTGATCGCCCGGCACCCATTCCTTGACCTTATAGGGGCCCGTGCCAACCGTCGCGGAACGGTCGTTGAAGGCCTCGATGGTCTTTCCTTCGGCGAGCTTCTTCTGGACGATGTAGACGAGGCCCACCTGCTCGATGAAATCGGGCGTGGGGTTCTTCGTCTTGAACTCGATCGTCTGCGGATCGACGATCGTCATGCTGGCGATGGAGCCGACATTGCCCGTGAAGGGCGCGGGGCTATTCGGGATGTCCTTCACGCGGGTAAGGGAGAACACCACGTCCTCGGCGGTGAGCGGGCTGCCGTCCTGGAAGGTCACGCCCGAGCGCAGCTTGATGCGCCACGTGGTCGGGTCCACGTTCTGCCAGGATTCCGCGAGCGCAGGCGTCACCTGCAGGTTCGGATCGGGCGAGATGAGCCGGTCGAAGATCTGGGCGGCGATATTCTGGTTGTTGCCGGTGCGCGAGAAATGCGGATCGAGCGCGGAGGGCTCCGTGGAGCTGCCGATGATCAGGTCCGCCGCATAGGACGGCGAAAGCCCGAGGAGGCCGACCACCGAGACGGTGATGCTCAGGCACTTCAGGCGGGACAGAGGCTTCATGGTGTTCTCCCTTCTGGATCAGAGTGCGGCGGCGGTCTGAGGCCGCTCGCCGGGCGTGGTCACGTCGTTGAGGTGGCAGGCGCTGATATGGCCCGGCGCGATTTCCCGCAGCGCCGGAGCCTCGCGCCGGCACCGATCGAAGGCGTGCGGGCAGCGGGGGTGGAAATGACACCCGCTGGGCGGGGACAGGGGCGACGGGATCTCGCCCTTGATGGACGAGAAGGTGCGCCGCCGGTTGGCGATGGAGGGCACCTCATCGAGGAGCGCGACCGTGTAAGGGTGGTTCGGCCTTGCGAAGAAGGCCTCGGCCGGAGCGCTCTCGACGATGCGGCCGAGATACATGATCGCGACCCGGTCGCTGATATGCTTCACGACGCCGATGTCGTGGCTGATGAACAGATAGGTCAGCCCGAGGTCGCGCCTCAGCTCCATGAACAGGTTGATGATCTGCGCCTGGATCGACACGTCGAGGGCCGCGACGGATTCGTCGCACACAATGAATTGCGGCTTGACCGCGAGGGCCCGCGCGATGCCGATGCGCTGCCGCTGACCGCCGGAGAATTGGTGTGGAAAGCGCTCGCGGTAGTTGGGATCGAGCCCGACGCGCTCCATGAGGCCGGCGACGTAATCCGCCTTCTCGCGCCGCGGCACGAGGCCGTGTGCGACAGGCGCCTCGCCGATGATGTCGATAACCCGCTTGCGCGGATTGAGGGACGACATCGGGTCCTGGAAGATCATCTGGGCCGCAAGGCGCGCCGCGCGGGCCTCCTTGTGCGGAAGCTCCCGGCGGTCCCGGCCATTCCAGAAAACGGTTCCGTCGCTCTGGGGCATGATGCCCGCCATGACGCGGCCGAGGGTCGATTTTCCGCAGCCGGATTCGCCCACGAGGCCAACCACCTCGCCCGGCATGATCCTGAGATCCACATGGTCGACCGCGTGGACGACCTGAGGCTTCACGTCGGCCCCGAGATAACGCGCGAGCCGCTCCGCATAGTCCAGTTCCCGGACGAAGCGTTTCGAAACTCCGGCGGCTTCGATCAGCGGCGTCATGCGGCTCTCCTCGCCTGCGGGTGGAAGCATCGCCATGCGACGGGACCGGCGCTCTCGAGCGGCGGCTCCGTTCCGCAGATCTCCGTTGCGAAAGCGCAGCGCGTCCGGAACGCACAGCCGGAAGGCCTGTGGAGCGGAGACGGCGCCATGCCCGGAATGGCCTTCAGCGGTGCTCCGCGCGGCACATTCGCGGCGACCGATTGCAGAAGCCCGATCGTATAGGGATGAACGGGGCGGTCCAGCACATCGTCCGTGGGCCCGGTCTCGACGATGCGGCCGGCATACATCACGGCGATGCGGTGCGCGAGGCCGGCCACGACCCCGAGATCATGACTGATCCACACGAGCGCCATGCCGAGCTCCTTCGAGAGCGTCTGGATCTGCGCGAGGATCTGCGACTGGATGGTGACGTCGAGCGCGGTCGTCGGCTCGTCCGCGATGATGAGGTCAGGGCGGTGCAGGAGCGCGATCGCGATGGCGACGCGCTGGCGCATGCCGCCGGAGAACTGGTGCGGATAGGCCGCAAGCCGCTCCTCGGGCGACGGGATGCCGACCATGCCGAGCGTATCGCGGGCCCTCGCACGTGCTTCCTTCACGCTCACCTTCTCGTGGGCCAGGACCGTCTCGACCATCTGCGTGCCGACGCTGAGCACGGGGTTCAGCGTCATCATGGGATCCTGGAAGATCATTGCGATCCGCCGGCCGCGCAGCTTCTGCATCTCGTGGGTCGGAAGCCCGACGAGATCCTGCCCCTGGAAGAGGATCCGCCCGCCGACGACCCGACCGGGCGGGTCGACCAGCCCGAGGATCGAGAAGCCGGTGATCGACTTGCCCGATCCGGATTCGCCCACGAGCCCGAGCACCTCGCCGCGGGCGACCTCGAAGCTGACGCCGTCGACGGCTTTGACGACGCCCTTCTCGGTGAAGAAATGGGTCTGGAGATTTTCGACGATCAGGGTCGAACCGGTCATGCCATTCCCCTCACCGCTCGAGCCGCGGGTTCAGCACTTCGCGCAGGCGGTCGCCGACGATGTTGATGCTGAAGACGAGGAGAACCAGCAGAATGCCCGGATAGACGCTGATCCAGTACTGTCCCGACATGAGAACCTCGTAGCCGTTGGCGATGAGAAGGCCGAGGGACGGCTCGGTGATCGGCAGCCCGATGCCGAGGAAGCTCAGGGTCGCCTCCGCCGAAATGGCGTTCGCGACCTGCAGCGTGCCGATCACGATCAGGGGCGGAAGGCAGTTGGGCAGCAGGTGCCCGAAGAGGATGCGCGTCCGGCTCAGGTCGAGGCAGGCCGCCGCCTCCACGTATTCCTTGCCCTTCTCCACCAGGGCGGCGCCGCGCACTGCCCGGGCGAAGAGCGCCCATTGCACCAGCACCAGGGCGAACATGACCTTGCCGATGCCCTGGCCGATGGTGGCGAGCAGCATCAGGGCCACGAGGATGGTCGGGAAGCCGAGCATGAGATCGACGAGGCGCATGATCAGCGTGTCGACGCGGCCGCCGAAATAGGCCGCCATCAGGCCGAGCGCGGTGCCGATCCCGAGCGCGATGACGCCGCTGACCACGCCGACTGCGAGGCTCGTGCGCAGGCCGTAGATCATGGCCGACAGCATGTCCCGTCCCTGCCCGTCCGTGCCGAGCCAGTAGATGCCGCCATCCATGCTCTCGGAGCCCGGCGGCAGCCGCGCATCCATGATGCTGATCTGCATCAGGTCGTAAGGGTTCTGCGGCGCGAGCCACGGCCCGACGGCCGCCGCGAGGAGCAGCAGCACGAGGACGACGGCCGCGACGGTGGCTTTCGGGCTCTTGAGCAGGCCGTTGAGCGCGCGTCCCAGCAGCGTGTCGGAGGCTGGTCTCCGAAGGATGGCGGCCGTCATGATGCGCTCCCCAGCCGGATCCGCGGGTCGAGCAGCGAATAGAGAATGTCGACCACGAAGTTGATGACGATGAACAGGGTGACGACGACGAGCAGGTAGGCCACCACCACCGGCCGGTCGAGGCGCATGATCGAGTCGATCAGCAGCTTGCCCATTCCCGGCCAGGCGAAGATCGTCTCGGTCACGATCGCGAACGCGATGAGGCTGCCGAACTCGACGCCGACCACCGTGACAATGGGGATCATGATGTTCTTGAGCACATGCACCGAAACGATCCGGCGCTCCGAGAGCCCCTTGGCCCGCGCGAACTTCACGAAGTCGAGCGGCATGGTTTCCCGCACGCCGCTGCGCGTGAGGCGGATGACGAGCGAAATCTTGAAGAGCGCGAGATTGAGCGCCGGCAGGATGAGATGCATCACGCCGGACCAGGTCGCGAGGCTCGTCCTGATGCCGAAAAGGCTCCCGACCTCGCCGCGGCCCGTGGACGGCAGCCATCCCAGCCAGACCGAGAAGATCATGATGAGCATCATGCCCTGCCAGAAATTCGGCAGGCTGAAGCCGAGGATCGAACCGGTCATGACGGTTTCGTCCACGGCCGTGCCGGGCTTCAAACCGGCCCAGAGGCCCAGCGGGATGCCCAGGACAAGCGAGAGCGCGAGTGCCACGAAGGCGAGTTCGAGCGTCGCCGGCATCCGGTTGAGGATGAGGTCGATGGAAGGCTGGTTGAACACGAAGGAGCGGCCCAGATCGCCATGAAGGGCGTTCCAGATGAAGGTGCCGTATTGCTCGATGAGGGACCGGTCGAGCCCGAGCGCCCGGATCGCCTGCTCCCGCTCGGCGGGCGAGGCATCGCCGGCGATCAGGATGTCGACCGGATTGCCGATGGCGTAGATGCCCGCGAAGACGATGATCGACGTGATGAAGAGAACCAGCAGACTTTGCGAAAGTCGTCTAATAATGAAAACAGTCATAGGAAAGGCTCCGGCGGCCGGAGCCGGCAGCCCGCACAGACTTTCGGAGTTTTCCGCAGATAACGTTCCATCGATACGCTTTCATTCGGACAGTGTGGGATAATTACGCATCGCCCGGGGGCACGCGCAACAGTATGAGGAAATGAGATAGGTCAATGAAATTTTGGGAAAGCGCGGCGGCGCCTGAGGCACGTTCCGGACCATGAACCTGAAGCAGCTCGAAGTCCTGAAGGCCATCGTCGCCACGGGCTCCACGGTCGGCGCCTCGACGATCCTGGGAATTTCGCAATCTGCCATCAGCCGGCATCTGACGGGCCTCGAGGCCGAAATCGGCTTCGAACTCTTCATCCGCGACAAGGGACGCCTCATCCCAAGGCCAGAGGCCAAGGCGCTCGTGCCCGAGGTGGAGGAACTCACCGAGGTGCTGGCCCGCGTCCGGCGGAAGGCCGCCGACATCAAGGCGGGATCGAGCGGCGACACGCTGCTCAGGGTTGCGTTCCCGCACAGCATCACGACCACGCTCCTGCCCAAGGTCCTCTCCCAGTATTTCGAGCTCCATCCCAAGGCCGTCGTGGAGACGCTCTCTGGCCCCTACGGGGCGATCGAGCAGATGATCCAGGCGCGCAGCGCCGATCTGGGCTTCGTGCGCCTGCCGACCGAGGACCAGAGCTTCAAGGTGCGGCCGCTCCTGCGCGGCGAAACCACATGCGTCATGGCGAAGGGACATCCGCTGGCCTCGAAGGAGCAGGTGGAGCTGAAGGATCTGGCGCGGAACGATCTCATCCTGCTGGGGCGGCAAAGGACGGCACGGCACGAGCTCGAATACGAGCTGCGCAACGCCAGGGCGCCCCATCACTGCCGCGTGGAGGTCCATTCGGTCGAGGCGGCCTGCGCCTGTGCGGCGGCCGGCCTCGGGGTGGCGGTCGTTCCGGCGCTGATCGCAAGCTTCTTCCGCTCGCCCGAGATCGTGATGCGCCCCTTCCGTCCGGCCCGCATCTCCGATTACGGGATCATCACCCTTCCGAGCCTCCCCCTGTCGAAGCGGGCGGAGGATTTCGTGGCGCTCTTCGCCCAAGAGGTCATCTCGAAGGCCACAGGCACGGTCAGCATCGACGCATGAGCCCGCCCGGCAGCGCCGGTCGGCATCTCTAACGGATCTGCGGGCATCGGTGGTAAAGGACGGCGCGAGGCTCCGGGGACGGATTCGGCACGGACCTCCGCATGATTTATGTCTCTTTCGAGAAGGCTGCGATGACGAGCACAAGGGCCTGGGTACGCCTGCCATCCGGCAAGCGGCTCGATCTTCTCCACCCCACTCCCTTCGACTGGGACGACGAGGATCTGGCGCTCGGCCTGGCGCGGACCTACCGGTGGGGCGGTCACTCGGCATGGCCCCTGCCCCTCTCGGTGGCCCAGCACTCCTTGAGCGTCATGCTCCTGAGCCGCACCCTCCTGGGGGCCGAAAACACGCCCCAGCGCGAGCTCAGGGAATTGCTGCACGATGCGGATGAGGGCCTGCTCGGCTTCGATTGCATCTCGGTCATCAAGCCTTTCCTGGGCGAGGGCTTCCGCACGCTCACGGAGCAGCTTCAGAATGCGATCTTCGTCCGCTACGGCCTCCAGAAATGGACCGCGAGGGAGAAGGCACTTCACAAACGGGCCGACCGCATCTGCGCGGCGACCGAGGCCGTCCACGTGGTCGGCTGGAGCATCGAGGAGGCCCGCCGCACCCTGAAGATCCCCCACGAGCCGCTCTGGAACGACCCCCTCGTCGCGCAATATGGCGGCACGCCCTGGGAGCCGTGGCCGCCGACGGTCGCGGCCGAGCGTTTCCTCGCGGAGCTGCGGCGCCTGACCGCGAAGGCGTAAAGGCCTTTGAGACGCCCTGTCGCGGGTGAGTGCCCGTCCGTATGGTCACGCCGCCCGCCGGAGCATCGGACGCAAAAGTGGGAACGGTTCTGCGTGAAAAGATGCTCAAAAACAAAAGCTTAAAGCCATGAATCCTCCTATGATCCCTCCTCTGCCCTGATGGGCTTCCTCCCATACGAGGCTCAAGACCATGCCGACCCTGCACGTCTGCCCCCTGTCCCGCCTGCACGACACGGTGACGGAAATCCGCGCCAGCCACGTGGTGACCCTGATCAATGTGGGCTCGGCCGTGGAGCGCCCGCCCGCCATTGCGCCGGAGCGGCATCTTTTCCTCGGCGTGAGCGACATCGTGGAGCCGATGGACGGCCATATCCTGCCGGCCGCCGAGCATATCGAGCGGCTGCTTGCCTTCGTCGGGACCTGGGAGCGGGAAAGCCCCCTCGTGTTCCATTGCTGGGCCGGGATCAGCCGCTCGACCGCCGCAGCCTTCATCTCGGCCTGCGCGCTCGCGCCGGAGCGGGACGAGGCCGAGATCGCCCAGGCCCTGCGGCTCGCCTCCCCCACGGCGACGCCCAATGCCCGCTTCGTCGCCCTTGCGGACGACGTGCTGGGACGGCGCGGCCGGATGGTCGAGGCGGTGCGCGGCATCGGCCGCGGGGCCGAGGCTATGGAGGGCACACCCTTCATGTTACAGCTTAGCAGGGGCTAGACGATTCCGCCTGCGGCGGGGCTCTGTCCTGGAAAAAAGCCTGAGGAAACGCTTTGGACATTGAGTTCCTGCTGCTCGTTCTGCTCGCCCTGTCCTTTCCGGTCAGTGCCATCGTCGGCCTTGTCCTGGCCGTCAAGGCACGGCGCAGCGTCGCGCTTCTGACCACCCGGCTGGAGCGGCTCGAACATCTCCTTAGGGAAGGCGCCGCCCCGGTTGCCGCCGCGGCCGAAATCCGGCCGGAAGAGCCGGAGGCCGTCCCGGAAACGCCTTTCGCCGAACCCGGAGCCTTTCCGGCCGAAGCGGAGCCTCCCCGCGCGCCCGTCCCGGCCATCGCGTCGGCCCCGCCTGTCGAGGCGGCCCTGCCCGGCCGGGCGGCAGGCGGGCGCGGGCTGGAGGAGAGGCTCGGCACCCGCTGGGCCGTGTGGGTCGGCGGCCTCGCGCTGGCGCTCGGCGGCCTCTTCCTGGTGCGCTATTCCATCGAGCAGGATCTCCTGAGCCCCGGCACCCGGATCGCCCTCGGCGGCCTCTTCGCCCTTGCCCTGGCCGGAGCCGGCGAATGGCTGCGCCGGCGGGAGCAGGGTGTCGCCCTGCCGGGCATTCCGTCCGCCCATGTGCCCGGCATCCTGACCGCGGCCGGCACCTGCACGGCCTTCGCGTCCGCTTTTGCGGCCTACGCCCTCTACGATCTCATCGGCCCGGGAACGATCTTCGTGCTCCTCGGCCTCATCGCCGTGCTGGCCATGGTGGCCGCGACCCTGCACGGACCTGCCCTTGCGGCACTGGGCCTCGTGGGCGCCCTGGGAAGCCCGCTCCTCGTCTCGTCGGAGGCGCCACAGCCCTGGGCGCTCGTGATCTACCTCTCGTTCGTGGTGCTCCCGGCCTATGGGGTCGCCAGACTTCGCCTCTGGCGCTGGCTTGCGCTCGCCGCCGCCATCGGCGCCCTCCTGTGGGCCCTGCCGATCTTCTGGACCGGCGAAGGGTCTGCCCTGCCGGCAATGGTGCATCTCGCCCTCCAGGCCGGCCTCGCGGCCTTCTTCCTGGCCATCGACCCCTATCGGGACGCCCAGGGCGAGGAGCCGGCGATCCTGGACATCCCGGCAAGCGGGGTCCTCCTGGCCTTCGGCGTGGCGGGCATCGCGGCGGCGACCTCGGTGAGCGCCGGGGACGCACGCTCCGTTTTCTCGGCAGCGCTGATCCTCATCCTGCTCACGGCCGGTCTGCGGGTGCCCCAGGTTGCGCCCGCCTCCGCCTGGGCGGCGCTCACCGCTGTCGGCACCCTGACGTTCTGGCCGATCCGCACCCTGCTCGGCCAGGATCCCGAGAACATCTTCTATCAGTCGGGCGATCTCTTCACGGCCCGGCCCGACGCGCTCGGCATCTACTTGGCCTTCGCGGCCCTCTCGACACCCCTGATCGCCGCAGCCGCCCTGATCCGGCTATCCCGCTCTCCCGGCCTGCCCCTGCGGCTCGCTGCCTGGTATGCGGGCGCTGCGTCCGTCGGGCCTCTCCTGGCGCTCGTGGCCGCCAATTGCCGCGTCGCCGCGCTGGAAAGGAGCCTGTCCTTCGCCCTCGTGGCCGCCCTTCTCGCCCTTCTCCTGGTCTATGCCACCATATGGCTGCGCCGGAACCCGGACGCGGAGGCCCCAACCCTCCGCCTCGGGATCGGCGCGACCGCCTCGGCGGCCCTCGGCGCCCTGGCCCTGGGCCTCACCTTCGCGCTGGACAAGGGCATGCTGACCGTCGCGTTCGCGCTCACGGCGCTCGCCACCGCCTGGGTATCGGAAAGGATCGCCATTCCGGCGCTGCGCTACGCTGTCGGGGCCATCGGCCTCATCGTGACGGCGCGCCTGGCCTGGAGCCCGACCATCGTCGAGGGCAATCCGGGGCCGGTTCTCGTGAACTGGCTGCTCTGGGGCTACGGCATCCCGGCCGCCGCCTTCCTCCTGGCGAGCCGCCTTCTGGAGAGGTCCGGCCGGGATACCGTCGTCCGCCTGACCGAGAGCCTCGCGATCGTCTTTACGACCTTCCTGGTGTTCTTCGAGATCCGCCATGCCCTGCATGCGGGCGATCCCCTGGCGGCCGATTTCGGGCTCCTGGAGGCCGGCCTCGTGGCAACCGAGAGCCTCGCCTTCGCGCTGGTCCTGACCCGGCTCGACCTGAGCCGCTCAGACCCGGTCTATCGGGTGGGCTCGCTGATCTTCAAGGTCGTCTCCGTCTTCCTCTGTGCAGGCGGCCTGCTGATCGCCGCGAACCCGCTCCTGACGGACGATCCCGTCCAGGGCGGCGTTTTCTTCAACGCCCTGATCCCGGCCTATCTCCTGCCGGCGGTTCTCTCCCTGGCGCTCGCGCTCCAGGAGCGGCGGACGAGACCGGCGGCCTATTCCTGGACCTCCGCCATCCTCGGCCTCCTTCTCCAGATGACCTATGTGGGCCTGGCGATCCGGCGAATCGTCCAGGGGCCGGAGCTCGGCCTGTGGCGCGGATTCGGCCAGGGCGAGCAATGGGCCTATTCGGTGGCGCTGCTTCTCACGGGCATCGCGCTCCTCGGCATCGGGCTCCTGCGCGATATTCGCTTTGCCCGCCTCGCCTCGGCAGTATATCTTGTGCTCGCCGTCCTGAAGGTGTTCATCGTCGATCTGGCCAATCTGGAAGGCGTCATGCGGGCTTTGTCCTTCATCGGCCTCGGCCTTGTTCTCATCGGCATCGGTCTCGTTTATCAGAGGCTCCTCGCACAACGGCCGGCCGGTGCTCCGGCCACACGATAGACCCAGGACGGAGGACGATATTTTGGCGGACGGCGGCATGAGCGACACCACTTCCATCAAGGCACTCCCTTTCGAGAAGGCCCTGGCCGAGCTGGAGGAAATCGTGCGGCGGCTCGAGCGCGGCGACGTCCCCCTCGAGGATTCCATCGCGATCTACGAGCGTGGCGAGGCCCTGAAGAAGCATTGCGAGCAGCTTCTCAAGAAGGCCGAGGCCCGAATCGAGAAGATCACCATCGGCCCCGACGGCCAGGCCTCCGGCAAGACGCCCCTCGACGTGGACGAGTAAGGGCTGCGGCCGCGCACGCGCGCCCCTCTTTCAACCTATAGTTATGGGCCCAAATCCGGTGGCCGAAGCCTTGGAGTGAAACGCCTTGGCGACCTTGTCCACTCCCCTCCTCGACACCATCGCGACCCCGGAGGATCTCCGGCGGCTTTCCGAAAACCAGCTCCGGCAGGTGGCGGACGAGCTGCGGGCAGAGACCATCGGGGCCGTCTCGGTCACGGGCGGGCATCTCGGCGCGGGTCTTGGCGTGGTGGAGCTCACGGTCGCGCTCCATTATGTGTTCGACACGCCGCGCGACCGGCTGATCTGGGACGTGGGCCACCAGGCCTATCCACACAAGATCCTGACCGGGCGGCGCGACCGCATCCGCACCCTGCGCAAGGCGGGCGGCCTGTCCGGCTTCACGAAACGGGCCGAGAGCGAATACGACCCCTTCGGAGCGGCGCATTCCTCCACGTCGATCTCGGCCGGCCTCGGCATGGCCGTGGCGCGGGATCTGAAGGGGCGGACGAACAATGTCGTCGCGGTGATCGGCGACGGCGCCATGTCGGCCGGCATGGCCTATGAGGCCATGAACAATGCGGGTGCCATGCAGTCGCGCCTCATCGTCATCCTCAACGACAACGACATGTCGATCGCGCCGCCGACGGGCGCCATGTCGTCCTACCTTGCGCGGCTCGTCTCCGGCGGCACCTACCGGGGCATTCGCGAGGCCGCGAAGCAATTGGCGAAGAGGCTGCCGAAATTCATCTACGACAAGGCCGCCAAGGCCGAGGAATTCGCCCGCGGCTTCTGGACCGGCGGCACCCTATTCGAGGAACTCGGCTTCTACTATGTGGGCCCCATCGACGGGCACAACCTCGACCATCTCCTGCCGGTGCTGAAGAATGTGCGGGATTCCGAGACGGGCCCGATCCTCGTCCACGTAGTCACCCAGAAGGGCAAGGGCTATGCGCCCGCGGAAGCTGCGGCCGACAAGTACCACGGGGTCGTTACCTTCGACGTGGTGACGGGCGCCCAGGCCAAGGCGAAGGCCAACGCTCCCTCCTACACCAAGGTTTTCGGCGAGAGCCTGATCCGAGAGGCCGCCAAGGACGACAGGATCGTGGCCGTCACGGCCGCCATGCCGACCGGCACGGGAATCGACATGTTCGGCCAGGAATTCCCGGCGCGCACCTTCGACGTAGGCATCGCCGAGCAGCACGCGGTCACCTTCGCGGCTGGTCTGGCGACGGAGGGCTACAGGCCGTTCTGCGCCATCTATTCCACCTTCCTCCAGCGCGCCTACGACCAGGTGATGCACGACGTCGCCCTGCAGAACCTGCCTGTGCGCTTCGCCCTCGACCGGGCAGGCCTCGTGGGCGCCGACGGGCCGACCCATGCGGGCGCCTTCGACATCGCGTTTCTGGGCTGCCTGCCCAACATGACCATCATGGCGGCGGCCGACGAGGCGGAGCTGGTCCACATGGTCGCGACCGCGGCCGCCCATGACGGCGGTCCCATCGCGTTCCGCTATCCACGGGGCGAAGGCGTTGGCATCGACCTGCCCGCGGAGGGCCGTCCCCTTCCGATCGGCAAGGGCCGCATCGTCCGCGAAGGCAGCCGAATCGCAATCCTCTCCCTCGGCACCCGCCTGTCCGAGGCGCTGAAGGCCGCCGAGGAGCTCGAATCCCGCGGCCTTTCGACCACGGTCGCAGATGCCCGCTTCGCCAAGCCGCTCGACGAGGATATGATCCTCCGGCTCGCCCGCGAGCACGAGGTGCTGATCACCGTGGAGGAAGGCTCCATCGGCGGCTTCGGCGCTTTCGTGCTTCAGCTTCTCGCCGACAGGGGCGCCCTGGACCGGGGCGGCCTGAAGGTCCGCTCCCTGGTCCTGCCGGACACCTATATCGACCACGACAAGCCGGAGCACATGTACGCGAAGGCCGGACTCGACGCGGCGGGCATTGTCACCCGGGTCTTCGAGGCCCTCGGTCAGGAGGTCTCCCGTAAAGCGCGGGCCTGACGGAAGAGGCATTTTCTCGTGTGAGGGGCGCTCTCCACTGTCATTCCGGGGCCGCGAAGCGGAGCCCGACCCGAAGGGCCACGCGAAGCGGGGAAACCCATAGCCGCTAACGCCGCAGGAGAAAGCGCAGTGGTCATCGTTAGCATTGTTCTGAGATACTGGTGTTTATGGGTTCCGGACTTGCCTGACGGCAATCCGGAATGACGGAGGATCCGCCAACCTGCTCTCCTCCCCCTTGTGGGGAGGAGCTGGAGGTGGGGGTGTAGGCGCAGGACAGAATCCAGCTTAGCGCCGACACCCCCACCCTTAATCCCTCCCCACAAGGGGGAGGGAAACACGTCGCGCTCCATCCTAACCACGCTCGACCTCTCCGTTCGGGAAGGGTAAGTGTCCTCCATCATGAGCGAATTGAGGCCTGCATGACCCGTAAACGTGCCGACGTGGTTCTCGTCGAGCGAGGATTCTTTACGAGCCGTGCGCGGGCACAGGAGGCGATTGCGGCCGGCCTCGTCACGGTGGACGGTGAACGTCTGCGCAAGCCGTCCGATCTGGTGCCCGCCGAGGCGGTGATTGTCGCCGAGCAGCCGCATCCTTACGTCTCCCGCGGGGGCGTGAAGCTGGCGGCCGCCCTCGACATCTTCGCCATCGACCCGAAAGGCCTCGTCTGCCTCGACATCGGCGCATCGACGGGCGGCTTCACGGATGTGCTGCTGAAGCGCGGCGCTGCCCATGTCTATGCGGTGGATGTGGGGCATGGCCAGCTGCACCCTTCCCTCGCGCAGGACGAGCGCGTGACAAGCCTCGAAGGCACGGATGCCCGCGCCCTGACGCCTGCCCTCGTGCCCCAACCGGCGGACCTGCTGGTGTCGGATGTGAGCTTCATCTCCCTGAAGCTCGTGCTGCCGCCCGCCATCGCACTGCTCAAGCCCGAAGCGACACTGGCGGTGCTCGTCAAGCCGCAATTCGAGGCCGGGCGCGACCGGGTGAAGAAGGGCATTGTCCGCGACGCGGAGGTCCACCGCGCGGTCTGCGAGGACATGAGAGATTTCGTCGCCGGGCTCGGCTTCACCGTGATGGGCATCGTGCCCTCCCCCATCGAAGGCGGAGACGGCAATCGGGAATTCCTGCTGGGAGCGCACCGTGGGTGAACGGGTAACGATCGAGCGCCTGGGCGCGAAGGCGGACGGGATTGCGGCGACGGCCGAAGGGCCCGTCTTCGTGCCCTATGCCCTGCCCGGCGAGACGGTGGAGATTGACCGGGACGGGGCGCGGGCGCAGCTTCTGCAGGTCATCGAGCCCTCGCCCGAGCGCGAGACGCCATTCTGCCCCTATTTTGGCGAATGCGGCGGCTGCGCCACCCAGCATATGCGGCACGGCTTCTACCAGGCCTGGAAACGGGACGTCCTGGTCCAGACCCTGCGCCATGCCCGCATCGAGGCGCCCCTCGACCCGCTGATCGACGCTCACGGAGAAGGACGCAGGCGCGTGACGCTCCATGTGCGCTTTCCCGACGGCGCGATGCATGTGGGCTACATGGCGGCGCGCAGCCACCATGTGGTGGAAATCGACCATTGCCCTATCGCGGTGCCGGCCCTGCAACGGGCCGCGCCCACCGTAGCGCGCGCCATCGGCGTGCATCTCGCCAAGACCCGCAAGCCTCTCGACATCCAGATCACCGCGACGCGCGCGGGCCTTGACGTGGACATCCGCGGCCATGGCCCTATGAAGGACAAGGACCGCCTCGGCCTGGCCGAGCTTGCAGCCTCGCTCGACCTCGCGCGTCTCTCGCTCCACGGGGATGTGATCGTCGAGCGCCGGGCGCCTGCCCTCCTCATGGGCCGCGCCGCAGTTGTTCCACCGCCGGGCTCGTTCCTGCAGGCGACGGAGCGCGGGGAAGCCACCATGGCGGAATTCGCCGTCGAGGCGTGCCAGGGAGCCAAGCGCGTGGCTGACCTATTCTCGGGCTGCGGGCCTTTCGCGTTGCGCCTGGCGGAGCGCTCCGAGGTCCACGCGGTCGAGACGGACAAGGGCTCCGTCGCAGCCCTCGACAAGGCGGCGCGGGCCACGCCCGGCCTGAGGCGCGTGAGCGTGGAGGCCCGCGACCTGTTCCGCCGCCCGCTCCTTCTGCCGGAACTCAATGTCTATGACGCCGTGGTGATTGACCCGCCCCGCGCTGGCGCGGAGGCTCAGGCCCGGCAGATCGCCGCCTCGAAGGTCCCGCTCGTGGTGAGCATTTCCTGCGACGCCGCCACCTTCGCGCGGGACGCCGCAATCCTGATGGAAAGCGGATACAGGCTCGAGCGGGTCGTGCCTATCGACCAGTTCAAGCACTCTCCGCATCTCGAAGTCATCGGCATCCTGCGCCGCGATACGGCCGGAAAGAAAAGGCGGCGCCCCTGATATTTGCTGAGGTGCGCAGAATCGTGAAGTGCCTCAGGCACGAACCGAAGCCTGCAGGCCCGGTGGGCGCTGAACGGGCGGCGGTGCAGCACGCCCGGCCTCTCTCGCGTGACCCTGAAGATCCGGCGCATCGCCGAGGCCGAGATCGCCGTCGCCGAGATGCCTATAGGCAGCGGGATCGAAATGGGTCTCAGGCCCCTCGAGGCATTCCGTCAACGCCGCGCGCATACCTGCCTCATCAAGCCCGTTGCCGATAAAGACCAGCTCCTGCCTTCGGTCGCCCCAGACCGGGTCCCAGCGCGGCCTGAGGTAATTGTGGAATTGGGGGACGTTCGGCCACTGCTCCCGCGGCACCGCGCACCACCACAGCCCTTTGAAGTTCACCCGCGTCTGCGCGCCCGCGACCGAATACTGCACGACATGATCGGGATGGTTTGCCAGCCACAGGTTCCCCTTTGCCCGCAGCAGCCCGGGCCATTGCCGATCGAGGAAAGCCTTCAGCCGCCCAGGATGGAAGGGACGCCGGGCCCGGAAGACGAAGCTCGAAATGCCGTATTCCTCCGTCTCGGGCGTGTGATGTCCGCTGCCGTGAAGCTCCTTGAACCAGAGCGGATGCATGGCCGCCCGGCCCTCACGGAAAAGGCCCGTATTGAAGAGGCTCTTACTCGCGACCCTGCCGAAATCCGTCTCGAGGACGGCAGCCTCCGCGTTCAGCGCACGGACGATGCGGCGGACCCGGTCCCGCTCGTCAACGTCAACGGACGAGACCTTGTTGATCACGATCAGATCGGCGAACTCGATCTGGTCAACGAGCAGATCTGCCAGCGTCCTCTCATCGTCCTCGGTCGCAGCCTGCCCACGGTCGCGCAGCAAATCACGGCTGCTGAAGTCCTTCGCGAGGCTATGTGCGTCAACAACCGTCACGACCGCGTCGAGGCGGGCGATGTCAGCGATCGCGAAGCCGTCTTCGTCCCGGAATGAGAAGGTCGCGGCAATCGGCAGCGGCTCGGCGATCCCGGTCGCCTCGATCAGCAGGGCATCGAAGCGGTTTTCCCGAGCAAGGCGGGCGACCTCTTTGTGGAGGTCGTCCCTCAACGTGCAGCAGATGCAACCGTTCGTCAGCTCCACCAGCTGCTCCGTCGTATGGGAAAGGTCGGCGCCGCCCGAGCGAATGAGCTCGGCATCGATATTGACCTCGCTCATGTCGTTCACGATGACGGCGACGCGGCGGCCCTCTCGATTGTTGAGGACATGGTTCAGGAGCGACGTCTTTCCGGCACCGAGAAAGCCGCACAGGACGGTGACCGGCATGAGTCCTTTGTCGTGGTTCAGAAAAACCGTCATCGCATCCTCAGGCCGTCAGCGGGTTGAAGACCACATCGACGAAGTAGTTGGTGGCATTGTAGCTGCTTGTGGGGAAGAGGCTCGTCGAACCATAGGCATAGACGCCGTTATTGCCGGCAGACGCCGTAAGCGGCCCATTCGTGACGGCGGACGCGAACCCATTGCTGGTAGCGGCATAATGACCGTTGCTGTGATAGGACACCACATAGGTCTCGTTCGGGTTGATCGTGATCGGGTTCGAGAAGTAGGCAGTCTGCCAGCCGCTTGCGCTCTCGTTGGAGAACGCGACGGTGCCGAGCAGCGTTCCGGTCGAGGTCCACAACCGACCCTCGTGCGTTCCGGTGTCGCTGGTGCCCTTGTAGAACTTCACTCCGCTCACCGTCCCGGCCGCGCTCGATTGGAACCTCATTCCGAGCTCGACGGGCTTCGAATCGAAACTCGATGTGGTTTCGGGAGTGGTCGACGGCGAGAAGAGGGAAACCGGCATCGAGGTCGGTGCGAGCACCGACAGGCTGACATTGGCCGAGGCCGTTCCGCCTTGGCCATCGGAGATCGTGTAGGTGAAGCTTGCGGCGCCCGTATAATCGGTCGTCGGCGTGAACGAAACGGTCTTATTCTGCGCATTATAGACCACGGAGCCGTGAGCCGGGTTGCTGACGCCTGTGATCGTCAGCGTATCGCCGTTCGAATCCGTATCGTTGCCGAGAAGCGAAGCCGCCTGGATCGTCAGCACATTGTTTCGGGCTGTCGTGAAGCCGCTGTCGGCATTCGCGACCGGTGGCTGGTTCGCCGTTGGCGTCGGGTTGAAGAGCACATCTACGAAGTAGTTCGCGGATCCGTAGCTGTTGGTGGGGAACAGGGCCGATGCCCCGTAGGCGAAAACGCCGTTGTTGCCGGCCGGCGCCGTCAGCGGCCCGTTCGTGACGGGAGCGGTGAAATAGCCGGACGTCGAGGCATAGTGCCCGTTGCTGTGGTAGGACACCACATAGGTTTCGTTGGCGTTGAGGGCAATCGGGTTCGAGAAATAGGCAGTCTGCCATCCGCTCGCGCTCTCGTTGGAGAACGTGACGGTGCCGAGCAGCGTTCCGGTCGAGGTCCACAGGCGTCCCTCATGGGAGCCCGTATCGCCAGTGCCTTTGTAGAACTTCACTCCGCTCACCGTACCGGACACGGAGGCCTGGAACTTCATGCCCAGCTCGACGGAGTTCGAGTCGTTGTTCGACGCGACATTCGGGGTGAGCGAGGACGGAAGCACGGAAATCGGCGCAGAACCGGAATCGAGCACCGAAAGGCTCACATTGGCCGAGGCGGTGCCGCCGCGGCCGTCCGAAATCGTATAGGTGAAGCTCGCCGCTCCCATGTAACCGGCCGTCGGCGTGAACGTGACGGTCTTGTTCTGGGCGTTATACGCCACGCTGCCATGGGTTGCATTGCCGACACCCGTGATCGTCAGCGTATCGCCATTCGGGTCCGTGTCGTTGCTGAGAAGCGATGTCGCCGCAAGCGTCAGGGCGTTGTCCCGCGTCGTCGTGAAGCCGCTGTCGGCATTCGCGACTGGTGGCTGGTTCGCCGTTGGCGTGGCGTTGAACAAGACGTCGACGAAGTAGTTGGCGGACCCATAGCTGTTGGTCGGGAACTGGGCGGAGGTTCCATAAGCGAAAACGCCATTGTTGCCGGCCGGCGCCGTCAGCGGCCCGTTCGTGACGGGGGCCGTGAAGTAGTTCGGCGTGGACGCATAATGTCCGTTGCTATGGTAGGAGACGACATAGGTCTCGTTCTGATTGAGAGCGATGGGGTTCGAGAAATAGGCGGTCTGCCAGCCGCTTGCACTCTCGTTGGCGAACGTGACGGTGCCGAGCAGCGTTCCGGTCGAGGTCCACAACCGGCCTTCATGGCTGCCAATGTCGCCCGTGCCTTTGTAGAACTTGATTCCGCTGACCGTTCCGGACACCGATGCCTGGAACTTCATGCCGAGCTCAACGGACTTCGAATCCGTGCTCGATGTGTTCGTGGGCGTGACGGAGGGTGAGAAGAGGGAAACCGGAAGCGCACTCTGGTCCACGACCGACAGGCTGACATTGGCCGAGGCCGTGCCGCCGCGACCGTCGGAGATCGTGTAGGTAAAGCTTGCAGCGCCCGTATAATCGGTCGTCGGCGTGAATGTGACGGTCTTGTTCTGGGCATTATAGGTCACAGAGCCATGAGCCGCGTTGCTGACGCCCGTGATGGTCAGCGTATCGCCGTTCGGATCCGTATCGTTGCCGAGAAGCGAAGCCGCCGGGATCGTCAGCACGTTATTGCGGGCCGTCGTGAAGCCGCTGTCGGCATTCGCGACTGGAGGCTGCTGCGGGCCCGCGTCGAAGATGACATCGACCCAGTAATTGGCATTGCCGCCGTTGGAATTCGGGAAGAGCGTTCCGTCCCCATAGGCGAAGACGGAGGCACCGATCGGCGCCGTCAGCGGCCCAGCGGTGATCGGGGTGGTGAAGTAGTTGGAAGTCGAGGAGTAGTAACGGGTGTGATAGGACGCCACATAGGTGGTACCGGGCGCGATGGTGATGGGCGTCTCGAAAGTCGCCGTCTGCCAGCCCGAATAAGACATGTCGTCGAAGGTCGCGGTCGCGAGCAGCGTGCCGTCACCGGTCCAGAGATGCGCGACCCTGTCGCCCAGGATCTGAGCCGGCTTGTAGAACCGGATCCCCGTGATCTTACCGGCTGTCGAACTCGTGAACTTCATGCCGAGTTCGACGCTGCGGGCATCGATATTGAACAGGGTGCTCGGCGTGTCCGCGAAGTTGAAGAAGCTGTCGGTGAGCGCCGGCTTGACCGAAATATTGACGGGGGCGGTCGGCGTACCCAGGTTCAGGCTGTCGTCCACCGCGCGTGCGAGGACTTGGTAGGTCCCGCTGTCCTGCGTGTTCCACGTATAGGTCCAAGTGTTGCGACCAGTCGCCTTGTGCCAGGACTGGCCGCCGTCGGTGGACACCTCGACGCCGGCCACGACGCCACCCACATCGGCAGCCGTACCGCTGATCGTGATCTTCTGGCCTTCGTAGATATTGGACGTCCCGTTCGGGAAGGTCAGGCTCGCGGTGGGCGCGGTATGGTCGGTCGATGCGGATGCGAGAACCAGGCTCGCCTGGAGGGTCTGCGGCTGGATGCCCATATCGGCGAACAGGTTCACCATCGCCTGCTGGACATTGGGATCGACCGGCGTCGCCTCGACCGAGTTCTGATCGTCGAGGCCCCAGGACCAATAGACTGTGCCGGCGCCGAAGACGAGCGCGCCGCTCTCAGCCCGGTAAAGGGTCAGGCTGTGCGTCGCCGTGCCGGGCCCGACCGTCGATCCGTAATCCTGAAGCAGCGTGTTCACGTTGACGGTCGACAGGGACATGTTGATGAGCCCGGCCGGCCGGAAGCCGTTATCGACGTCGGAATCCCATTCGTAGCCGAGCAGATTCTGGACGAGCGAGCCCGTTTGGCCCGGCTGCAGATTGGCGATGTCCGTGTTCCGCCAGAACCGCAGCTTCGACATCTCGTAGGGAATCGTGATCGTGTCCTTGCGGTAGGAATCCACCATGAACATGGTGCCGGTCAGGGAGTTTTCGGGCTCCTGTCCCGGATCGGCGAAGCGTGGGTCGCGCCAGGTTCCGGTGCCGGTACTGGACGGGTCGATATCGGCATGCGCGAGGCTCTCCTTGTAGGTAACGAGCGTCCGGTATGGCGTTCCGTTTCCGTCGATGCTGTTTTCCCAGCGGATCTTCCAATAGGCCTCGTTGCCGCTCCAGAACGCGAGATTGACGCCGGCATCCCTCGCCGCCTCGACATTCGCGCGCTGCTCGGCCGACCAATACTCGTCATGGCCCACCGATAGGAACGCCTTGCTGTTGAGAAGCTGTGCTCCATCCCGGGCCGAATCCACGCCCGAGATGTAGTTGATGTCGTAGCCGTTCCGCTCCAGCCAGCGGATCGCCGGATACTCGGCCCCGAAGATGAAGTCCCAGGGCCCGCCGCGAGGGCTCGTTTCCGTAATGAACGGCCGGTTGTAGCTCACCTTATAGGCGCGGCCGATGGCCGTCAGGCCACAGCTGCAGTTCGGCGGCACGTAGGAGATCATATCCTCGGGATTGAGGGGAACGTCACCGTAATACAGGCTCGCGCCGCCCCAGGCGTTGTAGGCCTGCCAGGTCGTATCCGAGGTCTGGAACGTGATGTCGCTCTTGTCCTGATCATTGCGGACGATGAACGGGATCATGTTCTCGCCCGGCGTGCCGTCTTCGCGCACGAGCTTGGCGAAGTAGACGCCCGATACTGCGTCCGCTGGGACTTGCCAGCTCGCAGACACGTTCCAGTTGCCGCAATCGATGAGGCCGGTGGAATAATCGACGATGGGGTGCGGCTGAACCTGGGCGGTCGTCAGGTTCTTCTCGATGGAATCGACCTTGCGGGCACCGGCGCCGCCATAATAGCCGATCCGATAGATATCGAGGCGGTACTTGGTCGAATCCGTCGCGATCTTGAAATCGATCGTGGTGCCGTGATTGACGCTGATATCAGTGGCGAAGCCCTGGATGTTGTTGTCGCCTACGCCGTTCTTCAGCCCCCATTCGCTTTCGGGATTACCGCGTTTCTGGTTCTCGAGCACGATGGCATTGCTGGTCGAGCTCGGCGCTGCGAGCGTCGCCGGTCCCGCGGCGTCCGTGAGCGTCTGACTCGCCGAGGGCGTGCTTCCCAGGCTGGCGGTTGGAGCGGATGCGGCCGACAGGGGCGAGGTCGATTCCGAGCCCGTGACAGGCGGCGTGTCCGGGCCGGTGCCGGTCCCGGGCGTCGATGTGGGTGTACCGGACGGCGACGCGGCGGGCGGCTGCGACACCACCGTGACGGGCTCCGATGTCCGAATGGACATCGTCTGGAAGGGCATGAACGGCGTGGTCTGAAGTGCGTCGGGCGAGAGTCCGATCCGTTCGGTCGGGGCAGGCGACGCGGTCGGCGTCGTCATTGGATCGAGGTGGCTTGCAGGCTTCTCGGTCGCGAAAGCCTGCCCGGCGGGTCCGGACGCCTCCTGCGGTGCCTCTGCGCCTCCGGAGGCCGGCGCGGGAGGTGGTCCCGCCAGGACGCCGGGGCTGGCGGATCCCGTCATCGAAGGGGCCTGTCCCGAGCGAAGCGGGTCCCCCGTATCATTCGTCTCGGGGTCGAGCCCCAACCTGTCCTGTGCGCCGGAACCGAGAAAGCGCAAACGCCTCAGCATGTTGAGGATCAGCTGGTCATCCGTCACGCGCATGGCCGTCTCTCCCGCGAATCCAGACAGGCGGCGAGCGCGGAACACGTTCGCCTCGGCCGAGGATATTCGGCATTTTCCCGTCCCAGCAGGCGCGCAATGGTAGACCACACTTCGGGATAGGGTCAGCACGCAGGGAGCGACGGCGCGCTCCTTCGTGGCCATTCATAGCTCTTCCGGATATTCGCGCCCTGCGGGAAAGGGCCTTAGAGGCCCGTGCACGCGCCGCGGCGGATCACTGAAGCGGAGGGCGAGAGCCCGAAGCTCCTCCCCGCGCGACCTGGAGGGGGACGCGTTCCTCGGCGGACAGCACGCCGTCGTGATTCTCGTCGAACTTGTCCCAGGTGGCGCCGGCGACCTGCCCCATTCTCTGTACTGGGATCCGTGGGACGGACCGGCTCCCGAGCTTGCGAGGCGTGTAGTAAGCCTTCAGGTAGGGCGTCCTTAGATAATACCGGATCTGCGCAACGCGGGGATCGCCCTGCGCCAGTCCCCTGGCATCCGCTTCCGTCAGCACGCCGTCCTGGCCGGCGGCACTGCGAGCGAATGCGATGGTGGCGGCCACATATTGCTTCCGGTCCCGCGCCCCGAGAAGCGCATTTCGGGCAGCCGGAGGCAGCGCCTGCGCCACCTGCTCGCGAGAGGCGTCCTTGAGGGAGGTCGGCTTGCCGGCCGTCTCTCTGGCCGAAACCTGGAGTGGCACCGCGGCCGCCAGGGCGGCAAGAAGGCACAGGCGGCAGACGATCATCGGGCTCTCCTCCACGGCAGTGCATACTCTTCACGAAACGGCATCAAACATGATCGCAGAGGCCGGGACAAGGCGATCAGGTCGGCCCTAGAACAGGCTTCCCTGCTCGTCCTCATCACTGGAGCGCGGTTTCGCGGCCTTGCGTTTCGCCACGACGGGCGCCGGCTCCGGCGCCGGAAGAGGCTCCTGAACGCCTGGATCGTCGTTCTCGACCTTGTTCACCCGACGGCTCACCGGAACCATGTCGAGCCACTCCTCCGGGCAGGGGCGAACGAGGCGCATGGCCCTGTCTGTCTGCTCGTCCCGCACGTCGAGCCAGTCACCGATGGCGTCCTGTGACAGGATCACGGGCATCCGGTCGTGGATGGCCGAGAGCACCCCGTTGGCATCCGTGGTCACGATGGCGGCCGTGTCGATCTCGCCGCCGGCAGGGTCCGTGTAAGTCTCCCACAGGCCCGCCAGCGGCATCGGGCCGCGCTCCCGCAGCCGGATCAGGAACGGCGCCTTCTCGCGCCCGTGGCGCTGCCATTCGTAAAAGCCGTCCGCCAAGAAGATGCAGCGCCGCCGCTTCAGGGCCGCCTTGAAGGTGGGTTTGGTCTCGAGCGTCTCGCCCCGGGCATTGATGACGAGAGGGAACTCCTTCGGGTCCTTGGCCCAGGAGGGCAGGAAGCCCCAGCGGACGAGCCTGAAATGGCGCTCTCCGCGCTCCTCCAGGACAACCGGCACCGGCTGCGTCGGGGCCACGTTGTAGCGCGGCGGAAAATTGGGCTGCTCAGGATAGCCGAAGATGGCGCGATAGGCCTCGGGCGGCAGGGTGATGGCATAGCGGCCGCACATGGGAATGTCCTCAGAGCCAGCGTTTCCAGCGGAAGAACACATAAGGCAGGATCGCCGCGACGACGATCAGGATGATGGCCAGCGGATAGCCGAACTCCCAATGCAGTTCCGGCATGATCTGGAAGTTCATGCCGTAGATCGACGCCACCAGGGTCGGGGGCAGGAAGATCACGGAGACCACCGAGAACAGCTTGATGATGTCGTTCTGCTCGATGGTGACGAGGCCCAGGGTGGCATCGAGCAGGAACTGCAGCTTGTTGGACAGGAAGGTGGCATGTTCCTCGATGGATTGCACGTCGCGGATGGCGGTGCGCCATTCCGCCTGAAAATCCTTGGATTTCTGGGGACGCGGCATGCTGGCCGAGAGGAAGAGCAGGAGCCGCTCGACCGTGACCATGCTCTCGCGGACGTTCGAGATGATGTCGCCCTTGCGCCCGATGGACTTGAGGGCGGCCCGAAAGCTCGCCGCCCGGCGCGAGCCCATCCGCTCGTTCTCGAAGATGGACTGCGACAGCCGGTCGATCCGCGATCCGATCTGCGCCAGGATCTCGGCCGCCCGGTCGATGACGGCCTCGATCAGTCCGTCGAGGACGGCTTCCGGCTGCGGGCGGCAGCCCCCCGGCTTGATGGCCCGGGCCGCGAACATCGCGAAGGACCGCGGCTCCCCGTAGCGGACCGTCACAAGGGCCCGCTCCGTCAGGATGAACGAGACGTCGATGAGCTTAGGCGTCTCGCTGTCGGAATTGCAAAGGACCCGCGCGGTCATGTAGCGGGCGTTGTTCTCGCGATAGAGGATTTCGGAGGGCTCGATATCGGCCATCTCCTCCCGGGTCGGGATTTCGATCGCGAGATGCTGCTCCACGAGCCGGTCCTCGTCCCGGGTCGGCTCGATCAGGTCGATCCACAGGGCATCGTCCGGAATGATCTCTCCGGGCCGGAGAATGTGCCGCTCCAGGGATTCCGTCTTCGACACGTCGGCCGGCCTGTGGACGATGATCATACCCGTCTCCGTCTTGTTTCATGGAGCATTACCGGGTTTTCATGACGGGCGCGAGGGCAGCCGGACATGCCCTATCGTCAGGCCCCGTCCGGAACGAAGAAGTCCGGCATGAGGGGCTTAGCCGGGTCGACCCGGTACTTCTCGAAATCCGTGACGCCCTCCCCTTTCAGGAAGGTATCGTCGATGAGGAAATGGCCCGAGAAGGTCCGTGACGGCTTCAGGAAGACCGCATGGGCCGCATCGGCCAGGATCTCAGGGGTCCGGCTCGCCTGCACGATCTCCTCACCGCCCAGGAGGTTGCGCACGGCGCTCGTCGCGATGGTGGTGCGCGGCCAGAGCGCGTTCACGGCAATCCCCTTCTCACGCAGTTCCCCGGCGAGGCCCAGCACGCACAGGCTCATGCCATATTTGGCGAGCGAATAGGCGAGATGGGGTGCGAACCACTTTTCCTTCATGTCGAGGGGCGGCGACAGCATGAGGATGTGCGGGTTCTCGGCCTTCTCAAGGTGCGGGATTGCATATTTCGACACCATGAAGGTGCCGCGCGTATTGACCTGATGCATCAGGTCGAAGCGCTTCATCTCGGTCTGCAGCGTGCGCGTCAGGCTGATGGCGCTGGCATTGTTGACCACGATGTCGAGGCCGCCGAAGGTCTCGACCGTGCGGGCGACGGCCTCCTTCACGGCTTCCTCGTCCCGCACGTCGACCGTCAGGGGCAGCGCCTTTCCGCCAGCCTTCTCGATTTCCTCGGCAGCCGTGAAGATGGTGCCGGGCAGCTTCGGGTGCGGCTCGGCGGTCTTCGCCGCAATGGCCACGTTGGCGCCGTCCCGCGCGGCGCGCAGGCCGATGGCGAGGCCGATGCCGCGGGAGGCGCCGGTGATGAAGAGCGTCTTGCCTTTGAGACTCATGAGATCGATCCCGGATCAGCCTGCGAGGACCGCAGGAGCATCGTGCAGGAAGCCGGCGCCGCCGAGAACCGTGTCCTCGAGCCCTTTCGCGCCGACCGCGATGTTCTCGGCGAAGAAGCGGCATAGGGCGATGCGGCCCGCATGGGCCGGATCGGTATCGCCTTCGCCGATCATCCGGTTGGCCGCAAGAGCCGCCTCGGCCAGGGCCGCGCCGCCCTGGGCCAGGGCAAAAAGGCGCAGGTAAGGCGTCGCGCCCGCGAGTGCCTCGGCGGGCGCGTTCGCCAGGACGAGCTTGAGGAGATGGCCGGTCGCCCGGTCGAGGCACTCGACGGCATCGCGCAGGCGCGGCGCGGTGTTGCCGAAAAGGGGCGTGCCCTCGCGCACGATGCGGGCGACGACGGCCCGCATGGCGGCGATCTGCGCCCGGACCGTATCGCCACCCGAGAGCGGGAGCTTGCGCATGACGAGGTCGATGGCCTGAATGCCGTTGGTGCCTTCATAAATCGGCGCGATGCGCGCGTCGCGCAGGTGCTGGGCCGCGCCGGTCTCCTCGATATAGCCCATGCCCCCATGAACCTGGACGCCCAGGGACGCGACCTCGACCCCAATGTCGGTCGAAAAGGCTTTCGCCACAGGCGTCAGGAGCGAGGCCTGCTCCTGCGCCCTGCGTCGTGCCGCCTCGTCCCGGGCGAGATGGGCCCGGTCGAGGGCCCCGGCGGTCATGTAGCAGATCGCCCGTGACGCAGCGGTGAGCGCCTTCATGGTGAGGAGGTTGCGCTGCACGTCCGGGTGCTCGACGATGGGGCTCATCCCGTCACCGGCATGGCCCGGCGCGCGGCCCTGGCGGCGCTCCTTCGCGTAAGCGAGAGCCTGCTGGTAAGCGCGCTCCGCGATGGCGACACCCTGGAGGCCCACCGCAAGACGGGCATTGTTCATCATCGTGAACATGCAGGCGAGGCCGCGGTTCTCCTCGCCTACGAGCCAGCCGATGGCGCCCTCGTGATCGCCGAACGCCATGGTGCAGGTGGGCGAGCCATGGATGCCGAGCTTATGCTCGATGCCGGCGCAGCGCAGGTCGTTGCGGGTGCCGTCGGGGAGAACCTTCGGGACCAGGAAGAGCGAGATGCCCCGAGTCCCGGCCGGTGCATCGGGCAGGCGGGCGAGGACAAGATGGACAATGTTGTCCGTCAGGTCGTGCTCGCCGTAGGTGATGAAGATCTTCTGGCCACGGATGCGGTAGGTGCCGTCACCGACAGGTTCGGCGCGGGAGCGGAGCGCCGCGAGGTCCGAGCCGGCCTGGGGCTCCGTGAGGTTCATGGTCGCCGTCCACTCGCCGGAGACGAGCTTCGCGAGATAGCGCTCGCGCAACGCATCGGTTCCGTGGGAGATCAGGGCCTCGATCGCGCCCATGGTGAGGACCGGCCCGATGCCGAACGCCATGGAGGCGGAGTTCCACATCTCGACGCAGGCGGAGTTGAGCAGGATCGGAAGACCCTGGCCGCCGAAATCCACCGGTCCGGGCAAGGCGTTCCAGCCCGCCTCCGTCCAGGCCCGGTAGGCCTCCTTCCAGCCCGGCGCCGTGATCACCTCCCCGTCCTTCAGGGTCACGCCGTGACGGTCTCCCTCGCGGTTGAGGGGGGCGATCACGTCAGCGGCGAAACGGCCCGCCTCCTCCAGGATGGTCTGCGCCAGATCGTCCGAGAGGTCGCCATAGAGCCCCTCCCCCAGGGCCCGGTCGAAACCCGCCACATGGCGCATCGTGAAGGCGATATCTGAGACCGGGGCGCGGTAGGTCATCGCGTTTCCTTTCGGAAGAAGGCTTTTGATGTTGACGCATATCGCCACGCCATTAAACCCGCCCGGCGAGCGAAAAGGATAGTTTAGACGTGAACGATCGCGGGTCAATGGTGACGCAGCGCCTTGCGGCGGACGAAGCCGGCCTCGCCCGTGCGGCCGAAATCCTGCGCGACGGCGGGCTGGTGGCGTTCCCGACCGAAACCGTCTACGGCCTTGGCGCCGACGCAACCCGCGCGGAAGCGGTCGCCGGGATCTATGCGGCCAAGGAGCGCCCGCGCTTCAACCCCCTGATCGCTCATGTAGACGGCCTGCCGGCCGCGCTCTCGCAAGGGATTTTCAACGCGACGGCCCGACACCTGGCGGAAGCCTTCTGGCCCGGCCCGCTGACCCTTGTGGTCCCGGTCGCGCCGGGCTGCACGGTCAGCGACCTGGCCCGGGCCGGGCTCGACAGCGTCGGGCTGCGGGTCCCGTCGCATCCTGTCGCCCGGGCGCTGCTTACTGCTGTGGGACGCCCGGTCGCGGCGCCCTCAGCCAACCGCTCGGGACGGGTGAGCCCGACGGCGGCCGATCATGTGCTGGGGGATCTCGACGGGCGCATCGCCGCAGTGCTCGACGGGGGCGAGACCCAGGTCGGCGTGGAATCGACCATCGTGTCGTGCCTCGAGGACAAGCCCCGCCTGCTCCGTCCGGGCGGCGTGCCGCGGGAGGCCATCGAGGCGGCAATTGGAATGAAGCTGGAGGCCAAGCCCACGGCGGGCGACGGGCCGCTGGCCCCAGGAATGCTCGCCTCCCACTACGCGCCGCGGGCGCAGGTGCGCCTCGACGCGGAGGAGATCCAGCCCGGAGAGGCGGCCCTCCTGTTTGGCCCCGCGCAGCCGCGCGGCATCGGGAATGCGCTCGCGATACGCAACCTGAGCGAAACGGGCGACCTCGCCGAGGCCGCCACGCATCTCTTCTCGTTCCTCCGCCAGCTCGACGCCTCGGGTGCACAGGCCATCGCGGTGGCGCCGATCCCCGAAGCGGGGCTGGGCGAGGCGATCAACGACCGTCTCGCCCGGGCGGCTGCGGAGAGGTAATCGGTCGCTCCTACTTCGCGACCTTTGCGGCAATCTGCGCCACGTGGCGGCCCTGGTAGCGGGCAGCCTCGAGCTCGACCGCGCTCGGCTGACGCGAGCCGTCGCCGGCCGCAATTGTCGAGGCGCCGTAAGGCGAGCCGCCCTTCACTTCCTCGACGCCCATCTGTCCCGCGAACGCATAGGGCAGGCCCACGATGATCATGCCGAGATGCAGGAGCACGGGATGGAACGTGAGGATGGTCGATTCCTGCCCGCCATGCTGGGTGGCGCTCGACGCGAAGACCGATCCCACCTTGCCCACGAGGGCGCCGCTGGCCCAGAGGGCCCCGGTCTGGTCGAGGAAGTTCTTCATCTGCGCCGTCATATTGCCGTAGCGGGTCGGCGTGCCGAAGATGATGGCATCGTATTGGGGAAGCTCGTCGACGGTCGCGACGGGCGCCGGCTGATCGAGCTTGTAATGGGCGTTCCGGGCAACCTCTTCGGGAACAAGCTCGGGAACGCGCTTCACCACGACCTCGGCTCCCGCCTCCCGGACGCCCTCGGCGACCGCATAGGCCATCTGCTCGATGTGACCCCAGGACGAATAGTAAAGAACCAGAACCTTCGCCATTCCAATCTCCAATATGTTCAGGTTGTCGGGATGCAGAAGAACGGCCGGGAGCGTGCAGATCGTCGCCCCAGTCGAATTCGTCCACCGCAATTGCTATGGTCGGGAAGGATAATCTTTCCTCCCTGCAAGACCAGTGTTAGTATTGCAGGATAATTCTTGCATGGATGCAAAGTCGTGGCGAAGCAGCACCTTGTCTGGGACGATTTCAGACTCGTGAAAACCATCGCCGAGGCGGGAGGCCTCGCCGGGGCGGCGGAACGACTCGGCGTCAACCACTCCACCGTTTTCCGCCGTCTCGGCCAGATGGAGGAGAGCCTCGGCGTCAAGCTCTTCGAGCGGCACCGGACCGGCTATGTGCTGACGACGGCGGGCGAGGAAATGACCGCTCTCGCCGAGCACATGGAAGAGAACGTCGCCACGTTCACGCGCAAGCTCGCCGGGCAGGCGGTGGCGCCCACCGGGGAATTGCGCGTCACGACCAACGATACGCTGCTCGTGCACATGCTCACGCCGGTCTTCATGAAGTTCCTGGATGCCTGCCCGGAAATGCGCCTCGACGTGGTGCTCGCCAACCAGGCGCTCAACCTGTCGAAGCGTGATGCGGATGTGGCGATCCGTGCAACCGACAACCCGCCCGAAACGCTCGTGGGCCGCCGGGTCGCGACCATCGCCTGGGCGATCTACGGGCGCGCATCGGACTTCCCGGCCGAGTCCCGGTCCATGGACATTCCGGGCCTCTATCAGCGCCCCTGGGTGGCGCTCGGCGACAACCTCGCCACCCTCAAGGCCGCGCGCTTCGTGCGCGATCAGGTTCCGCACGAGAAAATCGTCTACAAGGTGAACACGGTCCTGGGCCTGGCGGAGGCCGTTGAGGCGGGCCTCGGCATCGGCCCCCTGCCCTGCTTCATCGCGGATGCCAAGCCCAGCCTAGTGCGCCTGTCGGACATCAACCCCGACTTCTCGGCCGGGCTGTGGCTCCTCACCCATCCGGACCTGCGCCAGTCGGCACGGGTAAGGGCCTTCATGGACTTCATGGCGACCGAGATCAGCCGGCAGAAGAAATGGCTCGAGGGAAGCGGCGTCAGGACATCCTAAAGCATCGGCCCCAAAAGTGGATCTGCACTTTTGGGATCGATCCGATGCTTCTTCCTTGTGTGAGAGCATCGTTCAAGCGGAAAACCGGGTCCACTTTTCGCTGACGCGGCCCTCTGGGTCCGCACGATGCTCTGGCGAGGACCGTCAGTCGATCTCGACCACGATGCGGCCACGAACCTTACCCTCCAGGATGGCGCTTCCCGCCTCCATGACCTGCTCCAGACCGATCGAGGCCGTCATCGCTTCGAGCTTATGCAGGTCGAGGTCGTGAGCAAGCCTGCTCCATGCCTCGAGGCGTAAGCCCCGCGGGGTCATCACCGAATCGATTCCGAGAAGGGAAATGCCCCGTAGGATGAAGGGCGCGACCGAGCCCGGCAGATCCATGCCACCGGCCAGGCCGCAGGCCGCAACCGCCCCGCCATACTTTGTCATCGAGAGCACGTTGGCGAGCGTGTGGGAGCCTACCGTGTCGATCCCGGCGCACCAGCGCTCCTTGCCGAGCGGCCGGGCCGGGCCGGAGAGCTCGCTGCGCTCGATGATTTCCGCTGCGCCGAGAAACTTCAGGTAGTCCGCCTCCTGAGGCCGGCCCGTGGAGGCGATCACGTGCCAGCCGGCCCGGGCGAGAAGCGTGACCGCGACCGAGCCGACGCCCCCTGCCGCGCCCGTGACGATGGCAGGACCGTGCCGGCAGCGCATTCCGTGGCGTTCCAGGGCCATGAGGCACAGCATGGCCGTGTAGCCGGCAGTGCCGATGGCCATGGCCTGAAAGAGGGTGAGCCCCTTCGGCAGATGGATCAGCCACTCGCCGCGCACCCGCACCTTCTGCGCATAGGCGCCGAGATGGGTCTCGCCCAGCCCCCAGCCGTTGAGGATGACGGAATCCCCCGGCTTGAACTCGGGATGGGAGGAATGCTCGACCGTACCGGCCAGATCGACCCCGGGGATCATCGGAAAGCGCCGCACGACCGGCGAGCGCCCGGTGAGCGCCAGCCCGTCCTTGTAGTTGAGGGTGGAGTATTGCACCCGGACCGTGACGTCACCTTCCATCAGGTCGGCCTCGTCGAAGCTCCGATGCTCTACCTGCTGCCCGGTCTCGGTCCTGTCGATCACGATCGCCTTGAAGGTCGCCATTCCGCTCCTCCGCTCCATCACGTCAGTTTTGGCGCCGCGGGAGGATGAAGCAAGCGGAAAGGCCTGGATTTCCCTTCAGGCGGCCCGCCTCACTCGGCGGGCTGCAGGCGGACCGGCCGCTCCACGGGCTTCTCGACGATGGGCAGGTTGATCAGCGCGGACGCGACGCCGAGCCCGATGGAGAGCCACCACACCAGGGTGTAGTTGCCGTAAGCCTCGTAGAGGATGCCGCCGAGCCAGACCCCGAGGAACCCGCCGACTTGGTGCGAGAAGAACGCAAAGCCGTAGAGCATGGCCATATAGCGCGTGCCGAACATCAGCATCACGAGGGAGGATGTGGGAGGCACGGTGGAGAGCCACAGAACGCCGATGGCGACGCCGAACGCGATGGACGTGACAGGGGTCGCCGGCAGCAGGATGAAGACCGCGATGGCGACGGCCCGGCCGAGATAGATCCAGGCCAGGAGCCATCTTTTCGACATGCGGGTCGAGAGCCAGCCCGAGGTCAGGGACCCGAAGGCATTGGCGAGGCCGATCACCGCGAGGGTCCAGCCGCCGACCGCGGCCGAGAGCCCGGCATCGCGCAGATAAGCCGGCAGGTGGACCGTGATGAAGGCGAGCTGGAAGCCGCAGGTGAAGAAGCCGAGGACCAGGAGCACGTAGGAGCGGTGGCGGAAGGCCTCCCCGAGCGCTTGGCGGATCGACTGACCGGGCACGGGCGCCGGGCCGCTCCGGCCTGCCGCCTCCATGGGCCGCGTCGCCAATGCAATCGCGAAGGGCAGCACCAGAAGGACGCTCGCGGCGAACACCAGGAGCGCCTGGTGCCAGCCCATCGAGTCGATCAGCACGTTGCCGATGGGCGGGAACAGGAACTGGCCGAAGGAGCCCGCCGCCGTACCGGCGCCGAAGGCCATGGGCCGCCAGGATTCGGGCAGGAGCTTACCGAAGGCTCCGAGCACCAGGTTGAAGGAACAGCCCGACAGGCCGAAGCCGATGAGCACCCCGGCGCCCAGATGGAGCAGGCCCGGCGTCACCGCATAGGCCATGACCACGAGCCCCAGGGCATAGAGGACCGCACCGACGCACAGGACCCGGAAGGCCCCGTAGCGATCCGCGATTGCCCCCGCGAAGGGCTGACCGAGGCCCCAGAGGAGGTTCTGCACCGCGATGGCGAGGCCGAACACGTCGCGGCCCCAGCCGAACTCCATGGTCATCGGGATCTGAAACAGGCCCGAGGAGGCGCGCGGCCCGAACGTGATGAGGGCGATCATGCACCCGGACAGGACGATGAGCTCCGGCGAGAACCGGGAGCGGGATGCGGGCTCTGACATGATCAGGATCCTCGAAATCGGAAGGCGCGGATATTAGCGCAGACGAAACCGGCACAACATCGAATGTTTATTGTTCGCTGCATAAGCGACGCTAATGGATCGCGCCCACTTTTCTCCCGGAAATCCTTGGAAAAAGCCCGTAGCCGACAAGGCGTCTGCAGGCTCTCCGGGCGTCAGACGACGAGGAAATCCGATGCGCTCACCATGAGTTTGGCGTGCAGGAGCGCGAATCGCACCGGGGCCTGATGGCCCGATCCGTCCGGATCGTAGGAGAGCGCTCCGCTTCCGCGATCATAGAGGATGTGGTCGCCGGAATTGGCCGCTGCACCCATGTGGAAGGCGTCCTCGGCCAGGGCTCCGGGCTTCAGGGCTCTGAAGATCCGGTCGTCGAGAAGGATCTTATCCTCTCCCGGCCGGAAATCCGCGATTCGGTCCACGTTCGTTTTGCCGTTGAGCGTCGTGTCGAACACGAAAGCATCCTTTCCCCGGCCGCCGAACAGGACGTCATTGCCGACACGGCCCTGGAGGGTATCGTCTCCGTCGAGGCCGCTCAGGGTGTCGTTTCCGCCATGGCCGCGCAGGACATTGGCGGATGCATTTCCCCAGATCCGGTCGTCTCCGGCTCCGCCGGCTGCATTTTCGATGAGGACGCCCTTGGCGATGGTGTAGCCGCCCGAGATTCCTTTCTGGGACGAGACATAACCGCCCGCATGAGGATCTTTCGCCTTTAAGGTCGCGGGTCGCAGGTCGATGGTCACGCTTTCGCGAGCATGAGCGGCACTGATCGTATCGATGCCGCCCGCATCCCAGATGCAGGACCAGCCGGTCCCCGTGCCGTTGCGTGTCGGCAGGGTATAGACATTCCCACCCTTGGCCGTCTCGGGATTCGGGCCGTAGAGTTCCTGCAGCGCCGCGATATCCAGGGCGCCGAGCCCGCCCTGAGCACCGAACGCGGTGTCCTGCGGCCGCTGGTCCCAGCCCACATTATAGGACATGACGGTCCAGATGCCCTGGTTGAGCCCGTAGCGGCCCGTATCCTCCGATGAGGACACCCCGGGGAAGCGGGTTGCGTCCGCCTCCCAACCGCCATCATGCGGATGGGAAAGCCCAAGGGCATGTCCGATCTCGTGCATAATCGTATTGCGGCCGTCACCGCCCATATGCAGGTTCTTCCATTCCGCCGTGGGATTGAAATAGCCCCAGATCGGCTTCTCGTTCGGCACCTCGTGGATGCCCGCCGAGCCGTCCCATATCTCGGTCTTCCACCAGACGACATCTGCATCCGCCACGGAGTCGGCCGGCGCGAAGGTCACCCCGGAGACCTTGGCGTAAAGGGACAGGGCCGCTTTGAAGACGCCCTTCTCGGTCGCGGTCCAGGCCTCCACATCATCCCGGCCCCAGAGATAGTCGCTGGCTCCGTGGATCTCGCTGGCGGCATCGAAGGTTGCGCTGCTGCCGAAGAAATATCGGATCGGCCCGGCTTCCGGATTCCAGGCCGCCTGGCCCCAGATCAGGGAATCCACATAAGGGCTCCCGTAGCCGGCACCGGCGACATCCGTCCTGACCGCACCCATGATCCGTTCCTGCAAACAAGTGACGTTAGGAACGATATATCAGGATAACAAAGGGGTCACGTGTGCGACGGCACTTTCCGAACGGTCAGGTTTGCCCCGGCCGCAGCTTGTAGAAGACGTGGCGGCCGATCACGTCCATCTTCTTGAGGCGCTTGGCCCAGTAGGGACGTACGTAGTTGGCGTGGTAGTGGGTCGCACCCCCGACATCGGCCAGATAGGTCTTGCCCTCGAGAACCGCGCTGGCGATGCGCTTCGCCCGATCCCAGGATTCCGACTCGCTGACGCGAAGGGCCTTGCCCTCGCACGCGAAGGTGAACTGGCAGGCCAGGTGTCGGTGGCGGTTCTGGTACACGACCCCGCAGATCGAGGACGGATAGAGGCCGCTCTTCACCCGGTTGAGCACCACCTGTGCGACGGCGGCCTGTCCCTCTTCGGATTCGCTGCGCGCCTCGAAATAGACCGCCTCGGCGAGGCAGCGCTGTTCCTTGCTCAGGTTGTCCGGATCGATGAGGTCCGCATAGCGCGGGCGATCCTCGTCGCTCCGGGCCATGGACGTGATGCCCAGGCCGTTCTTGTCGATGCGGGAAACCGGCGCAGCCGCAATCTCGATGGGCGTGGCTTCCGCCGGAGCCGGCGTGGTCGAAGACAGGACGACCGCGCGCTTGACGAATGGTGTCGTGGGGCTGCCGGCAGCCCCCGTGGAGCCCGCGGCGGCGGCGGCCGGGGACTGGACGGAGGTTGCCTGCCGGGTGGTCGTCAGCTCCGGAGCCTGCCAGGGCTCGAAGCCCTGCTGCTCCATCTCGGGACCTTCCAGCTTGCCTTCCATGAGAATGGTGGGCGGCAGGAGGTTCTCATTGCGGTTGAAGAGCAGGCGCGACCCCGACGGCGTGAGGCTCGCGCGGATGTCCTGCGCCCTCTCGGAGAGGGCCGTGCGGAGGGGCGCGGCCCGGCCGCTCTTGCGGGTCCGGTCCACGGCCGGAAAGACACTGCCTGCGCCGGCCTTCAGGGAATCTTTCGGCGGATCACCTTGCGGGATCTCCGACAGGGCGTAACGGGGCGTCGCCCGCAGGATATCCCGGCCGAGATCGAGCCTTTTCACCAGAGCGGCGCCGCCGATGGGGGGAACGAGACCGGCCTCGGTGAGGCGCACCACGGGGCTGCGGGCCGCGAAGCTGAAGCCGGATTGCACGTCGTTGCTGGCCGAAGCCGTGAACGAAACCAGGAGGCCTGCGGCCAGCGCCCAGGGCGCCGTGGTAGCGCAGATCCATCTCACCCGAGAGCGACGATACCGAAGACGCACGCGACCCAAACCCTACAAAAACCGACACAAGGAGCCTCGAACGGGAGGCTCCTACCGGTTCCGTTTATGGCCGATTAAGGTTGATGCCCGGTTAAAGTCCGGCCTCCGCGCTCTTCCGCAGGATCGCAGCCGTCTCGGGATCGGCCGGAAAGAAGGCCTCGATGGCGAGCTCCGACAGGGTGACGTCCACGGGGGTTCCGAAGACCGTGGTGGTGCTGAAGAGCGTCAGTTCGCCCTCCTCCGACCGGAGCCGGAGCGGCACGAGCACACCCGCATAATCCTGGCGGGGATGCGGCGTGCGGGAAGTCCCGGCCGGGGCCGGATAGGCGCGCAGCTCGTCCATCAGCTTCATCAGGACCGCATCCGCGGTCATCTCCACCTGATGATGGAGACGGGCCAGGATGTGGTCCCGCCATTCGGAGAAATTGGCGATTCGCGGAGCGAGACCTCCCGGATGCAGGCTGAGGCGCAGCACGTTCACGGGCGGCTTGAGGAGCACGGGATCGACGGCGCCGACAAGCGGCATCAGGGCGCCATTTGCGGCCACGAGCGACCAGTGGCGGTCGACCGCGAGCGCAGGGTAAGGCTCGTGCCCCTTCAGCACCAGGTCGATAGCCTGACGCGCGGCCTGGAGAGCCGGGTCGTCCAGAGGGCGCTGGGAATAGACCGGCGCATAGCCGGCCGCCACCAGCAGGATGTTTCGCTCACGCAAGGGAATGTCGAGCCGGTCGGCCAGGTGCAGGACCATCTCGCGGCTCGGCTGCGAACGTCCCGTCTCGAGAAAGCTGAGATGCCGGGTCGAGATGTCGGCCTCGAGTGCGAGGTCCATCTGGCTCATGCGCCGGCGCTGCCGCCAGTCGCGCAGGTGATCGCCGATCGTGAGGGTGGTGTTCGACAGGATGGGGTTCGACATGACCCGACCATAACGGAAGCGTCGCCATGCTTCCATGACGTCCGGGGTAATCGACCCGCCCCTCGGCCCCGGCCATCCTCATGGCACGGTCGACGGAGCGGCGGGATCGAAACCCGGGCCGCCTCCGGACCGCAAGACACCTTTCGAAAAGGAGCCTGCCATGTCGGTCGTCGTTTCCTCCCCTCTCCTGCGCCAGGCCCTGGTCGCGGATGCGTCCACCAGCGGCGCCTTCGGGCTCCTTCTGCTGCTCGCAGCCGGGCCTCTCGCTTCGACGCTCGGACTTCCGGAGCCCTTGCTGCGCCTATCCGGCGCCCTGCTGGTGCCCTACGCGATCCTCATCGGCTCTCTCGGCCTGCGGGATCGGCTGCCCCGTGGACTCGTCTGGGCGGTGGTGATCGGCAATGTGATCTGGGCCGCGGACAGCCTGCTGCTGCTCGTCAGTGGCTGGGTCGAGCCGACACGGGCGGGTTACGCCTTCGTCATCGCGCAGGGCCTCGCGGTCCTGATGTATGCGGAGTTCCAGTTCGTGGGGCTGAAGCGCTCCCGGAGCGCCTTCGCCTGATGCAGGCGAAGCCAACCTGAAGGCGATGGTCCGTCACGCCCGGCGGATCATCGCCTCGATCTTGTCCACGAGGGCGTCGAAGGCGAGCGGCTTCGGGATCACCTCCATGCCCGGCCCCAGGAAGCCTTCCTTCAGCAGGTTGTTCTCCACATAGCCGGTCATGAACAGGACCTTGAGGTCCGCACGGTTCTCCCGCGCGGCGTCGGCGAGCTGCCGCCCGTTCAGGCCCGGCAGCCCCACATCGGTGAGAAGCAGGTCGATCTGCTTCGTCGTCTGCAGAATGCGCAGGCCCTCGGCGCCGTCCGCCGCATCGAGAACGCGGTATCCCATGTCCTGGAGCATTTCCACGACGAGCGCACGGACCACCGGCTCGTCCTCGACGACGAGCAGCGTGGCTCCCGCAGTCGTGCGCCCCTCCCCGGCGGCTCCGGGCCTCTCGCTCGGCGGATGCTCGTCGCCCAGATACCGCGGCAGATAGATCGTCACCGTCGTGCCCCGCCCGAGTTCGGACGTGATGCGCACATGCCCACCGGACTGCTTCACGAAGCCGTAGACCATCGACAGGCCGAGCCCGGTCCCCTGCCCCATCGGCTTCGTGGTGAAGAAAGGTTCGAACGCCTTTTCGATCACGTCCCGGGACATGCCGGCTCCATCGTCGGCGACCGAAAGCAGCACGTAATCCCCGGCCGCCACCCCATGCTCGGCGGCGGCTGCCGCGTCCGCAACGGTCAGGTTTGCGGTCGCGATGACGACCCGCCCCCCGTCCGGCATGGCGTCGCGCGCATTGATGACGAGGTTGAGGACGGCATTCTCGAGCTGGTTCGCGTCGCAATGGGTGAGCCAGAGCCCCTTTGCGAAGCGCTCCTTCACGCGGATCGTCTCCCGGGTCGTGCGCCGCAGGAGCTCGGCCATCGCGGCGATGAGCATGTTGGCGTCGACGGGCTTGGGATCCAGCGGCTGGCGGCGAGAGAAGGCGAGGAGCCGGTGCGTCAGCGACGCGGCGCGCTTCGCCGACGACATGGCGGCCTCGATATAGCGCTCGATCCGGTCGCCCCGGTTCTGGGCTATGCGCGTGCGGATCAGGTCGAGGCTGCCGATGATCCCGGTCAGGAGGTTGTTGAAATCGTGCGCGATGCCGCCGGTGAGCTGCCCGACCGCCTCCATCTTCTGGGATTGCCGGAGCACCTCCTCGGCCTGGAGCAGGGCCTGGGCGGCCTCGCGTTCGGCCGTGACGTCGCGGCCGATCGCATGAATGGAGCCCTCGTCGGGCGCGATGGTCCAGGAAATCCAACGGAAGGAGCCATCCCTGTGCCGAATACGATTATCGTAGCGCAGGTGCCCCGTACATTCGCCGGTCGATCCGCCGACCTTCTCGGCATCGTCCGGATGCAGGAGTGCCGTGAATGAAGCCCCGAGAAGATCGGCCTCGTCCCAATCGAGCAGGGCCTTCCAGGCGGGGTTCGCGGCCGCGACGAGGCCCTGGCTGTCGATCACGATCATGAGGTCCGTCGACAGGCGCCACATGCGGTCGCGCTCGCGGGTGCGCTCGACGACGCGCTCCTCGAGCCGCGCGTTCATCGCCTCGAGCTCCTGCGCGGCGACGTTCTGGTCGTGGATGTCGGTATTGGTTCCGATCCAGCGGATGACCTTGCCGTCAGCGTCGTGGATCGGGACGCCCGTCGACAGGAACCAGCGATAGGTCCGGTCGCTCGCACGCCGGAGCCTGAACTCGCTGGAAAAGACCGTCCCGTGCTCCAGGGCCTGCTTCCAGGCCTCGGCCGTCGCCTCCTGGTCGTCGGGATGGATCAGATCCTTCCAGGCCCCTTTTTCGAGATCATCGACCGAGACCTCGGTGAAATCGTAGAAGCGGCCGTTGAACCATTCCGCGCGGCCGTCTTGCCCGGCCTCCCAGACCTGATGGGGAACGGCCTCGATCAGCGCCCTGGCGCGCTCCTCGCTGGCCCGCAGGGCCTCCTCGGCCTTCTTCCGCTGGGTAACATCCCGGAAGAAGCTGACGATACCGCCCGGAACGGGGCAGATTCGCAATTCGAGCCAGCGGTCCTGTCCGAAGCCGAGATAACGGCGCTCCACGCAGACCTGAACCTGCTCGGTCAGACACTTGCGGTAGACATCCTCCAGGAAGGACCCTTTCGAGGTCGGCCAGGCGTCCCAATGGGTCTTGCCGACGATCTCATGCTCCTCGCGCCCGTCCGATTTCAGGGCGGCCGGGTTCAGCCTGAGGACGTGGAACTCCTCGTCGAAGGCCACGAAGCCGTCGTCCAGCAGGTCGAGAATCATGTCCGCCCGGTCGCTGCTGGCCTTGAGCGCGAGGGCGGCTTGAACCCGCTCGGTCACATCCGTCCCCTGGAGGACGATTCCCTCGACGCGCCCGTCCCGGTCGAGAAGGGGACGACCGGCGAAATCGACGAAGCGCTCCTCCGGGGAAGTCCCGGCCTCGGGCCGCAGATCGACCCGAAATTCCTGAAGGCTAAAGGGCAGACCCGTGGCATAAGCCTGATCCAGCCTCTCGATGAGCCGGGGATCCGCAAAGGCGAAGCCCGCGATGGGCCTGTCGGTGATGCCCTGCTCTTCGGCGAGCCGGCAGAACTCCTCGTTTGCCCAGGCGATCCCGTGTCCTGGACCCCGCAACAGGCAGAGGAAGCCCGGCGTCAGCTCAAGGGCCGCCAGGATGGACGCCGCCTCGGAGCCCGTGCGGGCGGAATCGTTCGTCCGGGCTGGCGACCCGAAGGAGTGACGGGACGCAACATCCTGCTGAGTGCCGAGGCTCTGCGGCATCCTGATCTTTCAAGAAAAGCCAGCCGGCCAGCCGGCTTCATCCCATGACTGCGCATTCCGTCCATCGCTGACGCATGGACAAGCTTCATCCTACATAAATGTCATTACATAACAATGCAACAGACCCTCTGCCGTCCTGGTGCGGAACCGCACCGGATTGGTCAGAAGCTGCGGCCGTCGACCGGGATCGTCGTCAGGGTGCTCAGTTCGATTCCCTCGAGGCAGCGCACGTTGATCGCCGCCATCTTCTCGCCCGACGAGGGTTTCTGGCCGTCTGCGAAGGGTGCGCAGCCGCAGGTCGGGCAGAAGCGGTGCTGGATGGCGTGCTTGTTGAAGGTGTAGGTGGACAGCTCGTCCCCACCCTGTGTGACCTTCAGGGCTTCACGCGGGACGAAATTGAGCAGGTAGCCCTTGCGGCTGCAATGGGAGCAGTTGCACTCCATGACCTGTTCGAGGTCGGTCTCGACCTCGAACGTGACCTTGCCGCAATGGCACGAACCCTTGTGGAGCATTCTCGTCCCTATCTTTAAGCCTGGCTGGCGGCGTTAGCCCCGAGCGCGGCCTGCGCCGCCGCGAGCCGCGCGATCGGCACACGATAGGGAGAGCAGGACACGTAGTCGAGTCCGACGCTCTCGCAGAAGTGGATGGATGCGGGATCGCCGCCGTGCTCGCCGCAGATGCCGAGCTTGATGCCCTCGCGTGCCTTGCGCCCGCGCTCCACGGCGATGCGGATCAGCTCGCCCACGCCCTCCTGGTCGATGGTGACGAAAGGATCGGCCGCGAGAATGCCCTTCTGGGTATAGCTCCCGAGGAAGGAAGCCGCATCGTCGCGCGAGATGCCGAGCGCCGTCTGGGTGAGGTCGTTGGTGCCGAAGGAGAAGAACTCGGCCGCTCCGGCGATATCGCCGGCCCGCAGGGCCGCGCGCGGCAGCTCGATCATCGTACCGACCTGATATTCCACCGCGACGCCCGTCTCCTTGTGGACCGCCTCGGCCATGGCGACGATGCGCGCCTTCACCAAGTCCAGCTCCGCCTTGGTCATGACGAGGGGCACCATGATCTCGGGCACGATGGGCTTGCCGGTGGCACGCCCCGCCTCGACGGCCGCCTCCAGGATGGCGCGGGCCTGCATCTCGGCGATTTCCGGATAGGCGACCGCCAGGCGGCAGCCCCGGAAGCCGAGCATTGGATTGAACTCGTTGAGCTCCACGGCGCGGCGCTTCAGCTTCTCGACCGGAGCGTTCATCGCCTCCGCGACTTCCTCCATCTCGGCTTCCGTGTGCGGCAGGAACTCGTGCAGCGGCGGATCGAGAAGGCGGATCGTGACGGGCAGCCCGCTCATGATCGTGAACAGTTCGACGAAATCGGCCCGCTGCATCGGCAGGAGCTTCGCCAGCGCCGCGCGGCGGCCCGCCTCGTCGTCCGCAAGAATCATCTCGCGGACCGCGACGATGCGGTCGCCCTCGAAGAACATGTGTTCCGTGCGGCAGAGGCCGATTCCCTCCGCGCCGAAATTGCGCGCCGTCTTCGCATCGAGGGGCGTCTCGGCATTGGCGCGCACCTTCATGCGGCGGACCTTGTCGGCCCAGCCCATGAGAGTCGCGAATTCGCCCGACAGCTCCGGCTGCAGCATCTTCACCTGGCCCAGCAGCACCTGCCCGTTGCCGCCGTCGACGGTGATGATGTCGCCCTTCTTCAGGGTCTGGCCGGCGACGATCATGGTCTGCGCATTGTAGTCGACCCGGATGGATCCGGCGCCGGACACGCAGGGCTTGCCCATGCCGCGCGCCACCACGGCCGCGTGGGAGGTCATGCCGCCGCGGGTCGTGAGGATGCCCTCGGCCGCATGCATGCCGTGGATGTCCTCCGGCGACGTCTCGATCCGCACGAGAATGACCTTGCGCCCCGCCTTCTTGGCCGCTTCCGCATCCTCGGAATTGAACACGATCTCGCCGGAGGCCGCGCCCGGCGAGGCCGGCAGGCCCATGGCCAGAACCTTGCGGTCCGCCTTGGGATCGATGGTGGGATGGAGAAGCTGGTCGAGCGCCGCGGGCTCGACCCGGGTGATCGCCTCTTCCTGGGTGATCAGCCCCTCGGAGGCGAGCTCCACGGCGATGCGCAGGGCCGCCTTCGCGGTGCGCTTGCCGTTGCGGGTCTGGAGCATCCAGAGCTTGCCCTTCTCGACCGTGAATTCCATGTCCTGCATGTCACGGTAGTGCTTCTCCAGGATGCCGTAGATGCGCACCAACTCGTTGTAGGCCTCCGGCATCGCCCTCTCCATGGAGGGCTTGTCGGAGCCGGACGCCACACGCGCCTTCTCGGTGATATCCTGCGGGGTGCGGATGCCCGCCACCACGTCCTCGCCCTGCGCATTGATGAGGAACTCACCGTAAAGCTCCCTCTCACCCGTGGAGGGGTTGCGCGTGAAGGCGACGCCGGTGGCCGAGGTCTCGCCCATATTGCCGAAGACCATGGCCTGCACGTTCACGGCCGTGCCCCAGCTCGCCGGGATGCCGTGAAGCTCGCGATACTTGATGGCGCGGTTGTTCATCCAGGAGCCGAACACCGCCCCGATGGCGCCCCAGAGCTGCTCCTCCGGGTCCTGAGGGAAGGCACGGCCCAGCTCCTTCTCGACGATGGCCTTGTAGCGCGGGATGAGCGCCTTCCAGTCGTCGGCCGAGAGGTCCGTGTCGAGGGTATAGCCGCGCCGGTCCTTGTACTCGTCGAGGGCTTCCTCGAAATAATGATGCTCGAGGCCCAGCACCACGTTCGAATACATGGTGATGAAGCGGCGGTAGGAATCGTAGGCGAAACGCTCGTCGCCGGCGCCCTTCGCCAGGGCCTGCACGGTGAGGTCGTTGAGGCCGAGATTGAGCACAGTGTCCATCATGCCGGGCATGGAGGCCCGGGCGCCGGAGCGCACCGAGACGAGGAGCGGGGTCTCGGCATCCCCGAAGGTGCGGCCCGTGAGGCTGCCCACGAAGGCGAGCGCCTTCTCGACCTCGCCCTTCAGCTCCGGCGGGTAGGAGCGCTCATGATCGTAATAATAGGTGCAGACTTCGGTCGTGATGGTGAAGCCGGGCGGGACTGGGAGACCCAGGTTGGACATCTCGGCGAGGTTGGCGCCCTTGCCGCCGAGCAGGTTCTTCATCCCGGCTTCGCCCTCAGCCTTGCCGTCTCCGAAGGCATAGACCCACTTTGTCATCTTCCGCCCCTTTGGCTCATATGACCTGCCGTCATGCAGGTGCTGGCTTGAAGCATGCCGAACCAAAACGCAACCTGAATGGCCAAGGTTCCTGCTGGGGGCATTCGCCGAAGGCCGTTTCGCCCACGGCCTCTGGCAATGGGGAGTTCATTTCATCTGAGTATAATGTTTCATTTAACCGATACTCGCGGACCGCCCATGCCCTCACCCATTATCATCGATACCACCCCTCCCTCGACAGTTACTCTCACGGCCGACCAGAGTTCCGTTACGGTCAATCCTGGGATCGGCATCGTCGGCCCGGACGACGGTTTTGGAATCGACGCCACGGCAGGCGCAGGCGGCAGCATCTTCGTGTATGGGTCCCTGTCTGCCGGGGGCGGAATCTACGACCCGTCGACGACACGCGACTCCTACAACATCGTGGTCTATGCCCAGGCCTCCATTACGGCGACGACGGGCTACGGCATCGCCCTTCAAAAGAAGGCAACGGTCATCAACCATGGCCATATCGACGCCATGCAGTTCGGGATCAGCATGGGCGACGGCAACAGCGTGGTGCTGAATAACGGCTCGATCGAGGCGAAAACCGGCATTCAAGCCTATGGCCACGAGACGATCGTCGAGAACAGCGGCTCGATCGTGACTACAGGCAACGGGATCGTTGCGATCGGTAACAATTACACCATCACAAACAGCGGCTTCATTCAGGCCGGCAGCCACGGCATCATCCTGGCCGACACGGCGGGTGTCGCAACCGTCGTCACCAATACCGGCACGCTCGGCGGAACCGTTCTTGCCTTCCGAGGAAGCGCTTTCGACAATGAGTTCATCAACCGCGGTGCCGTTATCGGCAATATCGATCTTCGCGCCGGCAACGACTTCGTAGATAGCCGGCAGGGAACGGTCACGGGCAAGATCATCCTGGGAACGGGGAACGACACGGCGCTCGGCGGAGCCGCGAACGATGTCTTCTGGGATGGACTCGGCAGCGATTCCATCGATGCCGGTGATGGCATCGACACGCTCAGCTACGAATCTTCCGTCGATGCCGCGGCACCTGTTCATGTGGATCTCGGGCTCACGACGGCACAGACCAGCCTCTGGGGCACCGATACTTTCGTGAACTTCGAGAATGTCATCGGCGGCGCGGCCGCCGACACGATCACAGGCAGTAACGGCGGCAATTTGCTCAAGGGGCTGACAGGCTCCGACAGCCTGAGCGGCGCGGGAGGCAACGATACGCTGGAAGGCGGTGCCGACAACGACGTCCTCGATGGGGGCGATGGTCTCGATACCGCCGTCTATGATGGTGCGGTCATCGTCACGGTGGATCTCCGGCTCGAGACCGTGCAGGATACCGGAGCCGGCAACGATGTCCTGACCGGAATCGAGAACCTCGTCGGTGGGTCGGCCGGCGACCGCCTCACGGGCAATGACGTCGACAATATCCTGGTCGGCAAAGGCGGCGCGGATCTCCTCTCGGGCGATGCGGGGACGGACCGCCTGGAGGGCGGAGCCGGAAACGATGTTCTGGATGGCGGCTCGGGGGCCGACACCGCCGTGTTTTCGGGCACCCGAGACAGCTACACCATCGTGGCCAATGCGGACGGGACCGTCACGGTCACCGACGCGCGCCCCGAAGGCGACGGCAAGGATGTGCTGAGGAATGTCGAAACCCTGACATTCGGCGATCTGTCCCTTGCGGCCCCGATCTATGCCGCACCGTCTCCTGTACCGTCCCCCACACCGTCTCCCGCACCGTCTCCTGCACCGTCGGCTCCTTCGGGCTCCGCGGCTCTCGCTCTCCATGGGACGTCGAAGGCCGACCATCTAACGGGCGGGAACAGTGCCGACTGGCTGTGGGGCCGCCTTGGCGCGGATGTGCTCACGGGCGGCACGGGGCGGGACATCTTCGTGTTCGACACCAATCCGAAGGCGAAGAAGAACACCGACAAGATCACCGACTTCGTCGTCAAGGACGATACGATCTACCTGGAGAACAAGTACTTCAAGATCGGCTCCAAGGGCACTCTCAAGAAGCCGGCCGCCCTGTCGAGCAAGATGTTCTATGTCGGCGCCAAAGCCCACGACAAGGACGACCGCATCGTCTACGACAAGAAGAAGGGCGCTCTCTACTACGACGACGACGGCAACGGTGCCCACAAGGCGGTAGCCTTCGCCATCCTCAAGAAGGGCCTCAAAATGACCTATCACGACTTCTTCACCATCTAAGCGCCGTGTTCCCTCCCCGGTGGGGAGAGGTGAAACACACACCGTCATTCCGGATTGCCGAAAGCCTGTCCGATTTGAAGGGCCACGCAGAGCATGGAACCCCCTGGCCGCTGACGGTGCCGGATCAGACGCAAAGGCGGTCGCGGCGCTCCATCCCGGAATGTCATCATTGTCCGGGATTTGTTTCCTCGGCGACCGGCCGGGAACTGTTGAACGGCCAGGTTAAGGAAAGAGCCGCTCCTTTCGCGTGGAATTTAGCGAAAGGAGGTGCCTCTCCGAAGAATCAGGCACCCGCGCAAAGAAAGTCCGCCGGAGCGGTGGCTCCGGCGGATCGCGATGCACGATGCGCGATGTCTCAGACCCGGTAGCGGCCGTTGCGCTTCACGTAGACTGTGGCGCCGACGGGAACGCGCTCGTAAAGATCCGCGACGTCCTCGTTAAGCATGCGTACGCAGCCGGACGAGACCTGCTCGCCGATGCTCCAGGGCTCATTGGTGCCGTGGATGCGGAACAGGATGTCGCGGCCGCCCTGGTAGAGGTAGAGGGCGCGGGCGCCGAGCGGGTTGTCGAGACCGGCCTCGCGGTAGCGCGGCAGGTCGGGCTTGATGCTGACCATGGTCTTGGTGGGCGACCAGGCGGGCCAGACTCCCTTGCGGCCGACCGAGGCGACGCCCTTCCAGGAAAAGCCCTGCTTGCCGACGCCGACGCCGTAGCGGATCGCCTTGTTGTCCGGCTGGACCAGGTAGAGCATGCGCTCGTCGATATCGACCACGATGCTGCCCGGCTTCTCGGGGCCTTTGTACTCCACCGTCTGGCGGGCGTACTTCGCATCCATCCTGCTGCGATCAACCAGCGGAATGTCGTAGGGCTTGTCGGGCGCGAGGCCGACATACCAGCCCGCGTAAGGATCCGCCTCGGCGGCAGCCTGGGGCGGTGTCTGAACGCTTTGGCACGCGGCAAGGGACACGCCCAGAAGAGCGCACGGCAGAAGGCGACGAAGAATCATCACAATGGGACCGAGAGAAACTGAGTTGCGGCCTGCCTACCGCGAAGCTGTCCGCAATGCTGTGCCCTCGCTGCAACAGCGAGGGCAGAATGCGCCCTCACCCCTCGATACGGGAAAAATCCGCAACAGTCCGAGTCGCTTCGCGGATTGCGTTCAAGAGTCGCAGGCGGTTCTCCCGCATCTCCGCATCCTCGGCATTCACCGTCACTTTGTCGAAGAAGGCATCCACGGCCGGGCGCAGGGCTGCGAGCGCCCGCATGGCGCCCTCGAAATCCTCGCGCATCACATGTTCGCGCGCATGGGCGGAGGCCGCCTCCAGCACTTCGAGCAGCACCTTCTCTTCCGGCAGGCCGCGCTCGTGAACGAGCTGCTGATTCGGCGCCGCATCGTAAGAGCGCCCGTCCTTCTTTTCCTCGATGCGGAGAATGTTCGCCGCGCGGCGGAAGCCCGCGAGAAGATTCGCACCATCCTCCGTGTCGAGGAAGCGCCCGAGCGCCTCGACGCGCCGCACGATCATGAGCAGATCGTCCTGTCCTTCGAGCGCGAACACCGCATCGATGAGATCGTGCCGCGCACCCTGATCGCGCAGATAGACCTTCAGGCGGTCGGCGAAGAAGGATAGGAGATCCTCTAAATCAAGTAGGGCCATTTCCAGCATTTTCTGCCGGAATCCTTTCTCGAAGCCCTCCATGAACTTCGTGAATTCCGCGGACAATCTTGGATCAGGAACGATTGATAGGGCAGCTTTAAGCGGACGGGCGGCGAGTTCAGAATTACTTCGATAAATTGCGGACGAAAGTCTGCCGTGTTGCGCGGCCAAGAATGCCGGCAGGTCAAGCCTAATCTCGTTCTCCAGAATGAGGCGAACAACGCCCAACGCCGCGCGCCGCAGCGCATACGGGTCCTTCGAGCCCGTCGGCTTCTCGTCGATGGCCCAGAAGCCCACGAGGGTGTCGATCTTGTCCGCGAGTGCCACCGCGACCGAGACCGGATCGGTCGGCACCCGGTCGGAGGGGCCGAGGGGCTTGTAGTGCTCCTCGATAGCCGCCGCGACGCTGACGGGCTCGCCCTGGATCGCCGCGTAATAACGGCCCATGAGGCCCTGCAGCTCGGGGAATTCGCCGACCATTTCGGTGACGAGGTCGGCCTTGGCGAGACGGGCTGCGCGCTCCGCCTCGGCCGGATTGGCGTCGACGAGGGGCGCGAGTTCCTTCGCGAGCGCCGCGATGCGCTCCACGCGTTCGTATTGCGTGCCGAGCTTCTCGTGGAACACGATGGATTTCAGCTTTTCGAGCCGGTCCTCCAGCTTCACCTTCTGGTCGGTTTCCCAGAAGAACTTGGCGTCCGAGAGACGGGCGCGGACCACGCGCTCGTTCCCGCCCACGATGGTCGCGCCGCCGTCCGTCGCCGCGAGGTTCGAGGTGAGAAGAAACTTGTTGGCGAGCTTGTCGGTGCGCGGGTCACGCAGCACAAAGCATTTCTGGTTGGCGCGGATCGTGGCGCGGATCACCTCCGGCGGAATGTCGAGGAAGGCCTCGTCGAAGGAGCCCATGAGCACCACGGGCCATTCCACGAGCCCGGCCACCTCCTCCAGGAGGCCCTCGTCCTCGACGAGCTCCAGCCCCTGCGCAAAGGCGAGGTCGCGGGCATCGTGCAGGATCATGTCCTTGCGCCGGTCAGCGTCGAGCACCACCTTGGCGCGCTCGAGGGCAGGCGCATAATCGTCGAAGCGGCGCACCTTGATGGCGCCGGGCGCCATGAAGCGATGGCCGTAGGTCTCATTTCCGGCCTCGACCCCATCCACCGAGAAGCGCACCACCTCCGGATCCTCGGTCTCGGGCCCGAAGGTGCAGACGATGGATTGCAGGGGCCTGACCCAGCGCAAGGAGCCGGGCTCTCGGGAAGCAGCACCCCAGCGCATCGATTTCGGCCACGGGAAGCTTTTCACGATCTGGGGAAGGATCTCCGCCAGCACGTCCTGGGTGGCCCGGCCCGGACGCTCGATCAGCGCCACGTAGAACTCGCCCTTCTTGGGATCCTTCTCGATCTTCGCCTCATCGAGGGAGGAGAGCCCCGCGCTCTTGAGAAAGCCCTGGACGGCCGCCTCCGGGGCGCCGACGCGCGGCCCTTTGCGCTCCTCGCGCACGTCCTGGCCCTTCACGGGCAGGCCGACGATGTTGAGCGCCAGCCGCCGCGGCGTCGCGAAGGCCTGGGCCCCCTCGTAGACGAAACCGCGCTCCACGAGCGCATCCGTCACGAGCTTCTTCAGGTCCTCAGCGGCACGCCGCTGCATCCGGGCGGGAATTTCTTCGGAGAAGAGTTCGAGGAGAAGATCGGGCATGGAAGTCGTCGCGCTCACTCCCCTCCCCCTTGTGGGGAGGGGCTGGGGGTGGGGGTGCCGGCGCCAGCGCCGTTTGAGGATGCGGTGTAAAGAGCCGCATGGATCGTGTCGAGTACGACATCGATCTGGAGCATCACTTCGTTATTCCAGAACCGGAGGACGCGGTAGCCCTCTGCGGCGAGCCATTCCGTGCGGACCGCATCGCTCCGGAGGCCCTGGTCGAACCCATGCTGGCTGCCATCCACCTCCACGATCAGTCTGGCCGTATGATGGACGAAATCGGCCACATAGGGCCCGATGGGAGATTGACGACGGAAATGACCGGATTCCACCGGAACGCGCTTGAGGTGCCACCAGAGGCGCTTCTCCGCTTCGGTCATGCGCCGGCGAAGCGATCGGGCACGCAACGTTCCTGGCTTACGGGTCGACGGCATTGTTAGTCTAGCATTTGTACCGAAGCAGTTCGTAACCTTGCAACGATTCCGGTCGAATGCGCCACATTTGCCTTCGAGCCCGTGAGCTCCCGGGACGCACTGCACGGCTCTCCTTCCCACGGATCTCGGGTGTTCCTGGGAAAGCGCTGCCCTGCTCTCCTCCCCCTTGTGGGGAGGAGCTGGAGGTGGGGGTGTCGGCGCAGGACTGAATCCAACTTAGCGCTTACACCCCCACCCTAGCCCTCCCCACAAGGGGGAGGGAAAACCGTCGCGCTTACGCTCCTCGCATCGCGCTCCGTCCCATCGGAACTTCCCCCTCAAGGGGAGGGTGAAAAGGCGGTTACGCCGCCGCCTTCCGTCTTCAGCCAGGCGGCGCCGCAGGCCTTGGCGAGCTCGCGGACGCGCAGGATGTAGCTCTGGCGCTCGGTGACCGAGATCACCCCCCGGGCATCGAGAAGGTTGAAGATGTGGCTCGCCTTGATGGCCTGGTCGTAGGCGGGCTGGGCCATGAGGTGGCGCTGGTCGTTGGCGCCTGGCTTCGGCTCGCCCTCCTCCAGATACTTGCGGCAGGCCGCCTCCGCGTCGCGGAAATGGCGGAACAGCATCTCGGTGTCGGCATATTCGAAATTGTGCCGGGAATATTCCTGCTCGGCCTGCCGAAAAATGTCCCCGTAGGTGACCTTCCGGTCGCCCTCCTGGCCGTTGAAATTGAGGTCGTAGATCGACTCGACGCCCTGGAGATACATGGCCAGGCGCTCAAGGCCATAAGTGAGCTCGCCCGCCACGGGGGCACATTCGAAGCCGGCCACCTGCTGGAAGTAGGTGAACTGCGACACTTCCATGCCGTCGCACCAGCATTCCCAGCCCAGCCCCCAGGCGCCGAGGGTCGGGCTCTCCCAATCGTCCTCGACGAAGCGGATGTCGTGCACGGCGGTGTCGATGCCGATGGCCTCCAGGGACTTCACGTAGAGGTTCTGGATGTCCGGCGGGTTCGGCTTCAGGATCACCTGGAACTGATAATAATGCTGAAGCCGGTTCGGGTTCTCGCCGTAGCGCCCATCCTTCGGGCGGCGGGAAGGCTGCACATAGGCCGCGCGCCAGGGCTTGGGACCCAAAGCCCGCAGGGTCGTGGCCGGATGGAAGGTGCCGGCGCCCATCTCCATGTCGTAGGGCTGGAGGATGACGCAGCCCTGCTCCGCCCAATAGCGCTGGAGCGTCAGGATGAGACCCTGGAAGGACCGCGCAGGATTCATATGCGCTTCATCGCTCGTCATGTCGGCGTCCGGTCTTGAGGATGTGTGATCCGCACCCTTGAGATGCAGGGCCGCGCAAGTCAAGGGTTCGGGGCAGCTATCGGGGAGTGCGGGAAGCGCGTCGCTGCTCTCCTCTCCACGGACCTCGAATATTCGCAGGAAGCGCTGTGCAGCTCTCCTCCCCCTTGTGGGGAGGAGCTGGAGGTGGGGGTGTGAGCGCCAAGCTCGATTGAGTTCAGCGCCCACACCCCCACCCTAACCCTCCCCACAAGGGGGAGGGAATTCCGTCGCGCTTCGTCCCGACCTCACATCTCACTTGCCATGGCCAACCATGACAAAACAACGTCTTACAGCCCCAGCCGGGCCCAGGCGGCCCGCTCCTCCAGGGCGCCGAGCATCGCGGATGGATCCACGAGACCCGTCTCGCCCAGGGCGCGGCGGCCGAGGAGCCGGCCGAGGAGCGGCGGGCGCGGGGGCTCGATGAGCCGCAGCTGAACCTCGTCCCCATAGCGCTGGCGCAGGATCGTGCGGATGTCGCCGACCCCGTCGGCGAGTCCGAGGCGCACCGCCTGCTCCCCAACCCAGAAGGCGCCGGAGAACAGGTCCGGCTCGGTCTCGTCGAGCTTGGCCCCGCGCCGGGAGCGTACGAGGCCGACAAAGACCTCGTGAATGTGCCGCTGCAGGTCCTTGAGCCGGGCCACGTCCCGCGGATCCTCCGGCTGGAAGGGATCGAGCATGGCCTTCTTCTCGCCGGCCGTGTAGACGCGCCGCTCGATCCCGAAGCGCTCGATGAGCCGGTCGAAGCCGAAACCGGCGGACACGACGCCGATCGAGCCGACGATCGACGAGGGATCGGCGAAGATCTCGTCGGCCGCGCAGGCGATCATGTAGCCGCCCGATGCCGCCGCATCCTCCACGAAGGCGAAGACCGGCAGCTTCTTTTCCTCCGCAAGCGCCCGGATGCGCCGGAAAATCAGATGAGACTGGGCGGGCGAGCCGCCGGGGGAATTCACCACGAGGGCAACCGCCTTCGCGCCCTTGAGCGAGAAGGCCCGCTCCAGCACCGGCGCAAGCTGGGTGATGGACAGCCCCGGCCGCAACGGCATCGCCATCCCGATGGCGCCGGACAGGCGCACCACCGGCACGACCGGCAGACGGGCGCGGAACCGGGCCGGGACAAGAAATTGCAAGCGCTCGGGGAGACGGGAGATCAGGGAACCTTGAGCCATGACGTTCATGTAGTGCGGCCGAAATGTTGTTGGAGACCCTGCACCGGATTGGCCAAGATGAACATTCCTTTAGGGAAACCTTTGGCGTCTGTTCAGTTAGGTTCTTTTAAAGAATAGGACCTAGAACAGCCCGATCGATACTGTGTATCGGCCAGGCTATGCCCGAGCAAGGAGATCCAGATGCGACACTTTCTTTTCGGTCTCATTGGCATGAGCGCCTTAGGCTTCGGCGCTGTTGCCGCCCAGCCTGCCTCGGCCCAGCCCTTCTATCCGGGGTATCAGGAGCGTCCCTTCGTCGAGACCGTGCAGTATTACGGCCCTCCGCCCGGTCATTATCGCCGCTGGCACCGTCCCCCGCCGCCCCGCTATGGCTATTACGGCCGGCCCTATCGCCCGGCCGTGCGCTGCTGGGTGCGCCCCGAGCGGGTCTGGAACGGCTATCGCTGGGTGAGCCGCCCGGTTCGGATCTGCCGCTGAGCGGGTCTTCCACAAATCGAACGAAATGGGGCGCCCTCAGGCGCCCTTTTTCATGCGCCCCGCGTCACGACAATCCGGCCTCACCCCGATGGATCCCGGCTGCCAGGGGCGTGAAACGCCCTTCCGGACCGTGCAGCACAAGGGGCGGCAGGACCGCTAGGGGGGCGCGGCTGCCCTTCGTGCCCGACAGAAGCAGGCGAATCGCCGGACGGTCAGCCGTCGGATGGACGAACCGGACCGCAAGATCGCCGAGCCGTCCCGCCACGGCCGCGAGGCATTCCCCGAGCCGGTCGGCGCGATGGATGAGGACGAGCCGTCCCCCGGGCCGGAGGAGCGCCATGCAGGCGGCAAGCCAGGCCTCGAGCCCACCGGCCGGGAGGGCATGGGCGGCCGAGCGGCCGGGATCTGGCGACAGGCGTGAGCGCCCCTCCTCCAGGAAGGGCGGATTAGTGAGGACGAGGTCGGCGCTTTCGGCCGCGAGCCCTGCTGCCCGCCGCGCCGCGCGGTCGAGCACATCCGCCACCGCCACCGCCGCGTCCACGCCGTTCTCCCGGCAATTCTGGCGGCAGAGTTCCGCGAGATCAGGGTCACGCTCCACGAAGACGAGGTCCGCGGCCTTCTCCCGGGCCGCCACCATGAGGCCGACGGCGCCCGTGGCGGCCCCCACGTCGATCACCCTGTCGCCCGGTCGGACGGGTGCCGCGGCCGCGAGCAGGACCGCATCGGTGCCTGCCCGGTGACCCTTTCGCGGCTGAAGCAGGGAGACGCGCCCGTCGAGGAGCGAATCGGTCGTGACGTCAGACATGGCGCAGCTCGGCATCGAGCCCCGCTTCCCGGATGAGGCGCCTCGCCTGGGCGACATGGTCGTCCGGAACCAGGATGCGGCGCGGAAAGGCGCCGGTCATGCCCTCCAGCGCGCTGATATGCATGTCGGCGACCAGAACGGGGATATTGGCGTTTTCCAACAAGGATTGTAGGAAGCCGATCAGAACGAGATCGCTGCTTCTGACGATTTCGACCATCGGCGCCGGGCTCCTCCTGCGGCAAGCTCCGCATTGCTGCATGAGATCCGCCATGCCACGGTGTCCAGATATTCCTTCCGGCGTCCTGCGCCGGCAACCCGGGTTGAGAGCGTGGGCGTCGTCGTACCCTTCGAAGACAAGCATCCTGAGCGGAATGCGAGCATCGAGAAGCTCGTCTCCCTTGTGTCCTCGGACATGGAGCGGGTCAATGCGATGATCCTGTCGCGGACCGGCTCCGACGTCACCATGATCCCCGAGGTGGCGAACCACCTCATCTCGTCCGGTGGCAAGCGCCTGCGCCCGATGCTGACCCTCGCGACCGCCGGCCTCTCGGGCTACGAGGGCGACGGGCACGTGAAGCTCGCGGCCAGCGTCGAGTTCATGCACACCGCCACCCTCCTCCACGACGACGTGGTGGACGAGAGCGACATGCGCCGGGGCAAGATCGCGGCCCGTATCAAGTGGGGCAACGAGGCGAGCGTCCTGGTGGGCGACTTCCTGCTCGGCCAGGCCTTCCGCATGATGGTGGAGGTCGGCTCGCTCCGCGCCCTCGACATCCTCTCGGCCGCCGCCACGGTGATCGCCGAGGGCGAGGTGATGCAGCTCGCCGCCGCCAAGAACACCGAGACCACGGAGGACGAATACCTCGCGGTCATCCGGGGCAAGACCGCGGAGCTCTTCGCGGCCGCCTGCGAGGTCGGCCCGGTGATCGCCAACCGTCCCAAGGCCGAGCAGGCCGCCTGCCGCTCATACGGGATGAATCTCGGCATCGCGTTCCAGCTCGTGGACGATGCTCTCGATTACGGCGGTACGGCCGCAACGCTCGGCAAGAACGTGGGCGACGATTTCCGCGAGGGCAAGATCACCCTGCCGGTGGTGCTTTCCTTCCGGCGCGGCTCGGACGAGGAGCGCGCCTTCTGGCGGCGTGCCCTGGAGCAGGGCGAGGCGGGCGATACGGATCTCGACCAGGCCATCGCGATCATGCGCCGCCACCGGGCGCTTGAGGACACCATCGAGCGCGCCAGGCATTACGGCGCCATGGCCCGCGACGCCCTCGCGCTCTTCCCGAACGGGCCGATGAAGCAGGCCCTCCTCGAAACCGTCGATTTCTGCATCGCCCGCGCCTACTGACCGGCATCCGCCATCCGACGCGTTTCATAAAAAGAACATTTCGGTTGACATAGCGTCCGACCCGACGCATGGTTCCTTTGCTGATGGGCGGTTCCGACCGCCCGTCAGCCGCGGTGATTTGAGACGAGCAGCTTGCGCCGCGTCATCAAACGCTAAAGCGCCACGGAGCGACCTCCGCCTCGTGGTTCACGGGATCTGTGCCATGACGCGCCTTCATTCTCTGCCGCTTCTCCTGCCGGGCCGAATGCCCGCCGGGACCTGCCGGCCGCGACGCCTCACGGCCTGATCCCCTCCCCTCCAGAACCGCAATGTCCGCCCGGCCCTTCACGGCCGGCGACCGAATGCGCCTTGAAAGGTTGAAACCCATGTTCGACATCACCCGCCGCACACTTCTCTCTGCAACCCTCGTCCTCGGCACGGCCCTTGCGACGACGCTGCCTGCCGCTGCCGCCGACCAGACCATCAAGGTCGGGGTCATGTCCGGCGCCGAGGAGGAGGTCGCCGAGGTGGTGAAGAAGGTCGCGGCCACCAAGGGGCTGACCGTGCAGCTCGTGCCGTTCTCCGATTACGCCCTCGTCAACGAGGCGCTCGCCCGCGGCGACCTCGACGCCAACGCCTTCCAGCACAAGCCCTATCTCGACGCCCAGATCGCGGCGCGCGGCTATAAGATCGTGCCTGTCGGCTTCACGTTCGTCCAGCCGATCGGGCTCTATTCCAAGAAGCTCAAGGCCGTGGCCGACCTGCCGAAGGGCGCCAAGATCGGCCTTCCGAACGATCCGAGCAACGGCGGGCGCGCCCTCAACCTCCTGGCCGCACAGGGCCTCATCAAGCTGAAGGACGGCAAGGGCCTGTCGCCGAGCCTCCTCGACATCGCCGAGAGCCCGAAGGGCCTCGTCTTCTCCGAGCTCGATGCCGCGCAGCTTCCCCGCGCCCTGCCCGATCTCGACGCGGCGGTGATCAACACCGACCACGCCATCAACGGAGGCCTCGACATCCGCAAGGACACGATCGCCGTCGAGGCGCGCGAGGGCAATCCTTACGCCAACTTCATCGCGGCCCGGCAGGGCGAGGAGAACCGCCCCGAGATCAAGACCTTCGTGGCCTCCTACCAGTCCCCGGAAGTCGCCGCCTTCCTCGACACCCGCTTCAAGGGCGCGATCATCCCGGCTTGGTAAGGAACTGCTTGCGTCATTTCCTTACATTCATCCCCGGGCTTGTCCCGGGGATTTTTGTTTCGCGCCGTGGAAAAGGAGTGGGTAGCCGGGACAGCCCCGGCCATGACGGGGAGTACACCGTCATTCCGGGGCGCCGTAGGCGAGCCCGGAACCCATAACCGCTGGCGGTGCAGAATGGGATGTAACGACTGCCGTAGCCGCATGTTCTGAAATGTTGGTGTTTATGGGTTCCGGGCCTGGTCCTGCGGACCATCCCGGAATGACGGAGTGGCACGGCAGATTTCCCTCCCCACAAGGGAGGAGAGCCGCGGTGCGCTTCCCGAGAACACCCGAGATCTGTACCGAGGAGCCCCCGCTGCGGCGCCCTAGAGTGATGCGCGAGGCCCAGCCTCACCTCCCCAGGAATGAAGACGGCTCCCACGAGACTGGCGGGCTGTGTCGGGTCGCGGGAGGCACGATGGTGGCGCGAACGCTCCGCCGGAGACATGCCCCTATGCGCGACCGACCCAACGGCTTTAATCTCGTTTCATGGATTCTCCTTCTCTCGACCCATCCCGGGACGCCCAGGCGGAACCGTCCTGGGACGACCTCAAGATCTTTCTGGCTGTGGTGGCTCATGGATCGATGAACGGCGCCGGACGGGCGCTGGGCCAGAGCCAGCCGACCATTGCGCGGCGCGTGCGCACCCTGGAGGAATGCCTCGGCGTCGATCTGTTCCAGCGCGGCCCCAACAGCCTGAACCTCACAGATGCGGGGCGTGCCGTGCTGGAGGCGGCCTCCCCCATGGCGGAGGCTGCCCGCTCCGTCCCCAAGCTCGCGGCTGCCTATCGGCCCGACCCGGAGGCCCCGGTGCGGCTGACTGCGACCATGTCGGTGACCATGTTCCTGTCGCACCATGCGGCAAGGCTCGCCAGCGCCACGGCTCCGACCGAGATCGCCTATATCCCCATGCGGCGGAAGGCGGATCTCGCGGCCGCGGAGGCGGACATCGCCCTGCGGCTGCGGCGGATGCCCGAGGAGGAGGACCTGATCGTCCGCAAGATCGGCCGCATCGCCTTCGCGATCTATGCCCGCACGCCGGACGTCGCCGCCGTGATCGTGCCACCGGAAGATCCCAACCTGTCCCGGCAGGCCGCCTTCATCGCGCACTACGCAAACGGCCGCCCCATTGCGGCGAGGATCGGGGACGTGCCGATTCGCTATCAGGCCACGAAGGCGGGCCTGGGGGCAGCCGTGCTGCCCTGCTGGCTGGGGGACGCCGAGCCGGAACTCGTGCGCGTGGCGGATCCGACCGACGAGATGGTCGAGGACATCTTCCTCGTCACCCACCGGCGCGGCCGCGACCGGGAGAGCGTCGCCCGGGTCTCGGCCGCTCTGGTCGACCTGTTCCGGCGCGAGCGCGACGCACTCGCCGGAACCCGTCAGGCCGACTGAGCGCGCTTCCCCTTCGGCGTCCCTTTTACGGGTGCCGCCTCCCCCAGAGCATGGGCCAGCACCTTCTTCATGACGCCCGGCAAGGCCTCGCCGGGCAGCTCCCGGCGCGGCGTCCAACGCATGTCGTCCGGGGCGGGCGTGCCTTTCGGGACCTTGGCGAAGAGCACGGTCAGCTCGAGGGGGAAATGCGTGAAGACGTGACGTACCGTGCCCGGGAGGCGCTGCCAGCGGGCCTCGATGGGGGCGTCCAGCACGGCGCGGGAGGGCTCGTAATCGGTTTCCCAGGCGCTCGTGGGCGCCTCGGCCATGCCGCCGAGAAGCCCCTGGGGCGGGCGGGTCCGCAGGAGCACGCTGTCGTCGGCGCGCAGCACCACGAAGGCTGCGCCCTTGCGCAGGGGCCCGGTCTCCTTCTTCTGCTTCCTCGGAAAGGTCTCCTGCAGGCCAGCGGCCCGGGCCCGGCAGGGCTTCATCCATGGACATAAGGCGCAGGCGGGCCGTTTCGGCGTGCAGATGGTGGCGCCTAGATCCATGAGGGCCTGGGCGAAATCCCCCGGACGGTCCGTCGGGACCATCTCCTGGGTCAGGGCCCGAATCTGAGGCTTGGCTTTGGGGAGCGGATCCTCGATTGCGAAGAGCCGGGACACCACCCGCTCTACATTGCCGTCGACCGCCGCGGCCGGTTCTCCGAACGCGATGGCCGCCACCGCAGCCGCCGTATAGGCGCCGACGCCCTTGAGCTTCAGGAGTTCGGCCTCGATCGCCGGAAAGCTCCCGCCATGCTTGTCCACAACCGCTTTCGCGCAGGCATGGAGGTTGCGGGCGCGGGAATAATAGCCGAGCCCTGCCCAGGCCTGCATCACAGCCTCGACGGGTGCCTCCGCCAGGGCCGTGACGGTGGGGAAGCGTTCGAGAAAGCGCTGATAGAAAGGTTTTACGGCCGCCACGGTCGTCTGCTGCAGCATGATCTCGGACAGCCAGACACGGTAAGGGTCCGCGGTTTCGCCGGGCTTCGCGCGCCATGGCAGGTCGCGCCGGTGACGGTCGTACCAGGCGAGCAGATCGGCGGGGTCGGGCTTGGTGACGCGCAAGGCGGACGTTAACATGTGTCGTGGAATACCGGTCCTGTCGGAAGATTCCAACGCGGCTTTTGGATCGAAATCAACATGCGCCAGCCGAGGCCCAGGCCCCGCCCTCGCCCCCTTGCCGATTTTCTCGACTCGTGCCTCGGCCCGAGCCTTGCGGCGCAGGGCTTCGCCACCTCGGACGTGATCGTCGCCTGGCCGGACATCGTCGGCGAGCGCCTGGCCGCCTTCACCCAGCCCCTCAAGATCGAGTGGAAGCGCAAAGGCCCCCATGCGGACCCGGAGGCGCGGCCCGACCCCGCTACCCTCGTGGTCAGGGTCGAGAGCGCCTTCGCGCTGGAGATGCAGCACCTCGCCCCCGTGGTGATCGACCGGGTCAACACCTATTACGGCTGGCGCTGCATCGGGAAGCTGGTGCTCAAGCAGGGTCCGGTCCGGCGGGCCGAGAAGCCCCGCCCGGCCGTCCGTGCCCTCTCGGAGGCCGACCGCGAGCGCCTCGCGGCGGTCGTCCAGCCCATCGAGGACGAGACTCTGCGCGCTGCCCTGGATCGATTGGGGCAGGCCATCGTTGGTTCGGGCGGCGGGACGCGCACGAAAGCGTGACGGAACGGACGCTTGCCAGGCGGCGCGTCTCACTCTACCGCAGGATGAAGTCTCTCACGGAGCATTTTGCAGATGATCACCCGGCGTCAATCGCTTCAGCTTCTCGGTACGGCCGCCGTGGCCGCCTTCGTGACCACGAGCCTGCCGGCCTTTGCGCAGGACGCTTCGGCCCAGGACCTGGCCGTTCAGGGGCCCCTCGGGGACGTTGCGCTCGGCCCGGAGGGCGCCAAGGTCACGATCATCGAATACGCCTCGCTGACCTGCTCCCACTGCGCGCATTTCCACAACGATACCTGGCCCGAGTTCAAGAAGCGCTATATCGACACCGGCAAGGTGCGCTTCGTCCTGCGCGAGTTCCCCCTCGATCCCCTGGCGACGGCAGGCTTCATGCTCGCCCGCTGCGACGGGAACGACAAGTATTATCCGATCACCGACCTGCTCTTCGAGCAGCAGAAAAACTGGGCCTTCGTGGACAAGCCCCTCGACGCCCTGCGCCAGATCATGAAGCAGGCCGGTTTTTCACAGGAGAAATTCGACGCTTGCTTGCGGGACCAGAAACTATATGACGCGGTAAACGCGGTGAAGAACCGAGGGATCTCGCAGTTCAAGGTGGACTCGACGCCGACTTTCTTCATCAATGGTCAGCGTCACCCGGGAAGCATGTCGATCGATGAGCTTGAGCAGATTATCAAGCCCCTACTGGGATAACCCCTCCTCCCGGGAGAGAGCGGGGGCGCGTCGATGAAGCTGACGCGCCTGCGCATTGCCGGATTCAAGACCTTCGTCGAGCCGACCGATTTCCTGATCGAGCCGGGCCTCACCGGCGTCGTCGGGCCGAACGGCTGCGGCAAGTCGAACCTCGTCGAGGCTTTGCGCTGGGTTATGGGAGAAAACTCCCACAAGAACATGCGCGCCACCGGGATGGACGACGTCATCTTCTCCGGCTCAGGCGGGCGCCCGGCCCGCAATTCGGCCGAGGTGATGATCACCATCGACAATGCGGAACGCACCGCTCCGGCCGCCTTCAACGACGCCGAACTCCTGGAGATCTCCCGCAAGATCGAGCGCGAGGAAGGCTCCACCTACCGGATCAACGGCAAGGAGGTGCGCGCCCGCGACGTGCAGATCCTCTTCGCGGATGCCGCGACCGGCGCCCGTTCGCCCGCCCTGGTGCGCCAGGGGCAGATCAGCGAGATCATCTCGGCCAAGCCCCAGTCCCGCCGCCGCATCCTTGAGGACGCAGCCGGCATCGCGGGCCTCCATGCCCGCCGCCACGAGGCGGAGCTCAGGCTCAAGGCCGCCGAGGACAACCTGCTGCGCGTCGAGGACGTGATCCGCGAGCTGGAAAGCCAGGTCGACAGCCTCAAGCGCCAGGGCCGCCAGGCGGCGCGCTACAAGAACCTCTCGTCCGAGATCCGCCGGCTCGAAGCCCTGATGTACGCCATCGGCTTCGCCGAGGCCCGCGAGCAGGCGGCCGCCTCCGAGCAGCAGGCGGCCGACGACCTGAAGGCGGTGGCCGACCGCACCGAGGAGCAGACCAAGGCCGCGACCGCCCAGGCGATCGCCGCCCATGCGATTCCCCCCTTACGGGAGGAGGAGGCCAAGGCCGCGGCGGCCCTCCAGCGCCTCACCCATGCCCGCAACGAGCTCGAATCGGAGGAGCGGCGCTCCAAGGAGCGCGTGACCGAGCTGGAGCGCCATATCGGCGACCTGCACCGGGACCTCGCCCGCGAGGCGGCCCAGCGCAGCGACGCGGAGGCGACCATCGGGCGCCTCACTGAGGAAGAGGCTGAGATCGCGCTGACGACCGACGGCGCGGACGACACCCGCGTCGAGAGCGAGGAGCGCCTCCATGCCGCAGAGGCGGCGCTCAACGAGGCCGAAGCCGCCCTGAGCGCCCTCCAGGCCCAGACCTCAGACCTCAATGCCCGCCGGGCCGCCCTGGAGCGCGCGATCCGCGAGGAGATGGAGCGGGCGGCCCGCTTCGCGGCCGAGCGGGAGCGGATCGAGCGGGATATCGCGGCCCTTGCGGCCCCTCCGGAGGACGGCCCCTCGGCCGATATCCTGCGCGAGGAGATGGCCCTTGCCGAGGAAGTGGCCGAGAACGCCGAAGAAGCCGTGATCGCCGCCCGCGAGGCGCTGGCAGCCGCCCGCGAGGGCGAGAACCGCCTGCGCCAGCCCCTCAACGAGGCCGAGCGCAAGGCCCAGCGCCTGGAGACCGAGGCCCGCACGCTCGCCAAGCTCGTCACCTCGGCGACCGGGGACCTCTGGCCGCCGGCCCTCGACCAGATCACCGTGGACAAGGGCTACGAGACGGCTCTCGGCGCAGCGCTCGGGGACGACCTCGACGCCTCCACCAACCCTTCGGCGCCCGCCCATTGGGCGGAGACCGGCCCGGGCGAGAGCGACCCGGTCCTGCCCGAAGGCGTGACCTCCCTGGCAGATCTCTGCCGAGCCCCCGCGCCCCTGCGGCGGCGCCTGCGCCAGATCGGCGTGGTCACCAAGGAGGACGGCCTTCGCCTGCGCGGCCTCCTGAAGCCCGGACAGCGCCTGGTTTCCCAGGAGGGCGATCTGTGGCGCTGGGACGGCTTCACGACCGCCGCGGAGGCGCCCTCCCCGGCTGCCCGCCGCCTGGCCGAGAAGAATCGCCTCGGCGACCTGGAGCGGGAGGCCGCTGCGGCCCGGAAAGAAGCCGAGCGCCTGCGTCACGAGGCCGAGGAGGCCCTGGGCACGGTCCGCACGGCTGCATCCCACGAAATGCAGGCCATCGAAGCCGCCCGTCAGGCGCGGCAGGCACTCGATGCGGCCCGCACCCGCCTGACCCAGGCGGAGCGACGCGAGGCGGAGCTCGGCCAGCGCCGCTCGGCCCTTCAGGAGGCTCTGGCCCGGCTGTCCGACAGCGAGAGCGAGGCGCAGGAGCGCGTCGCCGATGCGCAATCCGCCCTAGAGGATCTGGCCCCGGCGCCCGATCTGGAGAATCGGCTCCTGGAGGAGCGCACCCGGGTGGCCGAGCGCCGGGCTGCCGCGTCCGAGGCCCGGGCGGCCCTGCAATCCCTCGTCCACGAAGCCGAGATGCGGCGCAGGCGGCGGGAGGCCATCGCGGCCGACATTCGCCTGTGGACGGAGCGCGCCGCCCGCGCCGCCAGGGCTCTCGAAGATTTGGGTGAGCGCCTGGAGCGTGCCCAGGACGAGCACCAGAGGCTGCTCGACGCGCCCGACACCTACCTGCTGCGCCGCCGCGCCCTGATGGCCGAGGTTGAGGAGGCCGAGGCCCGCCGCAAGGAAGCGGCCGACCGGCTGGCCGATGCCGAGACCCATCTGGCCGAGACGGACCGGGCCGCCCGGGCGGCCCTGGAGGCCCTTTCGGCCGCCCGTGAGTCGCGCGCCGGCTCCCAGGCCCGGCACGAGGCCGCAGTCCAGCGTCTCGCCGAGATCACCCGCGCCATCGCCGAAAATCTCGACACCACCCCGGCCGGGCTGATCGAGCTGGCCGGCCTCAAGGACGGAATCGAGCTGCCGAGCCAAGGCGAGATCGAGGCAAAGCTCCACAGCCTGAAGAACGACCGGGAGCGCCTCGGCGCCGTGAACCTGCGGGCCGAGGAGGAACTGAACGAGCTCGAGACGAAGCACGGCTCCATCGCGACCGAGCGGGACGACCTCGTCGAGGCGATCAAGCGCCTGCGCGGCGCCATCGGCAGCCTCAACCGCGAGGGCCGCGAGCGCCTGCTCGCAGCCTTCGACGTGGTGAACGCCCACTTCCAGCGCCTTTTCAGCACTTTGTTCGGCGGCGGCACTGCGGAGCTGACCCTGGTCGATTCGGACGATCCGCTGGAAGCGGGGCTGGAGATCCTGGCCCGCCCGCCGGGCAAGAAGCCGCAGAGCATGACTCTGCTCTCCGGCGGCGAGCAGGCACTCACCGCCACGGCCCTGATCTTCGCGGTCTTCCTGACCAACCCGTCGCCCATCTGCGTTCTGGACGAGGTGGACGCACCGCTCGACGACGCCAATGTGGAGCGCTACTGCGACCTGCTCGAAGAGATGGCCCGCAGCACCGAGACCCGCTTCGTGGTCATCACCCACAACCCGATCACCATGGCGCGCATGGACCGCCTGTTCGGCGTCACCATGGCCGAGCGGGGCGTGTCGCAGCTGGTCTCGGTCGATCTTCAGAGCGCCGAGCGCATCCTTGAGACGGTGTAAGGGTTTTGCCCCACCGTCATCATTCAGCCCCAGAATCGTGACCGATTCCGCGCCAAGCTGTCGCTCAGAGAATTATTTTCATTACTTTTCAATAACTTAACTCTTTCCCGACGGTCCTTGACAGGGGGGACCCTCCCCCATATGTTTCGCGCGGCTTTCGGGGCCGGGATTCCAGACCTTTCCCGCACCGCTGACAGAGGAGAACGCCATGGCGGACCCTACGAAGCGGAACGGTGAAAACGGTCAGGAGCCGACCAGTTCCGACGATGCTAACCTGACAGCGAGACTGAAATCCCTCGATGCGCGGATCGACCAAGCGACCGCACAGCGAACCAGGACTACAGAATCGCCGTCCCGTTCGAAGTCCGATTCGAGCGCGCTCAGCCAAGGCATTCGGCTTTCGGCGGAGTTCGTCTCAGGAGTCGCGGCAGGCGGGATTGTCGGGTGGCTCGTCGATCATCTGTTCGGAGTCTCTCCCTGGGGGCTCATCGTTTGCATCATCCTCGGCTTCTGCGCCGGGATGCTCAATCTTCTACGAGCAGCGGGAGTGCTGAAAAGCGCCCGTTACGATGACAAGCGGTGACCTATCCCATTCCCCGGCCATACGGCGACAGGCAACAGCGGTTTTAAGAGCGGATCATGGCAAGCCCGATTGAGCAATTCCAGATCAAGCCCATCATTCCTGTCATCAACTTCACCAATTCGTCGCTGTTCATGGTCGGCGCCGTCGCGGTCATCGTCGGCGGCCTGCTGCTTGCCACCCGCAAGCGCGCCGTCGTGCCCGGCCGCGCCCAGTCTGTCGCCGAGGTGCTGCACGATTTCGTGGCCGGAACCTTGAGAGATGCGGCCGGCGAAGAAGGAATGAAGTTCTTCCCGTTCGTCTTCTCCCTGTTCATGTTCGTGTTCACGGCGAACATGCTCGGCATGATCCCGGGCTTCTTCACGGTCACGAGCCACGTGATCGTCACCTTCTCGCTGGCGCTCCTCGTCATGGGCACCGTGGTGATCTACGGCTTCATGCGGCACGGCACCCACTTCCTCGGTCTCTTCGTGCCGTCGGGCGTGCCGGCTTGGCTTCTGCCCTTCATCGTCGTGATCGAACTGATCTCCTTCCTGTCCCGGCCGATCTCCCTGTCCCTGCGTCTCTTCGCGAACATGCTCGCGGGACATATCGCGCTGAAGGTTTTCGCCGGCTTCGTGGTGGCGCTGCTCGGCGCCGGCGGAGCCCTGGCGATCCTCTCTCCGCTTCCGCTTCTCATGGCGGTCGCTCTCATGGCGCTCGAGTTCCTCGTCGCCGCTCTGCAGGCCTACGTCTTCACGGTGTTGACCTGCATCTACCTCAACGACGCGCTGCACCCGGGCCACTAGGTCTGCGCTGCGTTAGTTCCCTCCCTCCCGGTCAAACACCCCTTTAAGGAGATCACGATGGATCCGGTTGCTTTCAAGTTCCTTGGCGCGGGCCTCGCCTGCATCGGCATGGGCCTCGCCGCTATGGGCGTCGGCAACATCTTCGGCAACTTCCTCTCGGGCGCCCTGCGCAACCCGTCGGCCTCGGACAGCCAGTTCGCTCGCGCGTTCATCGGCGCCGCGCTCGCGGAAGGTCTTGGCATCTTCTGCCTCGTCGTCGCCCTCGTCCTGCTGTTCACCTAAGATTTTCACGGTGATCGGGAGGGCGAAGCGCTGAGCGCTTCGCTTCGACAAAGGTGACGGCGGGACACCGCCGTCATTCATCGTTTCTAGGATGACCCATATCCTGTCAGGATCAGCTCCATGGCTCAGGCCCAGACGACCCATGCTGCAACGGAAGCGCACGGCGGCGCTCACGAAGACATCGGCTTTCCGCCCTTCCAGACGGAAACCTATGCGGGCCAGATTATCTGGCTGACGATCACCTTCGTCGCGCTTTACGTCCTGCTTTCCAAACTGGTTCTGCCGCGCCTGTCGGGCATCATCGAGAACCGCCGCACGACGATTGCGAGCGACCTCGACGAGGCGGCCGCCATGAAGACCCGCGCCGAGGAAGCCGGAGTTGCCTACGAAAAGGCGCTCTCAGAAGCCAAGGCCCGCGCCCAGGCTCTCGCCCAGGAGGCCCGCTCGAAGGTCTCGGCCGAGACGGACGCCAAGCGTAAGGCCCTCGAGGCCGATCTCGGCCAGCGCCTCGCCGAATCCGAGGCGGTCATCGCCCGGAAGAAGTCCGACGCCATGGCCAATGTCCGCGGCATCGCCGCCGAGACGGCCAGCGCCATCGTCGAGCGCCTGACCGGCAAGGCTCCGGCTCCGCAGGCGGTGGAAGCCGCCCTCGACCAAACCAAGGCTTGATCAGGAGATCCACATGCTGTCCAGCGCTGAATTCTGGGTCGCCGTCGCCTTCTTCATCTTCTGGGGCATCCTGTTCTACTACGGGGTCCCGGCCAAACTCATGAGCTCGCTCGATTCCCGCGGCAAGCGGATCGCAGACGAGCTCGCCGAGGCCAAGCGCCTGCGCCAGGATGCCGAGAAGCTCCTCCGGGAGTTCGAGGCCAAGCGCGCGGCCGCCGAGCGTGAGGCTGCCGACATCGTCTCCACCGCCAAGGAAGAGGCCGAGCGCCTTGCCCAGGAAGCCCAGGAGAAGATGGCCGACTTCGTGAAGCGCCGCACGGCTTCCGCCGAGGCGAAGATCGCCCAGGCCGAGGCCCAGGCCTCCGCCGAAGTCCGCGCCGCCGCCGTCGACGCCGCTGTCCGGGCTTCCGAGCGCGTCCTGCGCGACGAGCTGTCCGGCCCGGTGGGCGCTTCGCTCGTCGAGAAGAGCCTGAGCGACGTCCGCGCGAAGCTGCAGTAAGGCTTTGCCGCACAACTAAATCGGAAGGCCGCCTCCGGGCGGCCTTTTTCGTTTGAAGGGAAACATCATGCTGCTGATTTTCGATTGCGACGGCGTCCTGGTCGATTCGGAGGTTCTCGCCTGCCGGCTCGACGCCGAGATCCTCACAGGGCTCGGCTTCCCCTATTCAACCGACGAGATCCTCACCCAGTTCGTCGGCGTCAGCCTCAAGGACATGATCGCGCGGATCGAGGCGGAGCACGGACGGTCCCTGCCCGAGGATTTCGGCGAACGCCTCAACCAAACCCTGTTCGCCCGCTTCGAGGAAGAGTTGCAGCCGGTCCCCGGCGTGCGCGACGCGATCCTCTCCCTCCCCTATCGGCGCTGCGTCGCCTCGTCGTCCACCCCTGACCGTATTGCCCTGTCCCTGCGCGTGACGGGCTTGACCGATCTCTTCACGCAGGTCTTCAGCGCCACGGAGGTCCGGCACGGCAAGCCGGCTCCGGATCTCTTCCTCCATGCGGCCTCGCAGATGGGAGCCTCGCCCGAGACCTGCCTGGTGATCGAGGATTCCGCCGCCGGTGTCCGCGCCGCCTGCGCGGCCGGCATGCGTGTGATCGGCTTCACGGGCGGCGGCCATTGCGGCCCCGAACACGCCGAGAAACTGCGCGCCGCGGGGGCCCCCTTCATTCTGGAGCGGATGGAGGATCTGCCGGAGACGGTGCGCCGGCATGCAGAGCGGGTCTCCTAGCGCGGCGGAAGAGGGTGTAAGGCAGGCGAAGCTCTACCGTCATTCCGGGGCCGCGTAGCGGAGCCCGGAACCCATAAACACCAGCGCTTCAGAATTGAGCGCAGCTTTTCCCGCTGTGGCATTCTCGTAAAGCTTAGCGTTTATGGGTTCCGGGCCCAGCGCTCCGCGCTGCCCCGGAATGACGCGGGGAGCGCTGCGCTGCTCTCTGTCCACGGCCCCCGGGCAGGCCGTGGGAAGCGACAACCTGCTCTCCTCCCCCACGGATCTCGGGTGTTCCCGAGATCCGCTCCCTCAAGACGCAAGTCGGGAACACCCGACTTGCGGTGGGGAGGAGCTGGAGGTGGGGGTGTGAGCGCCAAGCTGGATTGAGTTCAGCGCCGGCACCCCCACCCTTAATCCCTCCCCACAAGGGGGAGGGAAACAGGTCGCGCTCCGCCCCGCTCCGGACATTTCCTAAAATGCAAACGGCCGGGACATGCCCGGCCGTTCGATGGTCTTACGAGTGTCTGCGGCTCTACTCCGCCGCTTCCGCGACTGACGCCGGCGGCGTCCACTTGAGCACGGGGCTGCGGGCCGCGCGGGTCTCGTCCAGGCGGCGGCGCGGGGCGTGGTAGGGAGCGCCCGTGAAGCGGCCCTTGTCGTTGCCGGTCGTTGCCGCCATGGCGAGGTCGCGCAGGGTCGCGATGAAGAGGTCGAGGGACGCCTTCGATTCGGACTCAGTCGGCTCGATCAGCATCGCGCCATGCACCACCAGCGGGAAGTACATGGTCATCGGGTGATAACCCTCGTCGATCATCGCCTTGGCGAAGTCGAGAGTGGTCACGCCTGTGTCCTTCAGCCAGGTATCGTCGAACAGGACCTCGTGCATGCAGGGCTTGTCGCCGAAGGGCTGCGAGAAAAGGTCGGAGAGCGAGGCGCGGATGTAGTTGGCGTTGAGCACCGCATCCTCGGAGGCCTGACGCATGCCGTCGGAGCCGTGCGAGAGCATGTAGGAGAGCGCGCGCACATACATGCCCATCTGGCCGTGGAAGGCCGTCATGCGGCCGAACGGCGTCTCGGCCGCATCCTCCTCGTGCTCCACCAGAGTGAGCTCGCCGTCCTTCACGGTCACGAACGGCACCGGCGCGTAGGGCGCAAGCCGTGCGGAGAGCACCACCGGACCGGAGCCCGGGCCGCCGCCGCCATGGGGCGTCGAGAAGGTCTTGTGCAGGTTGATGTGCATGGCGTCGACGCCGAGATCGCCCGGACGCGCCTTGCCGACGATGGCGTTGAAGTTCGCGCCGTCGCAGTAGAAATACGCGCCTGCATCGTGGATCGCCTTGGCGATCTCCGACACTTGATTCTCGAAGAGGCCGCAGGTGTTCGGGTTCGTCAGCATGATCGCGGCGACGTCGGGCCCGAGGAGCTTCTTCACGTCCTCCACATGCACCCAGCCGTCGTCACGGGCCGGCACCGGCTTCACGACGAAGCCGATCAGCGCGGCGGTCGCCGGGTTCGTGCCATGGGCCGAATCGGGCACCAGCACCACGTTGCGGGTCTTGCCCTCGCCGCGCGCCTCGATGGCCGCCTTGATCGCCATCATGCCGCAGAGTTCGCCATGAGCGCCGGCTTTCGGCGACAGGGCGACGGTGGTCATGTTGGTGAGCGTCACGAGGTAGCGGGCAAGCTCGCTCATCAGCTCCAGCGCGCCCTGCACGGTCGAGGCCGGCTGGAGCGGATGCACGTCTGAGAAGCCCGGCAGGCGCGCCATGCGCTCGTTGAGGCGCGCATTGTGCTTCATGGTGCAGGAGCCGAGCGGGAACAGGCCCGTGTCGATGCCGTAATTCATCTGGGACAGGCGCACGTAATGGCGCATGGCCTCTGGCTCGGAGAGACCCGGAAGGCCGATGGCGTCCTTGCGTTCCATCCCGCCGAGGCGGGGCGTAAAGGCCTCCGGCTCATCGAAATCGACGCCGGTCGTCTCGGTGTGACCGATCTCGAAGATCAGCGGTTCGATCTGGGCGAGCGCCTTGTTGCCCGTGAAGGTCGGGTGCTCGTTGGTGCCGGCCGTGCCGGCCGAAGAGGGACGTCCCTGGCGGTTCAACATCACAGAACCTCCTTCAAGGCGGCCACGAAGGCCGCGCGGTCATCATCGGTGTTCACTTCGGTGGAGGCGACGAGCAGCAGATCGTCGAGACCCGCGCCCGGCAGAAGCCGCGAGACCGGCACGCCGCCGAGCACGCCCTTCTCGGCTAGGCGCTCCACGACCTCCGCGGCGGGCTTCGCGAGCTTCAGGGTGAACTCGTTGAAGAAGGTCCTGTTGAGGACCTCGACGCCCTTCACGCCCGAAAGCAGATCGGCGAGCTTCACGGCATTGGCGTGGTTGATGCGGGCGAGCCGCGTCAGGCCCGCTTCGCCGAGCAACGTCATGTGGATCGTGAAGGCGAGCGTGCACAGCCCCGAATTGGTGCAGATGTTCGAGGTCGCCTTGTCGCGGCGGATATGCTGCTCGCGGGTCGAGAGCGTCAGCACGAAACCGCGATTGCCGTCCGCATCCACGGTCTCGCCGCAGAGACGGCCCGGCATCTGACGGATATATTTCGACTTCGCGGCGAAGAGGCCCACATAAGGCCCGCCGAAATTCAGGGCATTGCCGATGGACTGGCCCTCGCCCACCACGATGTCGGCGCCCTGGCTGCCTGGCGATTGCAGAAGCCCGAGAGACACGACTTCCGTGAACACCGCAATCAGCAGCGCGCCGTGCTGATGCGCCTTCTCGGCGATCGGCTTCAGGTCGCGCACGTTGCCGAACACGTCCGGCGATTGGACGACCACGCAGGAGACGCTGTCGTCGATCTGGGAGAGCAGGTCCTCCGTGGCCGAGACGTCGGGCGTGAGCGTCACGACCTCGTCGCTCGCCATGTCGGAGAGCGTCTTGACCACGTCGATGTAATGCGGATGCAGGCCGCCCGAGAGCACGGCCTTGCGGCGCTTGGTGACGCGATGCGCCATGAGCACCGCCTCGCCGGTTCCGGTGGAGCCGTCATACATGGAGGCGTTGGCCACCTCCATGCCGGTCAGGGCCGCAACCTGCGTCTGGAACTCGAACAGGTATTGCAGGGTGCCCTGCGCGATTTCCGGCTGGTAGGGCGTGTAGCTCGTCAGGAACTCGGAGCGCTGGATCAGGTGATCGACGGTCGCCGGCACGTGGTGCTTATAGGCTCCGGCGCCGACGAAGAACGGAACCGACGAGGCCGGAACGTTCCGGGCGGACATGCGAGACAGGATCCGCTCCACCTCCATCTCGCCCTTGCGGCGAGGCAGGTCGATGAGGCCCTGGAGAAGCTTGTCCTTCGGGATGTCGGCGAAGAGATCGTCGACGGTTTTGACGCCGATGCGCGCGAGCATCTCGCCGCGGTCGGTATCGGAAAGGGGGAGGTAGCGCATCAGACGAAAACCCTATGCGTTAATGCGACGGGATGCCGGCCACCACCACGTCCGCGAGGACGGAATTGGCGATGTAGCATTCCTGGTGAGCGAGGTGGTGCATTTCGGCGAGCTGCTCCGGCGTCGGCACCTTGTCTCCGGAGAAGACGATCTTCGGATCGAGGGTCACCTGGGAGACGTAGAGCTTGCCTTTTTCGTTCTTGGACATGACGCCGCGCGCATCGTCCTCGTAGGAATCGACGACGAAGCGCTTCTTGGCTGCGACGTAGAGGAAGGTGAGCATGTGGCAGCTCGAGATCGACGCCACCAGCGCCTCCTCGGGATCGACCGCATTCTCCAGCGAATAGGGCAGCGGCACCGATGCGGGCGCCGAGGAGGCCTGGACCGTGATCCCGCCGTCGAAGGTCCAGCGATGACCGCGGCTGTAGCGGTTGTCGCTGAAGACCGCCCCGTCGCGGTTCCAGGAAACCTTTGCGGTGTATTCGTGCGCCATGGTCCAGGCCTTTGTGGGATTTAAGAGATGGACTTCACGAATTCCTGGTACTGCTCTTCGGTCAGCAGCCCGTCGAGCTCACCGGGGTTCGTGAGGCGGATCTTCAGGAACCAGCCGCGGCCGGCCGGGTCCTCGTTGACCGTGCCGGGGTTCTCCTCGAGGCCGGAATTGACCTCGAGCACCTCGCCGGAAACCGGCGCGTAGACTTCGCTCGCGGCCTTCACGCTCTCGACGACGGCGGCTTCATCGCCCTTGGCGAGGGACTTGCCGACGCTGGGCAGCTCCACGAACACCACATCGCCGAGCTGGCTCTGTGCATAGTCCGAGATGCCGATGGTGCCGGCGTCGCCCTCGACGCGGATATATTCGTGGTCCTTGGTATAGCGCGTGGTCATTGGTGATCCCCCTTGGAATGTCAGCGCTTGTAGCGGTGCGGTGTGAACGGCATGGCCGCGACCTTGGCCGGAAGCGGCTTGCCGCGCACCATGAGATGGAGGTCCGTTCCGACGGCCGAAACGTCCCGTGAGACATAGCCCATGGCCACCGGGCCATTGACGGTGGGCCCGAAGCCGCCGGACGTGACGATGCCGACTTCGCGGCCGTCGGGCGTGGTGATGAGCGTGCCCTCGCGGGCAGGCGCCCGCCCCTCGGGCTTCAGGCCGACGCGGACGCGGGCCGGGCCTTCCTTGATCTCGCGCTGGATGCGCGCGGCGCCCGGAAAGCCCCCCTCCTCGCGGCGGCGCTTCTGGATCGACCAGGTCAGGCCGGCCTCGATGGGCGAGGTGTTGGTGTCGATGTCGTGACCATAGAGGCACAGGCCCGCCTCGAGGCGCAGGGAATCGCGGGCGCCGAGGCCGATGGGCTTCACCTCGGGATCCGCCAGGAGCGCCCGCCAGAGAGCGACCGCATCCTTGTCGGCCACAGAAATCTCGTAGCCGTCCTCGCCCGTATAGCCCGAGCGCGACAGGTGGACGTCGAGGCCTGCGAGCTTCGTCGGCCGGACGGCCATGAAGGTCATGTCCGCAGTGTCGGGCGCCAGGCGCGCCATCACCTCGGCCGCCTTCGGCCCCTGGATGGCGAGAAGCGCGCGGTCCTCGAAACGGACGAGCTTCACGTTGGCCGGGAGGCGCGCTTCCATATGGGCGTAATCCGCCCCCTTCATGGAGGCGTTGACCACGAGCAGGAGCCGGCCGTCCGCGGCCGGATCGGCCGGGCGGGTAACCATGAGATCGTCGAGGATGCCGCCCTCCTCCGAGAGCAGCTGCGAATAGCGCTGCTGGCCGGGCTTGAGGTTGACGATATCGGCCGGCACCAGGGCCTCAAGGGCGCGGGCCGTGGTCTCGTGGTCGGGCCCGACCAGGGCGGCCTGGCCCATATGGGACACATCGAACAACCCCGCATGCTCGCGGGTCCAGGTGTGCTCGGTCAGGATGCCGGTGGGGTACTGGACCGGCATGTCGTAGCCAGCAAAGGGCACCATGCGGGCGCCAAGCGCCACATGCTCGGCATGGAGCGGGGTTTTCAGGAGCGGCTCGTCGGCACGGGCAGGCTCAGCCATGGGAATCCCTCAAAAGGCGCGCGTTTCATCGGGCCTTCGCCGGCCCGCTTCAGCGCCCCCTCTGTCCCGAGACCTGAGAGATTTCCCCCGCCTGCGCGGCAAGGTTACGCCCGTCGGTGGGCGATGCTTGACAAGCGTCGCCACTTTCCAGAGTGCCAGCTCCCGCGCGGTCCTTTGGCCTGAGCGTTTCCGGGGCGGTTGCGCCTTCGGCGCCGGGCTTTGAGGGCCCGGTCTCTCCCGCGGGGATCATCGGCTCGTCCACCTCTGAAGAGGAAATGCGATCCTGTCAATAAAGCAGGGGGCCGCACCGGGACCCGTCCCCGGGTCGATTGACGGCCCTCCCCCGAGGCCCCATGTTAGGGACCAGCTTTCACAGAAGGGGGAGACGCGCGGCCCGAGCCGGTCGGCGGCTTCTGACGTCGTTGCTCGAACTGGTCATCGCTTTCGTCCTCATCGCCCTTAACGGCGTCTTCGCGCTTTCCGAACTGGCTATCGTTTCCGCCCGCCGGGCTCGCCTCAAGGCTTTCGCCGATCAGGGCCGCCGCGGCGCCGCAACGGCCCTGACCCTCATGGAGGATTCAGGGCGCTTCCTCTCCACGGTCCAGATCGGCATCACCCTGGTGGGCATCCTGGCCGGTGCCTTCTCGGGCGCCGCGCTCGGCGGCCGGCTCACCGAGATCCTGGCCGCCAACGGTGTCCCACAAGGGGCAGCCGAACCCCTGGGCTACGGCATCGTCATCGGCCTGATCACCTATTTCTCCATCGTGGTGGGCGAGCTCGTCCCCAAGCAGCTGGCGCTCCGGAACCCGGAGAACATCGCCTGCCTGGTCGCTCCCCTGATGCTGCTCGTCTCGAAGGTCGCCGCCCCTGCGGTCTGGCTTCTCAACGCCTCGACCCGCCTGATTTTCGGCCTGTTCGGGTCGAGCGCGGAAGGCGAGAGCACCGTCACCGAAGAAGAGATCAAGATGCTCGTGGGCGAGGCCGAGAGCGCCGGCGTGATCGAGGAGGAGGAGCGCCGGATGATCGGCGGCGTGCTCCGTCTCGGGGACAGGCTGGCCCGCGCCCTCATGACGCCCCGCACCGACGTGGACTGGATCGACCTTGAGGACGGGCCGGAGGCGATCCGCGAGCTTCTCATGACCACGCCCCATTCACGCCTGCCCGTGAGCGAGGGCAACTCGGACAACATGATCGGCGTCGTCGAGGCGCGGGAACTCCTGGCCGCAATCCTGGCCGGAGAGGAACTCGACCTGCGCAAGCACGTGAAGACCGCTCCCGTGATCCCGGACACTCTCGACGCCCTCGATGCCCTGACGGTCCTGCGTGATTCCGCCGTGCCCATGGCCCTGGTCCATGACGAATACGGCCATTTCGAAGGGGTCGTGACCCCCGCCGACGCCTTGGAGGCCATCGTCGGCGCCTTCCGGTCGGACGGAGAGGCGCCCGAGCCGGATGCGGTGCGTCGCGACGATGGCTCCTGGCTGCTGTCCGGCTCCATGCCGGTGGACGAGATGGCCGAAGTCCTGGTTCTCCCCCTGCCTGAGAACCGCAGCTATCACACGGTCGGTGGCCTCGTGATCAGCGAGATCCAGCATCTGCCCGCGGTGGGCGAGCATGTGGACGCTTTCGGCTGGCGCTTCGAGGTGGTCGACCTGGACGGGCGCCGGATCGACAAGGTCCTTGCCATTCCGTTGAACCAACGAGCAGGAGCTACGGCTCCGGTGCCTTAGAGGGTCTTCTCCTCAGGGGGCTTCCGGCCAGAAATTTGCCTCGCGGCCCGATGCCGGCGCGTGCGTCCCCATGATCGCCTGGATAGCCCTGAGATGGTCCGCCATCACGCGTTGCGCCGCATCGGCGTTGTGCTCCGCAATGGCGTCCACGATGGCGCCGTGCATGCGGCCCTGCTGCGCCGCATATTCCCGCTTGCGCGCCTGGCGGAAGGCCCTGTCGTGCTGGCGCTGCCACCGGGCGCGACCGCGCACCGACGACAGGACATCGAGAAAGGCGATCAGCAGAGGGTTGCCGGAGATCCGGGCGATCCCTTTGTGAAAGGCATCGTCCGCCTGTTCGTAAGCCTGCCAGTCGGGCGCCGTGCTGCTCCTGAGCGCATAGTCGCGCAGCAGCGCCACATCCTGGGGAGTCGCGTGCAAGGCTGCGAGCCCGGCGATGGGCGGTTCGATCAGGAGCCGGGCCTCGAGCACGTCCGCCGGAGAGGCGAGCTCGGCCAGAACCGAGGGGCGGATCGGCTCCGTGGCGGGGCGCGGGCCCATGAAGGTCCCCTGCCCCACATGGCGCCAGATCAGCCCCTCCTTTTCGAGAATGTCGAGCGCAGCCCGCAGGGTTGCGCGGCTGCAGCCGAGCTGGGCGGCCAGGACCCGTTCCGGCTCCAGCCGGTCCTGCGGACCATAGGCCTGCCGTTCCAGATAGGTGCGCAGCCACTGGACCGCATCGCCTGTCGTCACGCGTGTTCCGGGCATCGCACTCCAGACCAATTTTCAGACCAATTCGAATTTCCTTTATGTAGCAGGTCCGGGGCTGTTACGACAGGCTGAGCGGCCGAAGCGGACGCCCTGGTCCAGGCCGGGCACTCCCGGCGCCACCCTAACACCCGATCCGATCGCCCGATGGCGCCCGGACCACCCGAGCGGACATGCGACGATGCGCAAGATCGACCCGTTTCTCCTGCTAATCATGGCAGCCGTGGCCCTTGCCAGCATCCTGCCGGCACAGGGCTCCGCTGCCGAGATCCTCGGCCATCTCGGCATCCTCGGCATTGCGCTGCTGTTCTTCGTCCATGGCGCCGCCCTGCCACGGGAGGTGGTGCTAAACGGGCTCGTGCAATGGCGGCTGCACCTGCTCATCTTCGCCATTACGTTCGTGGTGTTTCCCCTGGTGACGATGCCCTTTGGGGCGCTGCCGCCGCAATGGATTCCGCCGGATCTGCTCCTGGGCTTTCTCTATCTCTCGGCGCTGCCCTCGGCCGTGTCATCCTCCATCGCGTTCACGGCCATGGCCAGAGGCAACGTGCCGGCGGCCATCTGTAGCTCGGCGGCCTCCAATGTCTTCGGCCTGCTGCTGACGCCCCTGCTCCTCTCGCTACTGACGCGGACTTCCGTCGAGGGTGGGTTCGACCTCACCCAGGCCCTGGCGGATGTGATCGTGCAGCTCCTGGTCCCGTTCATGGCAGGCCATTTGGCCCGGCCCTGGCTCGCCGGCCTCATGGCCCGCTACGAGCATCGGATCAACCTGCTCGACCAGGGCATCATCCTGCTGATCGTCTATGCGGCGTTCTCCCAATCGGTGGTAGATGGGCTCTGGTCCCATCTCCCGCCGAGCAGTGTAGCCCTCGCGGCGGCACTCTGCCTTGTTCTTCTGGGAATCGTTCTGGCCATCACGGCCTTTGCGGCCCGCCGGCTCGGCTTCTCCCGGCAGGACGAGATTGCGGCCGTCTTCTGCGGGTCGAAAAAGAGCCTCGCATCCGGCCTGCCGCTCGCGAAGGTGCTGTTCGGAGTGGCGCCGGGCTTCGGCATGATCGTGCTGCCGATCATGTTCTACAATCAGATCCAGATTCTTGTGGGCGCCGTCATTGCGCGCCGCTATGCGCAAAGCGAAACGGCTCAGGCACCGGGCTGAACGGAAGGCCCGGCACTGGCCTTACCCGCACTCGGAACCTTACCGGGCCGTGGCATGCTCCATCTCTCGGGCGGCAATTTCGGCGAGAACAAGAGCCTGGTCGATACCCTCGGCCGGAGCGCCGGCTTCGACCGCCTGCACTCGCTCGATGAGGGCAGCGATCGTCGCCACAGGCAGGCCGTGACGACGACCAATCTCGACCACGGGCCCGAGCTGGTAGGGCACCTCGGTCGGGCGGCGGCGGACCATGATGTCGCGCCAGACCCCGCTGTAGAGCTTGGTCGAACCCTTCCGGCTCGCGATGATCGCCTCGATGCAGGCATCGGCGTCCGCATCCCGACCCGTCAGGAAAGCCGCCGGGTCGAATGATTGGAACGGCATCGGCCGCACACGCTCCGCGACGGCAATTGCCAGAACCGAGCGGATGAGCCAGCGGATCAACGGTCGCAGGCGCGGCTCGGAGAGGAAGCCGACGATGGTTTCTTGCGTGATCCCTTCGGCCTTCAGCACCGTCGCCCAGGCAAGCTTGCTCCAGAGATAGCCATAGATGTTGTCGGTCAGGATCGCATCCGGCTCGAAATCCTTCAGCGTGGCATGAAGATCGACCACGCGAGGCGTGAGCGCACCATCGAGTTCTCCGACGACAACGGCACCGCGCCCGCCGAAGGTGATGCGGCCCGGCTCCTGCCAGTCGGAGCCAAAATTCACGAAAGCGCCCATTGTCCGCCTGTCGCCCGCGACTGCCGCAATCTGCGGCTCGTTCATGCCGTTCTGGCAGGACAGAACGTAGCCGTCGTCGGCGAGATGCGGCATCAGCCCATCCAGCGCCGTCGCCGTGTGCTGAGCCTTTACGGCCAGGAAGATGCGGCCATAACGGCCCTTCACCTCGCCGGGCAGCATCGCCCGGCAGCGCACCGAAAAGGCATCCACAGGACCGTCGATCTCCAATCCGCGCCGCTCGATGGCACGCACGTGATCTTCGACCAGATCGGCGAAATGGACCTCGTGTCCTGCGCGCGCCAGGAAGGCGCCGATGGTGCCGCCAATGGCTCCGGCGCCCCAGATGAGGATCGGATCGCTCATTCCTGATCTCCTATTGCAGCGGCGAGCACGGCAGCGGCAGGCAGATCATTGCCTGCATCGGCGGCGGCAGCGATCCCGGGAAGGCGTTTGGCGGCCAAATGCCCGCCTTGACCGCCTCGGAGCGAATCCGCAGCCGTTCGTCGAAACTTGAATAGGGCCAGAGGTGGGTGAAACGTGGGGGTCCGTCGAGCGCAGTTCCGGCGGCAAGGACCGGCGACATCTCGGCTCGGGCCGGCAGCTTACGCTTCCAGGCTTCCATCAGAACCGGCAGCGTCCCAACGCGAAGATCGTAAGTCCGCAACTCGTAGCAGGGACCAAAGCGCCCCGCCGGCACCGGGTCAATCCAGGAAAAGGGCAGATAGGCCTCGGCGCTGTAGCCGGTCATCAGGCTTTCGCAAAAGAACGGGTCGGTCGCCATAGCTAGTTGCCGCCGCTCGGCCATGAACTCCATGTCCGTCACGTAGCCGCGCATCAGCACGATCCGGTTCAGCGTTCCGACCTCAGTCGCCCAGCAACCGAGCATGCGGCCCCCTGCGGCACCTTTCGCGATGTACTCCGCCAGCCTCTCGGACGCTTCGGCATGATGTCGGGCAGGGACGCTCAGAAAGACATACTCATGGATCATCGCGACCAGCCCACTACTAAGATCAAAATCTGCAAAAACTTGTCATTGTTATTTGGATACGTCAATGTACATTTGTATGCAAAGAGCCGAAGCGGCGGCCCTCCCCACCCTTCAACCGCGCCTGTTCAACGGAAAAACCCATGACATCAGACCTGGCATCGAAACCGGATGAGTCGCGCCGGCTGTTCCTGCGGGTCTTCCCATCAATCATGCTGCCGATGTTCATCGCGATTTCGGACCAGACGCTGGTCGCGACCGCCTTGCCGGCCATCGCGGCGGATCTCGGACAGGTAACGCTGATCACCTGGATCGTCGTCGCGTTCCTGATGATGAACAGCCTGGCCGCACCAGTCTATGGCCGCTTCGGCGACTTGATCGGACGGCGGCAGATGATGCTGATCGCGCTGACATTCGTCATCCTGGGAGCGTCGATCGTCATCACGGCCACGAACGTCCATGTCATCATTTTCGGACGCGCCATTCAGGGGCTCGGCGGCGGGGGGCTCATGAGCCTGAGCCAAGCCCTGATCGGTCAAATGGTCCCGCTGCGAAAGCGCGGCAGCTATCAAGGCTATCTGGCGGCCGTCAATGCCACGGCGACCGTTGCGGGACCGATGCTCGGAGGCCTTCTGACGCAACAGTTCGGTTGGCGCATCGCCTTGGCACTGACGATCCCGCTGGCCCTGATCGCGCTGGTGCTCACATTACGACTGCCGAAGGTGCCGAGCCGTGGTTCGGTTGCCAATTTCGATGCTCCAGGCCTGATCTTCTTCGCCGCAACGGTGGTTCTTCTCCTGCTCGCCGTTCAGCAACTTGAGGGAATAGCGCGGGGCGGCTCCCCGTTCCTCATGCTGCTCCTGGTCTGCGGCGCCGTCGCTACCTTGACCCTGCTTGCAAGACGCGAAAAGCGGGCCGCAAGCCCGCTTTTTCCCCTGCCCGTCCTGTCGCATCCAGCGATCTGGCGCAGCGCCTGTTTCGCGGCCTGCCATGGGGCGACCTATGTCTCCCTCGTCGCCATCACACCGCTCTATCTCATCGCTGCGCGTGGTCTCAATGCCAACATGGTCGGCTTCCTGCTTCTCACGTTAACGATGGGCGTCGGCGTCTCGTCGATGATCACCGGTCATCTGGTCAGCCGGACCGGGCGCACGATGGTGTTCCCTTCGATCGGCGTGACCGTCCTGGCAGCGCTCCTGCTGGTCTTCGCCTGGCGTTCGCCGACCTTGAACACATGGCAACTGCCGATGTTCTATTTCGCGATCTCCCTGTGCATCGGCACGGTCATGGGGGTTCTGCAGGTGACGGTGCAGTACGTCGCTGGACCGGAGAACCTCGGCGTGGCGGCGTCCGCTGTCCAGTTCTCGCGCACGCTCGGCGCCTCCCTGGGCACCTCGCTTGTCGGCGCCGTCATCTTCATTTCGCTACAAGCAGGGGACGGGCGCGCGGCCGAAGCCTTCGGGATGGCCCTGCGTGGTGCGATGGAGCTGCCCGCCAGCGAGGCGCTGCAGATCCGCGGTGAAATGCTGGCCGCCTTCCGCCCCGGCTTCCTCACCGTCGCGGCCTTTGCGGTGCTTGGATGCCTGATGGGGTGGTCGAACCCGGTTCGCCGTATGACCGCCGAACCGAGTGAATGATCAGGAGAGCGTCTGCATCAGCCGCTCGAGCAGCAATGCCCTGTGGGGAATGGTCGAGACGACCAGACGTTCGCTGTGGCTGTGGCTGCTGCCCTGCCCGTCGACGCCAAGACCGTCCAAGGTCGGCGCATAGCTGGCCGTGAAATTGCCGTCGCTGCAACCGCCAGTCTGCACATCATCGAGCTGGAATCCGTACGTCGCAGCAAGCCCCCGTGCGGTCTCGAACAGGTCCGCGATGCCGGCAAGCTTTTCATAAGGTGGCCGGTTGAGCCCGCCCGTGACGGTGATGGTGCAATCAGGATCGTACGGCTTGAGGTTCAGCACTTTGGCGACCGCCGCCTCGGCCACGGCCGGGTTCGGCACGCGCATATCGACCTCTGCCTTACACTCATAGGCAACGACGTTAGGCCGGGTGCCTCCGCTGACGACGCCGACATTCACGGTCAGACCGCTCTCGTAGTCGGTCATATTTTCCAGATCGAGGATCTGGCGCGCCATTTCCTTGATCGCACTGCGCCCATGGACATGCCGGGAGCCGGCATGAGCAGCACGTCCGTGAATCGTGATGTCGAACCGCGCCGTTCCCTTGCGAGCCGTCACGCAACGACCGCCGTCACGCGCTGGCTCAGTCACGAGGACATATTTGGCGCGCTTGGCCTCCTCCTCGATCCGCGCCCGCGATGTGAGACTGCCGATCTCTTCGTCCGAGACATAAAGATGGCGGATCGGCAAGGGCGTGCGGTTGCCTCGGGCAATCAGCTCCCGCAAGGCCGCAAAAGCCAGGTACGCTCCCCCTTTCATGTCGGAAATGCCGGGCCCATAAGCGAGATCGCCTTCGACCCGGAACGGCAGGACACTGGTCAATGTCCCCTCCGCATGGACCGTATCGTAGTGGCTCAGAATGAGGATCCCCTTCTCGTCTTCCTCTCCCCAAGGGGATTGCACGAAGACATGGTCTCCACAGCCATCGCGGCCCGGAATTCGCTCGACCCGGGCACCGGCAGCGCTTGCATCGGCCTCGACCTTATCGGCCATCCGGTTCACCAGATCGGCGTTCAACGAGGGGCTTTCGATCTCGACCCAGGATCGGATCCCTTCCAGCATCTTCTCGGGCATGTATCGGGCCAAGGCGGCTGTATCGTCGCTCATTCAGAACCTCCTGCAAGTGATCTTCACGCTCAGAGCGAACCGCCGTCGATCGACAGCACCTGCCCCGTGACATATTTCGACAGATCGGAGGACAGCCAGAAGACGCCATTGGCGATGTCTTCAGCCTCGCCCAGGCGGCGCAACGCGGTTTGGGCGAGCTTGGCCTGGCGCTTCTCCGGAGTGTATCCCTCCCAGCGGCGCACCTTGGCCTCGTCGGTCAGCACCAGGCCCGGCGCAACCGAATTCACCCTGATGCCATGCGGGCCGAGCTCGACGGCAAGCTGCCGGGTCAGGCCGACCAGCGCATGCTTGGATGCGCAGTAGCCCTGAACTCCGGTGAGCGAGGGCTTCAAACCTGCGCCCGAGCTGATGTTGATGATCGCTCCCCGGCCGTTGCGCTTCATTCCTGCCGCGGCCGCGCGGCTCGTCACGAAGGAGGCATGGATGTTGACGTTGAAGAGGCGGTCCCACGACTCGTCCTCGACTTCATCAATGGGCTGAAACGGCGTGCCGAGCGATCCGCCGGCGTTGTTCACCAGAACGTCGATCGGTCCACCGGACTGCGCCTCGACCTCAGCGATCCAAGCTGCCGCCGCCTTGCGGTCGGACAGATCGACGATGGCCGTCGTCAAACCGGGAAGCGCGGAAATCTGTTTGAGCCCCTCGGGCTGGATGTCGCAGCCCCAGACCCGGGCGCCCATGCGGGAGAAACCTTCGGCAATAGCGCGGCCGAAGCCGGATGCGGCGCCCGTGAGCGCCACAGTCTTGTTCTCGAAATTCATCCTTCTCTTCTCCTTTGAGACGGTCAGCCACGAGACTTCGGATCGAGAATGTCGCGCAGGCCATCTCCGAGCAGGTTGAAGGACAGCACGGTCATGAAGACGAAGAGGCCGGGGAAGATCGACAGGAAGGGGGCCGTCGTCAGATAGCGCTGAGCTTCCTGCAGCATGGCGCCCCACTCCGGTGTCGGCGGCTGCGCCCCGAGTCCAAGGAAGCTCAGGACGGCCGCGGCCAGAATGGCCTCACCCAATGAGAGCGTGGAATAGACCACCAGTGGGCCGAGGATGTTCGGCAGGATTTCCCGCAGGATGATCCGCCGGTCCGTCGCTCCGATACAGCGAGCCGCCTCCACATATTGCAGCCTCGCGGTCGCGATGGTTGCAGCGCGGGCCACACGGGCGAAGCGCGGAATGCGGACGATGCCGATTGCAATGATGCCGTTCTGCAGGGACGGTCCCAGCACGGCGGCGATGAGGACGGCCAGCAGCACGTAAGGCATGGCCATTACGACATCCATCAACCGCATGAAGGCATTGTCGAGCCAGCCCCGATAGTAGCCCGCCAGAATACCCAGCGTTACGCCGAAGACGAGCGAGATGCTGACCGCAAGGAAGCCTACGCTCAACGAGATGCGGCTGCCCAGGATCACCCGTGAGAACACGTCACGGCCGATCTGGTCGATGCCGAAAGGATGCTCCCAGCTCGGCCCCACCAGCACACCGCTGGTGAACTCATCGGCCTCATAGGGCGCAATCAGAGGCGCAAAGATCGCAATCAGGGCCAGCAGGATGAGAAAGGCCAGCCCGAACATGGCGCTCTTGCGTTCAGCCAGGCGCGAGAAGGCAATACGCAGCCGGGTCGTGAACGTCTTCCCGCCTGCGCTCGGGACCGGCACGGCGTCAATGGTCTGATGTGTCATTGCCGCACCCTCGGATCAATGAAGCCATAGGAAATGTCGACGATCAGGTTCACGAAGACGATGATGATCGCGTAGATGATGATTGCTCCCTGAACGACCGGATAGTCGTTTGCCATGATGGCCTGCATCATGTGGCGGCCGAGCCCCGGCCAGGAGAACAGCGTTTCGGTCACGATGGACCCGCCGAGATAGACGCCGATCTCAAGCCCGATGATGGTGACCACGGGGATCAGGGCGTTGCGCATCACGTGCCTGGCAACGACCATGGGGAAGCTGAGTCCTCGCGCGAGGCCTGCATTCACATAGTCTTCGTTGATGACCTCCAGCACGCTCGCCCGGGTCGTCCGCGCGATCAGTGCTGCCGGCGCCGTTGCCAGCGTGACGGCCGGGAGGACCATGTGCGAGAGCACATCGACGAAGGCCTTTCCGTTCAGCGTCAGGATGCTGTCCAGGAGACTGAATCCGGTCACCCGCGTCAGAACAGTACTGTAGGAGAGCATGCCGCCGGTCGGGAAGATATTGAAATAGACCGAGAAGACGACGATGAGGATCATTCCGAACCAGAACACGGGCAGCGAGATGCCCGAGAGGGTCAGGAACATGGTCGCAGAGTCGAACCAGCTTCCTTTCCGGATCGCCGCGATCGTGCCGGCAATAACTCCGAAGATCGAGCCGAGCAGCGTCGCAAGAATGGCGAGTTCCGCCGTGGCCTTCAGCCGGTCGAGCAGGATCGGCAGGACCGGATCGCGGCTCTGCAGGCTTTGTCCCAGATCTCCATGGAACACGTTGCCCAGCCAGGAGAGATATTGGACGTAATAGGGCCGGTTGAGGCCCATCTCTTCGCGCAGCCGGTCAACGGCTTCCTGCGAGATGCTCTCTCCGCCCATCATGGTAATGACCGGATCCCCCGGGATCGCCCGCATGAAGGCGAAGACGAGGATCGACAGAAGCAGAAGAACCACGAGACTGTTCAACAGCCTCGATAGGACCGTAGAAAAGACGCGCTTCATGCTAAGGCTCCGTTCGGTGCAGGGGCGATCGGCGCCTCATTGTAGAGATGGCAGCGCACTTCCCGGTCGTCGACCATTCGTGGTGCAGGCAGGACCGTATCGCAAATCGCTCCTATGCGTTTGGTGCAACGGGTATGGAACGGACACCCTTTCGGAACCCGGACGTTCGAAGGGATCTCACCCTCAAGTGGAGCACGGTCTGTCTGCGCACCGGCGACAGGCTTCGGCGTGGCCGCCATGAGGGCCGCCGTGTAAGGATGAAGCGGATTGGCGAAGATGCGCTCGACCGGGCCGGTCTCTACGATACGCCCCAGGTACATCACCGCAAGACGGTCGACGAGATATCCGATCAGGTTCAGATCGTGCGAGATGAAGAGGCAACCAAGCCGCAGGTGACGGCGAAGATCTTCGATCAACGCGATGATCTTAGCCTGCACCGAAACGTCCAGAGCGGAGGTCGGCTCATCCAGGACGAGGAACTTCGGATCCAGAATCAGCGCTCGCGCAATGGCGATCCGCTGCCGCTGCCCACCGGAGAATTCGTGCGGGTAACGGTCGAAATGAGCCTCCGTCAGCCCTACCCGCTCGAGCATCTGAACCGCCAGCCTGCGCCGTTCGGCCGAGGTGCCGCGATTGTGGACGACCAGCGACTCCATGATGATGCTGCCGGCGGTCCGGCGCGGATTCAGGGAGTTGTACGGATCCTGGAAGACCATCTGCACCTGTTCGCGCAATTCGAGCGCGGGCAGATTGTCGATTGGAGTGCCGCTTAAGGTTACGCTCCCGCCGGTCGCCGGCTGGAGCCGCACGAATGCGCGCGCAAGCGTGCTCTTCCCGCACCCCGATTCTCCGGCGATGCCGACCATCTCTCCACGGCGCACCGAAAGATTGACGCTTTGCACGGCACGGACGGCCGGTATCTCGCGCTGCCTGTTCAAAGGCCAGATGCCCTGGCCGCGGATAGGAAAGCTGACCGAGACGTTACGCGCCTCGAGAACCTCGTCATCTTGCATTGTCGCCGCAGCCGGTGCTGCGGAGGTCTGAATGATCATTTTGCGCCCTCGATGATCTTCTGTTTCTCCGCTCATTCCGGCAAGCAGGCCACGAAGTGGCCCGGCTCGACCTCGATCATGTGCGAAATTTCAGGGCTGATGGACCCGTCCGGCAGACGCCGGGTCGAGTAGCGGTAACCCGCAGGAGGCGGGACATGACGGGTGGCGCGACCGATCGGCTTGCCACGGTCCGCGGCTGATGGCAGGGAGGCCATGAGCGAACACGTATACGGATGCACCGGGTTGCCGAACAGCATCTGAGCCGGCGCCATTTCGACGATCTGCCCCAGATACATCACGGCGATCCGGTCACAATTTTCCGCCGCAACACCCAGATCGTGCGTGATGAGGATCAGTGCCGATCCCAAATCGCGCCGCAGATCGCGCAAGAGCCGCAGGATCTGCGCCTGGATGGATACGTCGAGAGCCGATGTCGGCTCGTCCGCGATGATGAGCTTCGATCCCCCGACGATTGCGATCGCGATCATGACGCGCTGCGCCATACCGCCGGACAATTCGAAGGAATAGCTGTCCATGATACGCGCGGGATCAGGCAGACCGACCTTGGCCAGCGTGGAGATCCCAAGCTCTTTGGCCCTGGCGCGTGATACGCCCTGCGCCTGCACGGCAGCCTCGATGATCTGGTTACCGATGGTGGAGACCGGATTCAGCGCCCGCTTGGCCTCTTGAAAGACCATCGAGATCTGTCGCCCACGGATCTTGCGCCATTCCTTTTGGCTGAGCTTGATCAGCTCTTGGCCCTCAAGCTTGATTGAGCCTCCCTCGATGCTCCCCGGATGCGGCACAAGGCCCATGATGGCGCGAGCCGTCATGCTCTTGCCGCTGCCCGTCTCACCGACGATGCCGAGGCATTCTCCCGGAGCCAGATCGATATCGATCCCTTCCAGCGCGCGCACGAGCCCCGTCTTGGTATGAAAATGAAGCCGTAGTCCGCGGATCTGCAGCAGCGGCGCCGCTGCTGCGCTGTTCTCGGGGATCTGAATGGACGTCACGCGGTGCACCTGTACATTCTCGTTGAGCAGATGTGACATAAGACTAGAGCCGCCGGGCCCGAGGCCCGGCGTCAGAGCGTTGTCCACGGGCGAAGATATCGCCCGTGGCTGTCGCGTCATTTCGCCAGCGTGGCGCTGTTCAGGTAAACCTGGTTTGCCGGATTGCGGTACACACCCTTTACTTCGGAGCGAACACCAAGGCTGTAAACCGGGTGTACGAGGAAGACCGCGGCAGCTTCATCGGCGATGATATTCATCGCTTCCGCGTAAAGCTTCTGGCGTTCGGCGTCGTCATAAGTCGAGCGAGCCTTGTCCAGCAGCGCATCAACCTTCGGGTTCTTGAACCGCGACGCGTTGTCTTCACCGATGAACTGCGAGTGGAATGTGGGGTAGATCACCCCTTCGGGATCGACAGTCGAAGCTGTCCAGCCGCCGACCGTTATTCCGAAATCGCCTGCGCGACGGCGTGTAATCCAGTCCGCCCAGGTTGCCATCGAGACAGTCGCCTTGATGCCGACGGCCTTGAGATCCGCTTGGATGATCGCAACACCATCGGTGGGCGACGGGAAGTACGGACGCGGATTGGCAAAGGACATGAACTGGAGTTCGAAGCCGTCCGGATAGCCGGCCTCGGCCAGGAGCGCCTTGGCGCCCTTTGGATCATAGTCGTACTTGGGCAGGTCCTTCGAATGTCCGAGCTCGCCGGGGGGCATGGCCTGCTGGCCGATCTCACCCAGTCCGAAGAACGAGACCTTGTAAACCCGCTCTCTGTTGATCGCCTTCTGGATCGCCTTGCGGACACGAATGTCCTTCAGCGGCCCTTTCTCGACATTCAACCAGATTCCGGAGAAGCCGACCGCACCGATGGTCTGGATGTCCAGGGACTTGTCGGCCTTCAGGTCGTTGATCCGGTTGAACGGCACGTCATCAGTCAGGTGGATTTCGCCCTTTTGCAGAGCAAGCAGACGCACATCATTCTCTGGAATGACACGCAGGACCACGCGCTCGACCTTGGGCACTTCCCCCCAATACTCGTCGTTCCGGACCAGTTCGATCAGGTTGTTCTTTTCCCACCGCACAAACTTGAAGGGACCGGTGCCTACCGGCCGCTCCACGAGTCCATCCGGTTTTCCGGCGATCGACTTCGGGTTGACGATGTAGGCGGGGTAGATCGCAAGGTTATAGAGAAGCGCCGGCTGCGGCAGCGAGAAGTGGAGTTTGACGGTGTGATCGTCGACCACTTCGACCGACTTCATCGCCCCCAGCTTACCGCCCCAGCGGACGAAGCGCGGCGAGTAGGAAGGGTTTTCCTTGATGAACTGGCGCTCGAACGAAACCTTCACGGCTTCAGCCGTAAACGGCGTCCCATCGTGGAACTTCACGCCATTGCGCAGCTTGAAGGTCCAGGTCAGGCCGTCTTCCGAGCGTTCCCATGACTCGGCCAGGGCCGGAGCGATCTTGGTGGTCGGTCCGTCGAACCGGACGAGGCCATCGAAGACCCAGTCCGCAACCTTGAAGTCCTCGCTCGACGTGGCCATAGCGGGGTCGAGCGAAAGCGAGTCCGCGCCACGACCATAGACCAGAGTTTGCGCCCAGGCGGCAGGTGCCGCGCTGAACGCCGCTATCGCCGCGACGAACAGCCCGGCAACAGCGGATCTGCTTAGCAACATTGATGTCTCCCTTACTTAAAGTCCCTGCTGGAAAGGTACGAACTTCAGGCTACCGTGCCCCGTCAGGTGTTCGTCACCTGATCAGGATGCCGCACTTTGTGTATTTGTTTGTATACGGTTGCATCCGGATTGAACGCTGTCAAACGAAATTGGCTCAATCCGGCTCCTTTTTGCGTCATCGTCAGGATGAAGAATTGGGCACGACCGGCAGCCGGATGGAGCTGGGACGTGAGGCATCAAGGTGCACCGTATTGACGGCCACCCGCTTCCGCCGTGCCTCCCCCTCTGGCTCACCCGTATTCGGATTGACGTCGAATTTGGGGAAGTTCGAGGAGGATACATCGACCCGGATGCGGTGGCCGGCGCGGAACAGATTGGCCGTCGGCAACAGCGTAACTTCGATCCGCGTGATCTCGCCCGGATTGCGCAGGCGCGGATTTTCCGGGTCCTCCGCATAACGGAGCCGCATGATCCCGTCCGTCAGCCACACGGCATAGCCATGGGGATAGTCTTCATTGGGCGGATAGACATCAAGGAGCTTCACCGTGAAGTCCGTGTCGGGACCATCGGTCTCCACCCAGAGTTCGGCCGTGACCGGGCCGATGATCGTCATGTCCTCCTTCAGCGGTTCGGACTGGAAGGCAAGCACATCGCTCCGGGAAGCCAGGGGGATATAAGGCGCCTGACAGCCCAACAGCTTCTCGGTTTCGACCTGATCGAAAATTCCGCCCGGCACCACGATCGCCTCACGATTCAGCGCATGGCCGATGGTCGGCACCGGCTTCGACGGATCGAAATCGTAACTGAGCGATGCGGAATCCTCAGTTTGCGCCTTTGTCGTCAGATCACCATTAGCGTGGAGATGATAATGGCGGAAGTCGGTGTCCGGTGCCGGCCAATCGACAAGGCTGCGCCAGTGGCCCCCATGTTCGAACCGGCCGTCGCCGTTGCGCCGCCCGCTGCCGCCGCCCATCACGAACACGCGAACGGACGGCTCGTCGAAAGGCTTCCCTTTAATGACGTGGTCGAAGAAGCGCAGCCGATAGGTCCGCCAGTCCCCACACCAGGAGTCGATGGCCGCATCAGGCCCGAACTCGACATCGCCAAAGGCGGTCACGGAGCGGTCGCCGTGGGTCCAGGGGCCGAGGATCAGGAAATGACGACCCTTTCCGGCCTTCTTGAGACCCATGTAGTTTTCCGCCTGTCCCCACGGATAGATATCCAACCAGGAGGACATCTGAATCGTGGAGGCCGGAGCGTAAGTCTCGTAATAGCCCTCGGCCCACAGGCCCGGCTGGCGCCAATAATCGTCGAAGGACCCATGGCGCCACTCGTCGAAGATATAGGCTTCGTAATCTGGATGATGGCGCAGGGGCGAATGTCCGGGCTTCCACGGCAGCCTCTGGTACCAGTCCCGCAGATTCTCGGCCTCGAGCGCAGCCTTCATCACCGGATTGGCCTTGGCCTCGGGCGACATGATGGCCTGGGCCAGCGCCCACGTGACCTGCTTCAGCTCAAAGGCGCCGAAGCAGCGAGCGCCATTCTTCCAGGCATTGGCGAAGCCACCTGAATCGACAGCCTGGGCCACGACGCCCGGAGCGTTGACGGAGCCCAGGGCAACCTGCGTGTGACCGCCATAGGAGAGACCAAGCGTACAGATCCGCTTGTCGCTCCAGCTTTGCTGGACGATCCAGGCACAGGTATCGTAGCCGTCATAGGCCTCGTGCACGTACTTCGTGAACTGGCCCTCGGAGTCATAGCGGCCGCGCACATCCTGGTAGATCATGCCGTAGCCATGCTCACCGTAGAAGGCCGCCATGGCGGCGCGGTCACGCGCCTTGAACTCGTCCCGGGTCAGTTCGCTGCGGCTGGTGATCGTGCGGCCATATGGTGTACGCTCGAGAATGACCGGGAAGGGCCCCTCCCCCTCCGGCAGATAGATGTCGGTCGCCAGCTTCACGCCGTCCCGCATCTCGATCATCACGGTCTCAAGTCGCATCCTATGCCCTCTTCTCCTGCCTCGTCATCGAGGCCTGGTCTGTTTCCCATGCGACGGCCACTCCGAGCCCCGCCCCTTCCGGGATCGAAGCAAAGCCCCGTTGCAGCTCGAAGCCTTCGGCCGGGTTCTTCTCAAGACGATCCGGCCAGTTGATCTCAGGCAACGCAATCACCGGGTGCGCATGGATCAGATGGATCGCGGCCGCCGTGCCGATCGTCGTCGAGAGAGAGCCGATCTGACACACGATCCCCGCAGCCGCCGCGATGGCGGCGATCTGCGCTGCAGGATAGAGGCCACCGGCCTTCGGTAACTTGATGTTGATGTAATCGCAGGCGCCGATCGCGATGGCGCGCAGCGCATCATCCGGCCCGTGAATGGACTCGTCGAGCATGACGGGGATGCTCGAGCGGCGGCGTAGCTCCGCATGGCCCGTGAGATCGCCCGCAGCCAAAGGCTGTTCGACAGCGAGGATGTCATAGGACGCGGCCTTATCGAGGAACCGCAAGGCCTCGCCTATGGTCCATCCCTGATTGGCATCGATCTTCAATCGGAAATCTGGACCATTTTCCTCGCGGATGGCGCGCAGTGCGGCAAGCTCCTGGTCCGCGTGGCTCCCGACCTTCACCTTAATCGTCGTGTAGCCGGCCTCGATATTGCGCCGCGCCGCCGCAACCATATCCGCGACCGGCCCAGTCCCGATGGCACGGGACGTGGCGACGGGCCCTCTGGGCACGCCGCCGAGCAGCACCGAAACGGGCGCTCCCAGCGCGCGCCCAAGCGCATCATGCGCGGCCATGTCGATAGCCGAGAAGGCAGCGCGGTTCCCATGAGGGAAGACCTGGCGCATCGCCTCGTGCAGTCCACGTATGTCGCGAATATCATGGCCGATCAGCGCCGGCGCGAGATAATCACGCAATGCGATCAACATCGTTTCCGATGTTTCACCGGTAATGAAGGGCACGGAAGGTGCCTCTCCAAATCCTGTGTGGCCGCCTTCGGTTACAAGCTTCAGGATGACATAGGATTGACGCGTATCACCCGCATGGAGCGAGGTCGTCAGCGGATCGCGCGAGACCGTTTCGTAAAGGCGAGCGGTCATCGACGTAATGGCAAATTCCATCTGGACGCCCTCCCAGAGCATCACTACACGGCCTGAACCTGCTTGCTGTCTCCAGGGACGAAGCTTGGCGTCCGAGGCGCTCCATTCCAGCAGTCAGAACAAAGGCGACGGTCGTTTCTCCCACAGCACGAAGGTCTGAAGACCCTTCCGGCTTCCAGCCGGTCTCCACCGCACATCGGGTCCGACAAGGAATGGCCACAGGAGAGCCGCTGATCGGCCCTTCCCCTCAACTCAACCATCTCGTCGATCCCTGTCTCTGCTCTGCTTTTTTGTTAGCGCAGAGTCTTATTGATCGAATGCATCTGAATGTATACAAATGAATTCAATGCAAGCTGTCAAGCCGCTTACACTGCCTTCCAGAACCGCGACAAAGGAAATTGGGATGCCCCAGACCACGCCCACCGCACTGGCCGCTCAAGTTGATGGCGCCGCCTTGATGGATACCGTCCGCACCTTGGCAAAATGGGTCAAGCTCTCGGGCACGCCGGAAGAGCGCGAGAGCTTCGACTACGTTAAGTCAGTGCTCGACAAGATGGGTTGGCGCACGGAGATGATCCTGCACGAGGCCTATATCAGCCTCCCCGGCCGGGCCCGTGTCGAGGTCGACGGAAATGTTCTGGGCTGCATCACCCATTCCCACTCGGCCCAATCGCCCGCAGCGGGAACGACCGGCGAACTCGTCTATCTCGGCGAGGGTACGGCCGAGGACTTCAAGGGCAAGGACGTCGCGGGAAAAATTGTCGTCATCGAAGGCATCGCCAAGCCACCGCAGGCCTGGCTTTCATCTCAAGCCGGTGCGGCGGGACAGATTCACATCACTCCTGGCAACATGCTGCATGAGATGTGCATTTCGCCCGTCTGGGGCAGCCCGTCGGCGGAAACGATCGGCCTGATGCCGAGCACAGTGATCGTCACGGTATCGGGTGCCGACGGCGAAATGCTGAAGCAGCGCATCGCAGCGGGCCAGACCGGCGGCGTCACGCTCTTTGCCGAGGTCGACACGAAATGGACCGAAACACCGATTCTCGTCGCTGAGCTGGACGCTCCGAATGCGGCACCGGACGCCCCCTTCGTCATGTTCTCGGGCCATATCGACACCTGGTATCATGGCGTGATGGATAACGGCACCGCCAATGCCACCATCATCGAGGTCGCACGCCTCGCGCAGGCCCATCGCCAGGAATGGAAGCGAGGTCTGAGGCTTTGCTTCTGGTCGGGCCACTCCCATGGGCGCTATTCGGGATCCGCCTGGTATGCGGATGCGAAATGGCGGGAGCTCGACAAGCGCTGCGTGGCCCACGTGAACGTGGATTCGACCGGCGGAAAAGGGGCCAATGTGCTGACCAACAGCGGCTCGAACGCCGAGCTCCGCGCGATCGCCACCGACGCGATCAAGGCTGAGGCGGGCCAGGATTACGCCGGCAAGCGCCTGGGGCGCCAGGGCGACGAGTCCTTCTGGGGCGTCGGCATCCCGTCCATGTTCGGCAGCCTCAGCCATCACGCCCCGACCCCCGGCGAAAAGGCCCATATGCATCTTGGCTGGTGGTGGCACACCGCGGAGGACACGCTCGACAAGATCGACGAGGCAAACCTTGTCCGCGATACCAAGGTCTTCGCTCATGTCATCTGGCGTCTGCTGACCGATTCTCTGGTTCCGCTGGACTATACGATCCACGCCGACGACCTTCTGGCAGAGCTCGGTAAGCTGGGTGACGCGGTCGACTTGTCCGAAGTCCGGGCCGGGGCGATTCGGCTACGCCAGAACATGAAGGCCCTGAAAGCCAAGGCCAGCGGTGCGGACGAAAAGGGACTTGCGGCCATGAATGCCGCCCTTCTCAAGGTGTCCCGCGCTCTCGTGCCCATGGATTCGACCAAGGGAGACCGCTTCGTCCACGACCCTGCGCTGCCGCAGCCCGGCTGGCCGGTTCTGCAACCGGTCCGTGCATTGGCGGGCCATTCCAAGGGTTCGGATGCCTGGCAATTCCAGAAAGTCAGCGCCACCCGCGCGGTTAACCGGATGGTTCATGCCCTTGACACGGCCAACGAGACGCTAGAGTTGCACCTTTGACCTACTCGCCCGGCCTTTACTGACAAGTCTCTTTTGGAGAGTTGAGGCTCCATGTACAAGTGCTTCTAACCCATGGAGCGAGGACCGGTTAGGTCTGACGAGGGAGACTTGAATAGAATGGCCGGACGCGCGGTAAACTCGAGCATCCCAGGGCAGTCCCGCTCTGATTATGTCTATGATCAGATCCGCGCCGGTCTACGGCGCGGAGAAATAAAGCCGGGGCAGCGGCTGCTGGAGGCCGACCTGGCCCAGCAACTCAACGTGAGCCGCACCCCGATCCGCGATGCCATCCGCCGTCTGATCTCGGAAGGTCTTGTCACAATTGCCCCCTCCCGTGGGGTCATGGTGACCGAACTCAGCAAACAGCAGGTGCGAGAGATCTATGCTCTACGCGAAGTCCTGGAAGGTGCTGCCGCACGACTTGCCGCACAGTTCGCCACCAAGGATGAGCTTGCCATCCTGCGGCAAGCCTTGGAATCCTCGGCAAACATCGACGAGCCTGCTCGTTATGCCGACTTTAATGCGGTTTTTCACCAGGCCATCCATGATGCGGCGCATAACAAGTATCTCGCCCTGGCACTGAACCAGCTTGCGAACTCCCTTGCGCTTCTGCCGGGGACGACCTTCCAGGCACCTGGGCGCCTTGCGACCGCAAAGCAGGAGCATATGGCGATGCTGGAGGCCATCGAAAGCCGGGACCAGGACCTGGCGGAGCTTCTGGCCCGCAAGCACATCCGCCACGCCCACATGACACGGGCGAACATGATGTTCGACTCCTCCTGGCAGGACAGCAGGATAGCTGCGACCGACGACTGAGCCGCCCCTGGCGGCGACCTGCCACCTCCCTGAGCAATAACTTCCCGAAGGTAACAGAAAGAGGTTGCCTGCGCAGACCCATCGTGGCTATTCTTCGTATACATTTGTATCCATCTGCGGACACAATGAGCAAGACGAACTCCGAAGGGGCGATGAGATGAAGGCTGCCTGGTACGAACGAAACGGTCCTGCACGCGACGTCATGATCGTGGGGGAGATGGAGATACCGGAGCCGGGCCCTAATCAGGTTCTTGTCCGCATCCATGCCTCGGGCGCCAATCCACATGACGTGAAGGCGCGCTCCGGATGGACCGGGAAGGCCCTTTATGCCGACAAGGTTGTGCCTCATGCGGATGGAGCCGGCTTTATCGAGAAGGTTGGCCCCGGCGTTCCTGCCTCTCGCGTAGGCCAGCGCGTCTGGACATTCCGGGCAGACGCCGCCCGTCCTGGCGGCGGCACTGCGGCCGAATTCGCCGTGGTGAATGCCGCCCATGCGGTGCCGCTTCCGGACAACATCCCTCTCAGCACCGGCGCCTCTTTAGGCGTGCCCGCCATTACGGCCCACACGGCCGTCCTGCGCGATGGGACTGTCGCCGGCCAATGGGTTCTGGTGCATGCGGGCGCCGGAGCCGTCGGTCAGTTTGCGATCCAGTTCGCTCGCTGGAGCGGGGCGCGCGTGATCGCTTCCGCCAGCACACCCGAAAAGGCCGACATCGCCCGTGCATGTGGGGCCGATGAGGTCCTGGATTATCGGGACCCGGATTTCGTCGCGAAGGTACGCGACATGACGGATGGTTTGGGTGTGGACCGGATCGTCGAAGTCGATCTGGGCGAGAACCTCACTGCAGATATCGGCGCGATCCGCATGAATGGCGTCATTGCCAGCTATTCCTCCACGCGGGTTCCCAAGCCGGAAGTGGATTACTACGCAGTCGCCGCCAAAGGCATCACGCTCCATACCGTGCAGGGTCGGCACCTGTCCGAGGAGCGTCGGGCCGCTGCAGTGCGCGATATCTCCGCTTTGCTGTCGCGCGGTCTTCTGAAGGCTCCCGAACCCGCCGTGTTCGCCTTCGACGATGTCGCCTCAGCCCACGAGATGATCGAGGCCGGCGCCGGCATCCGCAAGGTGATGCTCGCTGTGCGTTCGCTCGACGCCTGATCTCCCGCCCGAGAAACTACAGGAACACGACCATGAATGAAGCCCTCCAGGCCGCCGCGCGCGATCTGATCTCGCCTGAAGCCCTGACCGAAACCGTAGCCTACCTCTGCTCGCTCGGAGAGAAGGTTTCGGGCTCGGACGAAGAGGCAAAGGCCTGCGACTACATTACCGGCAAGTTGCGCGAATATGGCTATGAGCCGGTCGTGCACCGCTTCGACTCCTACCTGTCCTATCCACGCTCGGCCGCTCTCCACGTCGGCGGAGCCGATGGCTACGACCTGCCCTGCGTCGGCGTTGCTTTCGGCACCTCCACGCCGGAAGGCGGCTTCACGGCCGAGGTCGTCCTCGTCGGTTCGGGCAGCGAAGCCGAATACGAGGGCAAAGATGTTGCCGGCAAGATCGTCCTCGTCACCAAGCTTCCTTCGCCCGGCAATTCGGTCGTCGCCGCCGCCAAGGGGGCCAAGGGCATGATCTGCATGTCCGCCGGCAAGCAACGCCACAAGATGACCATCACGCCGGTCTGGGGAACGCCTGAATTCGACCAGGCCAAGGACATTCCGCGCCTTCATCTCGTTTCGATCAGCAAGACTGATGGCGACCGCATCCTTGCAGACCTGGCCAAGGGCCGCGTCGAAGCCACCATCGTCACCGATGTGTTCGAAGGCTGGCGCAGCGTTCGCCTGCCGGTCGCGGAAATCAAGGGCGAGGAGCCGCTGTTCTCGCTGGTGGGCGCCCATTACTGCTCATGGTTTGACGGCTCGACCGACAACATCACCGGCGATGCCTGCGTGCTGGAACTCGCGCGCGTCCTGAAGCAGTTCGAGGGCAAGCTTCGGCACGGGCTGCGCTTCGCCTGGTGGCCAGGACACTCCCATGCCCGCTATTCGGGCTCCACCTGGTACGCCGACACCTTCTTCCACGATCTGCACGAGAATGCGATCACCTACTTCAACATCGACAGCCCTGGCGTGAAGGGCGCGACAGTCTACGTCCCGCGGCACCAGATGGCGGAACTGTCGGCCTATAACGAGAAGACGACCAAGGATGTCACGGGCTGGACCACGCTTAATTCGTCGAATGCTCAGCTCGCATTGGGCAAGCGCAAGGACAAGTACGTCAGCCCGACCCGCCCCTCGCGCGCGGGCGACCAGTCCTTCTGGGGCGTCGGCGTCACGTCCCTGGCCGTCTACTCGATGCTGACCCCCGAAGACGAGAACCGCGACCTGAATGTCGGCGGCTCGGGTGGCGCCTGGTGGTGGCATTCTGAGCACGAAACCTTCGACAAATATTCGCCGGAGGTGCTCAGCCAGGATGCAAGGCTTTACGCGACGATCCTCCTGGGTCTTTCGACTGCCGATGTGTTGCCCTTCGACCCAGCGGCGATCACGGGCGATTACCTGGACAGCCTGCGGGAATTCGAGGAGGCAGCGGGAGAGCATCTGCCGATCGCCGAACTCGCCGATGAAGTACGCTCCCTGAAGGCAAGGCTTGAAAAGCTGCGTGCCAGCGCTGGGAGCCGCGCGGCCGATAAGAGCGAAACCGCCCGCCTGAACCGGCTCTTCCTGCGCGTTTCCAGGCTGCTGAACCCGGTGCTTTACCAGTCCGGCTCCGACTTCCATCACGATCCGGCGCTGGGCAGCCGTGCCCTGCCCTCCCTGAGCCCGGCGCTGACGCTCGGCAAACTGTCACCCGACAGCGACGCCTACCGTTTCACGCGCGTCGGCCTGCTTCGTCGGATGAATCGGATCCGCCACCAGCTTCGTGAAACGAGCCGCCTGCTGGCAGAAAACGGGCATTGATCTCATCACCTCTGGCCCTGCCGCTGGCAGGGCCAGAGGTAATTCCTCCAATCAGAGGAAGATCCAGTGTGAACTTCCCTCAATGGGAGGAAGTCACGGTAGACCGCCCTCGGTAAGGGGCGGCCGGCCCGAGTACGAATGCCACACCGCGCATGGACTCGGTGCTCCCCTTCCTGCGAGCAATGGTGGTCGGGGCCTTCCAGCACGAGGAACCTGGCAGAGCGACCTGGACACTTCGCTGCCGATAGGCGCCGAAGTTTAGCCGGCCGGTTTCTCCCTATGTGAAGATCGCTTCACCATCCGCCCCGAGAATGCGGTCAATCTGTGGGGCGCCACATAATCGGGGTTGACTGGAGCAAGCTCTTGGATATTTCTGTATACAAAGGTGTTCAAAGTTTAAATCATAGACCAAGGCGATACTGAGAGCGGCATACCTCACTGCTGGTGAAGAACCGAACAGACCTCATTGAGAGTGATGCACCTGGCGCCTCGTCAACGCTGCGACGCTGTTTCCCAGCCCGCAAGCCAAGTTTGAAAAGCAGGGACCTGCTTCGGGCCGCACCAGCCGGAGCTCCGACAGCTATGCCGGAGGATTGGAGAGATGAAGGTGGGAATCGCGGTCTCAAGGGACTTTCCGCAAGAGCAGACAAAAGTGGCCTTACGTTCCGAAGCGCAGGTTAAGCCCGTTCCGGTCGAGCTGACACGCAGATACGACGTCCTTGTGGTCGGCGGCGGGAACGCTGCCCTTTGCGCGGCCATCAGCGCCCGTCGCTCCGGCGCTTCCGTGCTCGTCCTCGAAGGCGCGCCGAAATTCTATCGTGGCGGCAATACCCGCCACACGCGCAATATGCGCTGTGCTCACGACGCGGCCACCGAAATCCTGACTGGCCCCTATACGGAAGAGGAGTTCTGGGAAGACCTTCTGCGTGTGACCGGCGGGCAGACCGACGAGGAACTTGCCCGCTTCATGATCCGTGAATCCAAGGAGATTCTGAACTGGATCGTCGAGCAGGGCGTGCGTTGGCAGCCATCGCTTGGCGGAACCCTCAGCCTCGGTCGTACGAACTCGTTTTTCCTGGGCGGCGGGCGCGCGATGCTGAATGCGCTCTACTTCACCGCGGAGCGCCTGGGCGTCGATGTCCTGTACGACGCGGAGGTCGTCGACCTGGATATTCGGGACGGTATGTTCCACTCCGCCACGGTCGCCTATGGCGGACAGCGGCATGAAGTCCACGCCGCAAGCCTGGTCGCGGCCGCCGGAGGCTTCGAGGCCAATATCGAGTGGCTGAAGCAGTATTGGGGTGACATCGCCGAGAACTTCCTCATCCGCGGCACGCCCTATAACCGTGGCTCCGTGCTCAAGATGCTGCTCGACAAGGGCGTGCAGAAGATCGGCGACCCCACCCAGTGCCACGCGGTGGCAATCGATGCCCGTGCGCCTAAATTCGACGGCGGCATCATCACACGGCTCGACTGCGTCGTCTTCGGCATCGTGGTGAACAAGAACGCCGAGCGCTTCTATGACGAGGGCGAGGATCTCTGGCCGAAGCGTTACGCCATCTGGGGGCGGCTCGTTGCGGCCCAGCCCGACCAGATCGCCTATATCATCTTCGACGCTCCATCCCTCGAGATGTTCATGCCGTCGCTCTACCCGCCCATCAAGGCGGACAGCATCGCGGAACTCGCCGGGAAACTCGGCCTCGACCCACAAGCACTCGAAACCACGGTCGAAACGTTCAACGGGGCTGTGCGCCCTGGCACCTTCGACCACACAATCCTGGACGATTGCCGGACGGAAGGGCTCACCCCGCCGAAAAGTCACTGGGCCCGGCCGATCCGCAATGCGCCTTTCTATGCCTATCCGGTCCGTCCCGGCATCACCTTCACGTATCTGGGTACGAGGGTGAACAAGGAGGCGCGGATGATCATGGCCGACGGGAGGCCCGCAGCCAACATGTTCGCCGCCGGGGAGATCATGGCCGGCAACGTGCTCGGCAAAGGGTATGCCGCCGGCATCGGAATGACCATCGGCAGCGTCTTTGGGCGCGTCGCCGGACGAGAGGCCGCTAAGAATGCATGCAACTAAAGCCCTCGAAGAAGCCGACCGTCTGATGACGGTCTGCAATTCCTGTCGCTATTGCGAAGGACTTTGCGCCGTGTTCCCGGCGATGGAACTGCGGCGCGCCTTCACGGACGGCGATCTCAATTACCTGGCCAATCTCTGCCACAGCTGCGGCGCCTGCTATACGGATTGTCAGTTCTCGCCGCCACACGAGTTCAACGTCAATGTCCCGCAGACATTGGCGAAAGTCCGTAACGACTCCTACAAGCTTTACGTCTGGCCGCGCGCGTTGGCGCCTCTCTTCGAGCGCAACGGCCTGGCGATCAGCCTTATCGCGGCCCTCAGCGTGGGCATCTTCTTCTTCGGCCTGATGGCGTTCAACGACCCGGCCGTGATGTTCGGGGTACAGACCGGGCCGGGAGCGTTCTACCGGATCATGTCCCACAATGCGATGGCAGGGGTGTTCGGCGCTGCGTTCTTCTATGCGATTGCGGCCCTGATCATGGGCTTTCGCATGTTCTGGCGCGACATCGGCGAAACCCGGGAGACGCTGACCAACGGCGTCTCGGTCTGGCAGGCGATGAAGGACACTATGGCTTTGCGCTATCTCGATGGCGGAGGGCCCGGATGCTTCAACGAGGATGAGCGGCCCACCGACCGTCGCCGGCTCTACCATCACATGACGTTCTACGGTTTTTTCCTCTGCCTGGCTGCGACGAGCACGGCGACGCTCTATCACTATCTGCTCGGCATGGAAGCGCCCTACACCTGGTATGACCTTCCCGTGATCCTTGGAACGTTTGGCGGGATTGGTCTCGTCGTCGGCCCGGCGGGTCTCATCTGGGCGAAGCTCAAGCGCGATCCGGCCCTGAGGGACGAGAACGGGCGCAGCATGGAGATGGCGTTCGTCGTGATGCTGTTCCTGGTGAGCGTCACCGGCCTGCTGCTGCTGATTCTTCGGGCCACGCCCGCCATGGGAACGATGCTGGCGCTTCACATGGGCTTCGTGTTCGGCTTCTTCATGACCATGCCCTACAGCAAGTTCGTCCACGGCATCTACCGGTTCGGAGCCCTTGTGCGCTACGCGAAGGAACGTCGCGCGCTTCATGAGCCGACGCCGTCGAAGGCCAAGGCTTTGTCCATCCCCGATGCCAAAGCGGGAGCTTGACGTACCATTGGTTGTCACGCTCCGATGAGACAAAGGAAAGGGCGCGGTTCGCATAAGCAAACCGCGCCCAATTTCTTCCTACCGCCGAGAAGTGGGCGGAAGCGCCGTTACTCCTTCCAACGTCCTTCGTACTTGAACTCCGGAACGGCCTTAAGCTGATCCTTTGTGGCGTTGATCGTCGCATGCCACTTCTTGTCGTTCTCGTTATAGCTCACGTTGACCATGCCCGGATCGACGACGATGTTCCGGTCGCCGACGCCGAGGAATCCGCCGACCGAGATTACATACCCGACGACGCGACCTTGGCTGATGACAATATCCTCGATCTCGCCGACCTTCTCGTTGGCACTATTGCGAAGGTCCAGGTCGTCCAGCTGGCCGCTCATGATGGCGTCCTGCGGAACCTGCACGGCATGGGCAGCCGGTGCCGAAGCGGCCGGCGCGGCGGGAGCCGTCTGGGCGTAGGCTGCGCCGCTGAGGAATGTGGCGGCCGTGAAGGCGATCATGAATGAGCGCATCGTTCTCTCCTTTTTGATGTTCGTGCAGAGAACCGCTTCGTAACGCCAAGGTTCCGAACGATGCTGACGATTGAGGAGGATACGCTCCGTGCAAACGCAGTCTAAACGGGAGAATGGTCCAGCCCGCGTGCCCTCAGATCGCCCGGCATCGGCGCGATATTGTGCGCCACAAGCCGTGCTTTGTGCGGACGAGCCGAACGGTCGATATCAAAGATCGTAAGGGCAGCCGGCGCCACAGGCGACAGGCTGGAGGGAGGCAGGCCCAAGAGGATGTCGCAGGACGCCCGGACCACCCCTTCATGCGCGACGATGACGACATCGCCATCCTGCTCATGAAGGGCCTCTTCGATGGCCGCTCCGATACGGTCGCAAAACTGGCGCCACGTTTCCCCACGCGGCGGCGTATAGGATCCGAGCCGCCATTCACGATAAGTGCCCCTGTCGGAAGTCTCGATCTCGTCGATCAGACGGCCCGTCCATTCCCCGAGATCCATCTCGCGCAGGCGCTCATCGGTTGCAACATCGGCAAAGCCGAGGATTTCGGCCGTCCGGCGCGCACGGCTCAGGTCCGATGTTACCACGTGTGCGGGAGCAGGCCCCTCGGCGAAGAACCGCGCCGCGCGCCGCGCTTGGTCGATCCCACGCTCTGAAAGGGGTGCATCCGCATGCCCCTGAAGGCGGCGCTCGGCATTCCAGACGGTCTCGCCGTGCCGCACCAGGATAAGCTTCATGGTCGTGGTTCCGGTGTGGAGGTTAGGATTCTTCTTCAAGCTCGCCGGAAGCGTCAGGCTGCCGCGGCGCTTTCGACGACCGGCAGAAGCTCCGGCATGGTGTCGATGAGTCTGTCGGCACCGAGTTCTGCGTGCGGCTTGTGGCTGTAGCCGTAGGTCACGGCGACGGCACGGGTCCCGGCTGCGCGGGCAGCCTGCACATCGTGATAATTGTCGCCGACCATCAGCGCCGCTTCGGGCGTCACACCCAGTCGTTCCAACGCGGCGAGGAGTGGGGCCGGATGCGGCTTGCGCTCAGGCAACGTATCGCCTCCGACAACGGCACCGAAGAACCTATGCAGGCCGAGCGTTTGGAGAATATCCATCGTCGCCGCATAGGGCTTGTTGGTCACGACCGCCAGGACGAGACCCCGGTCCCTCAGGCCCTCCAGCGTCTCCGGTACGCCCGGATAGGCTTCGGTATAACGAGCCGCATCGGCCTCGTAGATTTCAAGGAATCTAGCGGCGAGCGCCGACAGGCGGGACAGGTCTCCGCCCGTCGCCGTCAGGGCGCGCTCGACCAGCTTCACGACCCCGTCCCCGACCATCGCCTTAACCTCATCGAGGCTGACATTCCGCAGGCCCTGCTCCGCCAGGAGCACGTTTGTCGCATTCTGAAGGTCGCGCGCACTGTCGACGAGAGTACCGTCGAGATCGAAGATGATGGCTTTCAGCGATGTCATGGAATGACCTTGAACCGGTTCACGAGAAAGGGCGCCGCAGACGAGAGGCGGATCGCTCCGCCTCTGCGGTCAACGGCATGGTCCGGACCTGGATAGCGCGGCCTCAGGCCGCGAGCCAGAGCGCGGAACGCAGGGACAGGCCTACATCGACCCGGTCTCCCGGCTGATGGAGAGCATCACCCGTCTGGAACGGCGTATCGATGGAGACCTCAGCGGAGCCGATCTTGACGCCGTAGCGGAGCGTGGCGCCGAGGAACTCGCTATGCACGATGGTCCCGGGCAGCCAGACGTCGCTCTGCCTATCCCGTCCTAAGGATGCATGCTGGGGTCGGAAGACGAGCTTCGCGCCCTCCGGTACGACCACATTGGCCGGGATCGGCAGGCGCACGCCCCCTTCGATGTCGAAGAAGCGCTCCCCCGCCTCGCGCAGAACCCGGCCCGGCAGGATATTGGCGGTGCCGAGGAAGTTCGCGACGAACAGGTTGGCGGGCTTCTCGTAGAGCTCCATGGGCGTGCCAACCTGCTGCACGATGCCGTCGTTCATAACCGCGATGCGGTCACAAATGGTGTTGGCTTCCTCCTGGTCGTGGGTGACGAAGATCGTCGTCAGTCCCAGCCGCTGCTGCAGGTCGCGCAGTTCCCGCCGCACCTGGACGCGCATCTTGGCGTCGAGGTTGGACAGGGGCTCGTCGAGGAGCAGCACCTTCGGCTCGATCGCGATGGTGCGTGCGACGGCAACCCGCTGCTGCTGGCCGCCGGAGAGCTGCGAGGGACGCCGGTCCGCCAGGTGGGCGAGCCCGACAAGCTCCAGGGCGGCAGTCACGCGCTTGTCGATTTCGGCCCTCGGCACCTTCCGCTCCTCGAGGCCGAAGGCGACGTTCCGCCTGACCGTCATGTGCGGCCACAGAGCGTAGGACTGGAACACCATTCCGACATCGCGTTTCCAGGGGGGCAGGCGGGAAACGTCCCGCCCTCCCACGAGGACCTCGCCGCCATCGGCGTGGTTGAAGCCCGCAATGAGGCGCAGCAGTGTGGTCTTTCCGCAGCCGGATGGGCCAAGGAAGGCGAAGAACTCGCCCGGCCGGATGTGCAGGTTGATGCCCTTGAGGACATGGTTGGCGCCGTAGGACAGGTCGACATTGCGGATATCGACGTCCACGGCATTGGCCCGAAGGGCCGTAGCGGGAAGAGGCTGGTTCATGGGTCTCGTTTCCTCGTTCTCGTAGGCGGCATCAATGTCCGGCCGCCTTGGCCTTCTGGCTTTTCTCGATGATCAGATGGGACGCGAAGGTGCATAGGGCGACGAGCAGAACCGCGATGACGCCCAGCGCAGCCCCGGGACCCCGCCCGGCCGCCGACTGCATGAACACGTAGAGTCCATAGGCGAGCGGCGCGTCCGCGTTCGACTGGACAAGCATGAGTGTCGCCGAGAGCTCCACGGCTGCCGTCGCGAAGCTCGTGACGAAGCCGGCCAGGATGCCGCCCGCCATCAAGGGCAGGACGATCCGCCGGATCGTGCGCGTCTTCGTGGCGCCGAGGTTCTCGGCTGCCTCCTCGAGCGAGACGGAGATCTGCTGCAGGGCCGCGTAGCAGGCCCGCAGGGCATAGGGCAGACGCCGGATCGCGAGCGCCAGCACGATCATGATCCACAAGGCGGCCAGAGGCGTGCCGTCGGGAAGCTGCACGCCGTAGAAGGTGCGCAGATAGCCGATGCCGAGCACCACGCCTGGGATCGCCAGGGCAGCGGTCGCCGCCCAGTCGAGCCATTCCCGGCCAACGAGCCGCGTCCGCAGCACCAGATACGCGATGGCCGTGCCGAGGACGACGTCGATGAGCCCCGCGATGGACGCATAGATGAACGTGTTCTTCACGTACACGAAGCTCTCGCCGAACACGCGCCCGTAATGGGCCACGGTGAAGCCGTCCGGCAGCGGGCTGAAGGACCAGATCGTCGCGAAAGAGAGGAGCAGCAACCCGATATGGGGCGCCAGGACCAGGAGCAGGATGAGCAGGACCGCCGCATAGGCGATGACGCTCTCCCAGGGGCGCATCCGGCGCTTTGCGAGGCCGCCGCCGCCGCGCTGCACGGTGGCGTAATCCTTGCCGCGCATGGCGCGCGCCGAGATCCACATGGCCAGGATCGACATGCAGATGAGCACGACCGAGATCACGTATCCCATCGGGTCCGCGATGCCGATCGACGTGACGCGCAGATAGGCCTGCGGCGCCAGCATGTCCTTGACGTTCAGGAGCAGCGGCGTCGCGAGATCGTCGAACACCTTGACGAAAACCAGCGACGCGCCCGCGATATAGCCCGGCATGGCGAGCGGGAAGACGATGCGGCGGAACAGGCGGAAGCCCGAGCTGCCGAGATTCTGCGCCGCCTCCTCCATGGCCCGGTCGATGTTGCGCAGGGCAGCCGAGAGGTTGATCAGGATGAACGGGAAATAATGGACGGCCTGAACGAAGATGACGCCGTTCAGCCCTTCCATGAAGGGAATCTTGAAGCCGAACCAGTCGTCGAGAAGGAGGTTCACCGTGCCGTTGCGCCCGAACAGGAGCAGCATCGCGACGGCGCCGACGAAGGGCGGCATGATCAGCGGCAGGAAGCCCAGCGTCTGGATGATCATGGCGCCGCGGAACTCGAAGCGCGTCGTGATATAGGCAAGCGGCAGCGCGAAGAGAGACGCGACGACCACCGACATTGCGGACGCGTAGAACGAGTTCCAGAACGAGCGGATGAACAGGTCCGTCCGGGCGAAGTCCAGGAAATTGACGAGGGTGAACCCGCCGGTCCCCTTCTCGGTGAAGGCGACGTAGATCACCGTTCCGACGGGGATGACGAGGAAGAGGACGAGAAAGGCGGCGATCCCGAGTGCCAGGGCGATCTGCCCCGGCGTCGCCGATGTCCTGAAGAAATGCCTGGGGGGCGCGGACGGCGCATGCGCGCGTCCGACCGTCGTGGCGCCGGCCATGAGCGCTCTCCTAAATCCGAAAAGGGGATGCTGCGGGCGGCCCGCTACAGCGAGCCGCCCAGGGGACCGATCGGAGGATCAGGTCAGCGTGCGAGCTTCAGCGCCTGCTCGGCCTTGGCCTGGGCCTGCTGGTAACGCTCCTTGGCGAAGGCGGCCCATTGCTGCTCGAGCTCGGCCTGGCGGGCACCCTTCTGCTTGCCGCCCGTGAAGGCACCGGCGATCTCCGGCGAGGAAGCCTGCTGCTCGGTGACCGGCATGGCGGCCACGAGGTCGCGCGCCTCCTTCACGAGAGCCTTGGCGTCGGCATTGTCCTTCTTGGCGAGGGCCGCTTCGGCGTCGTGGATGGCCTTGGTGGCTGCCTTGAGAGCATCGAGCTGGAACGTGATGGTCTGGTCGTAGAGTACGTCGACGACGTTCGTGCGCTTCTCCGACACGTCCACGTCGAACTTCACCTTGGAGCCGAGGGACGGATCCTTGAAGGGATTCGGATAATCCGCCGGAGCCTTGGCGTAGACCGCCGGGTTGACCGGCAGACGGCGGATGCTCGGCTCGAGCAGCACTTCCTGACCCGCGGGAGAGACCAGGTAATCGACGAAGGCCTCGGCCCCGGCCTTGTTGGGCGCGTTGGCGATCACGGCGACGTTCGCCGGCACGATGGTCGTGACGGTCGGGTAGACGAACTTCACCGGGAAGCCCGAAGCCTGGGACGAGAAGGCGAAGAAGTCGATCACGATGCCGTAGCCGACCTGGCCCGAATTGACCGCCTCCGGCACACCGAAGGAGCGCTCCGTGATCTGGCTGAAGTTGCCGGACACTTCCTTAAGGGTCCGCCAGCCCTTCTCCCAGCCCTCGCCCTGGAGAATCGTCTCCACGGTCAGATGGGTCGTGCCCGAGCGGGACGGCGCCGCCATGGCGACGTGATCATGGAAGATGGGCTTGGCGAGATCCTGCCAGTCCTTCGGCTCAGGCAGCTTGTTGGCCTTGGCATAACGGTCGTTCCACATGATGCCGTAGCCGGATGCCGCAAAGCCGGAATAGAAGTTCTCCGGGTCGTTGATCGGATAGGAGCCGATCTTGTCCGGAATGCCCTCTGCCTTCGGCTTGTACTTCTGCAGCAGGCTCTTGCCCTTGAGAACCTCGAAGGCATCCGGCGCCGAGGCCCAGAAGACATCGACCTGATTGTTGGCTTTCGTCTCCTCGACGAATTTCACGCCCGCGTTGGTGTTCCGGTTCTGGACATCCAGGGTCACGCCCGGATGCGCTTTCTCGAAAGCCTGCTTGAACGGGTCGGTTACGTCCTTCGAGAACGAGGTCACGACCGTGACCTTGCCGGATTGGGCGAAGGCGGTTCCCGTAAACAGGGCGGCGCCGGCGATGAGCGCCGCGGCGGCGGCGGAATGGCGAAGCATCAGTTTCCTCCAACGTGATGGCTCTATGTTGGGCCCGCCCGAAGGCGGCCGACGATGCTTCATGCAAGAATCGTGCCAACCTGCTTTTCAGCTCACCGCCGATGGCACGGGGTACGCCGTCCGCCCGGAGTTCGTGATCGGAGGGAAAGAAACGTAACGTCAGCTCCACCGGATGGGTCAGAACCGTAACATCACTCTTTCAGTTCGCCCGCGCGGCCGAGATCGTATTTGCGCATCTTCAGGTAGAGGGTCTTGCGCGTGATCCCGAGCGCTTCGGCGGTGGCGCCAATGCGCCCTCCCATGCGCGCGAGGGTCTCGTCGAGCACGCGCCGCTCAGCGATTTCCATCTGCTGTTCGAGGGTCATCATCTCGCGGGAGCCGGCTTCGGCCTGCGGCGCCTCGTCGTCGTCCAGGCCGAGGAGATACCGCTCGGCGGCATTCCGCAATTCGCGCACATTCCCGGGCCAGTCCTGCTGCTGGAGCCGCTCCTGGAACGACGGGTCGAGCGCGGGAGCCGCCCTGCCCTGCCGCGCTGCCGCGAGCGCCAGGAAGTGGTGAAATAGCCGGGGAATATCGTCCCGCCGCTCCCGCAGCGGCGGCAGGCGGACCGTGACGACGTTCAGCCGGTAGACCAGGTCTTCACGGAAAGCGCCCTTGCCGGCGAGTTCGGCGAGGTCCGCCTTCGTGGCCGCGACAACGCGGATATCGACCGGGATCTCCTTGTTGGACCCAAGGCGCTCGATGGTCCTTTCCTGAAGCACACGCAGCAGCCGGATCTGTGCCGTCATGGGCATGGACTCTATCTCGTCGAGAAAGAGCGTGCCGCCACTCGCATGCTCGATCTTGCCGATCCGCCGCTCGCGAGCGCCCGTGAAGGCGCCAGGCTCGTGGCCGAACAACTCACTCTCGATCATGGTTTCGGGCATGGCGCCGCAATTGACCGCCACAAACCTCCCCTTCCGACGACGGCCGAAATCGTGGAGCGCGCGGGCCGCAACCTCCTTGCCGGTGCCCGTCTCACCGAGGAGAAGAACATCGGTCTCAGCCTCCGCGAGCGTCCGCAGGTTTCGCCGCAGGCGCTCGATGACGGTGGAGCGGCCCACGAGCCGGCCCGCGAAGGGATCCTGATCGGCGGAGCCCGCCTTGAGAGCCCGGTTCTCCAGAATGAGGCTGCGATGCGCAAAGGCGCGCCGAACGGTCTCGACGAGCCGGACAGGATCGGCCGGCTTTTCGAGGAAATCCCAGGCGCCTGCCCGCACGGCCTTGATGGCCATCGGCACGTCGCCGTGGCCCGTGACCAGGATGACCGGAATCTCGGGATCGACCGCCTGGACGGCCTCTAGGAAGTCGAAGCCGTCCTTTCCGGGCATGCGCACGTCGCTCACGACGACGGCCGGAAGATCCGGCGACAGGACGCTCAGCCCTGCCCCAGCGGACGCGAAAGCCGTCACGTCGAGGCCGTCGAGTTCCAGCGTCTGCCGATAGGCGTCGCGCACCTCCGCGTCGTCGTCGACAAGGATGACCCTGGGCTGAAGGCTCATGACGGATCCGCTGCCGTCAGCTCGATCACGAAGGTCGTGCCATCCCGTCCGGTCTTCGCCAAAACCAAATCTCCTCCAAAGTCTTTCGCGATGTTGTACGACATGGAAAGCCCCAGGCCGAGCCCCAGGCCGGCGGGCTTCGTCGTGAAGAACGGGTCGAAGATTGCTCCCCGGTGGCGCTCCTCGATCCCCGGTCCGTTATCTGCGACCGTTAGACTGATCCGACGCCCTGCTGTTCGTGCGACGATCTCGATGCGCCTCTCATTCCGCCCATCGAGGGCATCGAGCGCGTTCGACAGAAGATTGACCACGACCTGCTCCAGCCGGACCTCCTCGGCCCGCACCGCGAGGGGCGTCTCGGGAAAGCTCACGCGCACATCGACCCGTTCCTCCGTGATACGCTGCTCGAACAGGGTCAGGGCGCCCTCGACAGTCGCGCGCAGGTCGACCGTGTCCAGCGCATCGGCCGGACGGCGGGCGAACCTCTTGAGGTGCCTGATCAGCTCGGCCATCCGGGTCGTCAGCTGCTGGATGCGGTCGAGGCTCGTCCTGGCATCGTCCGTCCGGCCGCGTTCGAGCAGGACCGCGCCGTTATGGGCATGGGAGCGGATCGCCGCGAGGGGCTGGTTGAGCTCGTGGCTGATCCCGGCCGCCATCTGCCCGAGCGCCGCGAGTTTGGCAGCCTGGACCAGGTCGTCACGGGTCTGTCGGAACACTGTCAGCGCCCGAGCAAGATCCCCGAGTTCGTCATCCGTGGGTGGAGGCAGGGCCGGCATGGACGGACCGCTCGCAATGGTCGTCGCCGCCGCGGTCAATCCCCGCAGACGCACCACGAGACCGCGCCGGACATAGAACCAGCCGACCAGGATCGTGATCCCCAGGGACGCGACCGCGATGGCGAAGAGGAGGTTGCGGCCGACCACGATGGCATTGGCGGAGCGCTCCGCCGCACGCCGCGCGATAGCCTCCGTCCGGCTGACCTCCTGGGAGATCAGCGCGCCGAGCTGAGTGACCAGCCGCCTGTTGTCCGCAAGAAGGCCCTGAGCCTCGGCGATGGCTTCGAGCTCCGCCCGCTTCACGGCCGCAAGACCGGTCTTCGGATCGGAAACCGTCAGCAGGCGCGCGGCGATCTGACTGATCGTGATCGTATCGGTCCAATTGGCGAGCGTTTTCGTCTCGACATCCAGCTGGTCCGCCATCTCGCCGATGAAATTGCTCGTCTCCTGAAGATCCTCGATGGTCGGGACCGTTGCGAGCCGCCCCAACAGGCCCACGATGAGGTTGGCCTGTGCATTGATGGTCAGCAGCGCCTCGCTCTTGCGGCTTTCCTCCCGCAGGGTCCGGCGCCCGGCCTCGGCGGCTTCGCCCGGCGCGACGCGGCCGATCGCCGATTCGATGTTGAAGCGCGCATCGTCGATGAGCGGATCGACCTCCTCGATCAGGTCGGCCTGGAGCCACCGCAGTTCCTCGCTGATCTCCCGCGAGCGCTCGTGCAGGGGAAAGCGCCTGTCCGCGACCCGGTCGATGGCATCGAGATTGGTCTTGATCGCCTCCGTCACGATGAACAGATCGGGCGACAGCGACCCGTTGTCATTCCGCTCGTTGAGAACGGTCCGCAGAGCCGTGAGGCGGTCGACGAGGGTCTCGCGGATGCGGTTATAGGCCTCCTGCCGCTCGGCGACGGCAAGGTCCGGCGTGCTCGCGATCACGTTGGCGCCCGCCTCCGCAAGACGTGCCGAGAAGGACAGGGCCGGCAGGTGAGCCTTCGCGACGGAGTTCAGCTCCTCACTGAGCCGGGCATAGGACAGCCACCCCACGATGCAGGCGCCGACCGCAAGGCCGCCCACACCCAGAAAGGCGATCGTGAGGCGGCCACCGATGCCCAGTCTCCTGCGATAGATCATGGCCGCCCTGCCTCCGGGAGGCGCTTCGCCTGCTCGCCGGCAGCTTCCAGTCTGAGCGCGGCCTCGGACAGGGCCTTCGCGGCCCGCCGCATGTTCTCTTCGATTCCCTCTTTGATGCGGGTCTCGAGCTGGATCTGGGGCTCCGGCCTCGGCAGGCCCCGCGGCACCCTGATCAGGCCTTTCCAGCGCTCCCGATCCATGGCCTCGTCCCGGCCGAGAGGCGGCCGCGTCAGCGCGGCCCGAGCCTCGCTCACCAGGCGGGCGGCCTGCGTGTCGGCCCGCTCGGTCAGGGCGGTTTCCAGCGCCCGAACCGAGCGCCAGAGACGCCCGAGCTCGGCCCTTCGGAAGGTGATCGCCTCGTCGAAGAGGATGTTCACGAGCTCGTAGCGCGCGGCCGAGAGGCTCGCGTCGAACAGGCTCCTGGCGAAGAGCCCATCCCGGGAGAAGGGCAAACCCTCGGCAGCCTTGTCGGCCGGATAGGCAGCGGGGGAGATCGGCAGCCGGGCCACGGCGGGATCGAGCAGGAGGGCCTGTCCCTCGGGCGACAGCACGAAATCGACGAAGCGCTCGGCCCCCTCGCGATTCTCTGCATCGGCCGGAATCGCGATGCTCGCGGGCACGAACAGCGTCTCCTCGGGAAGGATGAACCGGGTCGATCCGGCAGGACCGCTCTCCGGATTGGCCAGGAAATCGATCGAGGGGCCGATTCCGAAGCGGCCGCGGGCGACGCCTGCCGACACCCCGAAGCTGCGGGCCGTCACGGTGGCCAGGTTGCCGCCGATCTCGGACCAGATGCCCCAGCCGCGCTCCCATCCGTAAACCTGGAGGATGGCCTCGACCATGAGGTGCATGGTGCCCGACCTGGACGGGGAGCTGATGCCGATATGTCCGGCATAGATCGGCGCCGTCAGATCGCTCCAGCCCTTCGGGACCGGCAAGCCTTTCTCGTTCAGGTAATGCGGATTGTAGACGAAGCCGTAGCCCGAGAGCGCGAAGCCGAGATAGGTCAGGTCCGGATCGTTCACCGGATAGCCGGCGATGAAATCCGGCGCGCCCGTCGGGCGAGGCTTCAGCCGCGCCAGGCGCCCGGCGCCCTTCAGAATCTCGAAGGCATCGGGCGCCGAGGCCCAGAAGATGTCCGCCCTATGCCTCTCGCCGAGAATGTCGACGACGGCGGCCGTCGTCTTGCGCTGTACGAATTCGAGGGCGATCCGTGGATGGCGCTGCCCGAAGGCAGCCCGGAAAGGTTCGAAGAACTGCGGCGGGAAGGAGGTCAGGATCCGAACGGGACGCACCTGCTCGCTCGCTCCGGCCGGCATGGCCGACAAGGTCAGCAAAGACAGGATAGCCGCCCATGCGGCAATGAAGGTGCGGAACATGTATCCGTCCGGAAAGCCCGATTCTGGGCGCATCATAGGCTGCCGGGAAGCCGACAGGACAGGCACCCTTTTCGACTGACATTCCCGGCACCCGTGATTCGCCCGGGCTATGAAGAGCAGAGCTGCCGGGCGTTATCCACCGCCGAGACCTGCCGCAAGGGAACCGTTCCGGATGTCCGGCGGTTGAGGAATGGAACTTGGTGATTGTTCCTCCCTCTGGACCTTGCTCCCTCCCCTCGGAGGGAGCTTTTTTGTGGGTCACCGCCGGCGTCCCAAACGACAAAGGCCGCGCCGGTCTTTCGACTCTCTGCGCGGCCCCTGGACAAGCCTGCCCCCAGGCCCGTTCTCAGGTCGATATCTGATTTGCCGGGACGTCCGCAATGCGACCGAAAACGGCACGCGCATCATGTCGCAGGATTTTTCTCTTTCGTCGGGAACCCAGTCCGAACCTGAGCGTTATGAGGCTTCCGGCCCTACGCCCCCGTGGGCTGGTCCACTTCGGGCGCCCTTCATGGGCGCCCTTTTTCGTAAGGGCACTCACCCATCGCCATAACGAAATGCCCCGCTTTCGCGGGGCACCGTCGCTCGACGAATTGTATCGGAGCCTTACTTCGCCGGCACGCTTTCCCTAACGGGCTCGGCTTTCTCGGCGGCCTTGCCGGCATCCTGGCGAAGCTTGTCGACGGTCTCGGCGCGCTTCGCCTCGGTTTCCTTCCGACGCTCGGCTTCCGCCTTGGCGTCAGTCATAGAGGATTGGCGATAATAGCACATGCTGACCTCCCTTCATGGGACGTCAAGGCAACGCAGCGCGAGAACCGGGGTTCCGGTCCGGAGCTGCGACAGAGCGCGGCTTCTTAGCCCCGCTTGCGCCGCGCCGGGGCGCTGCTGCCGAGGCCGACCTCGATCTCGAAGGTGGACGCATCCATAGCCGGGACCACGATGCCCTCCTCGATCACCGCGAAGGAGCCCTGGGTGTCGCCGGCGGGAATCGCCACGCTCGTGCGCTTGGACCGGTTCGCGATGACCCTGGAGCCGCTCTTCACGACGATCTGGACCGGAACGTCGTAGCGACCCGGCGCACCGCCTGCTCCGAGGAGGGCGCGTCCCTCGACGCCGACCTTCACGACGGTCGAGCCGTCCGGCTGGCCGGCGCATTCGCGGGCAAGATTGCTGATGGCGATCTGGCTGCGCAGGTTGCCCTGATCACCCACATGGCCGCCCGAGAAGGCCTGGATCGCCGAGCCTCCCTCCATCACGTCGACCGAAGGGCAATAGACGTCCTCGAGGACCTTCTTCTGGGGCGGCGGCACCGAGGGGCCGGCGAGCAGGACCATGTTGCCCAGGCTCGACCCGCCCTCTCCCGGCGCTCCGCAGCCGCCCAGGAGGGCCACAAGGCCCATCGCCGCCAGGGCAAAGCCCGCCTTCGCGCTCCATCCGCTCATGATGTACCCCCCAACGTCTTTAAAACTGGCCAGGCCGCTCTTTAAGGCAGCGCGTCGAATCCGGCCGCGAACCCGTTCAGCGACACCGGAATGCCGATCCCCTCCTCCGGGGTCTGGAACACGATGAAGGTGGCCGTCTGGCCGGTCTTCATCTGGTTCACGAGGTTGTCCTCCATGACCACCTCGGCGACGCATCCCGTGGACAGGCAGCGCACGAAGCCCGCGCGGCCGATGTCGGTCTGGTCGATCTTGAGGCCCAGGCCGGAGGGCAACAGAATACCCAGCGGTGCCACGACGCGAAGCAGGCGACTCTTCCCGTCGGCGGTTTTCAACACAATAATCACCAGGGTGACGTTGGGACGGTCCTCGGCCGCCACGTTCTGCACGAGGGCGCATTGCTCGCTCGTGGCCCCGGCCGGGGTTTCGCAGCGCATCTGCCAGTCGCCGTACGTGTTCTTGACCATGCCCTGAGCCTGGACGCCGCCGGCATAAGCCAGTCCGCACAGTCCAAGCACAGCGGCCGCCGCGCGGCCAACCCAACGAGACACGCTCACAGGCACCTCCGTCCTCGATTCCATCGTGCAAAGGGCGGCTGTGCCGCGCCAATCCGTTAAGGTCCGTTGGGACCATGCCGAGGGCCGGAATGTCAAGCGAGAGGGCCCCTTGGCAGGCGATATTGATCGCGAACGGGCCCTTTGGCGGTTATGACGCACAAATTGCAACGCTTGCACCGTTGCACTCCCGTCCATCCTGTGGTCATAGACGCAGATCAAAGGTGATGGCGCAGGCCGGGCACCGCATTTTGCACGCCCACGCCCTCCCCGATCCTACTCGTGGCCAGGCCGGCCACTATATCTTAGGAGCTTTGGAACACCGATGCGGATCGAGACCTCAAGACTTCGATCGGTGACTGCCCTTTCCACGGCGGCGGTCGCACTTGTGTTGGGCATAAGTGAGGCAGCCGCAGGCACCGGCGCCCCTTCCCCTTGGGAAATGAGCATGCAGGGCATGGTCACGGAGGTGGGACGCGACCTGTCCAACTTCCATACCTACCTCGTCTGGCTCATCGCCGCGATCTGCCTCTTCGTGCTGGCGCTGCTCATCATCATCGTAGTCCGCTTCAACGAGCGGTCGAACCCGGTTCCGTCGCGGACGACTCACAACACCATGCTCGAGGTGGCCTGGACGATCGTCCCGGTCCTGATCCTCGTGGCGATTGCGATCCCGTCCTTCCGGCTCCTGCGTCAGCAGCTCGTGGTTCCCCAGGCCGACCTGGTCGTGAAGGCCACCGGCTACGCCTGGTACTGGGGCTACGAGTACCCGGCCGACCAGGGCGGCGGCTTCAAGTTCGATTCGAACATGATCACCGAAGCGAAGGACCTGAAGCCCGACCAGCCGCGCCTGCTCGGCGCCGACAACCCGCTGGTGGTTCCGGTCGGTAAGGTCGTGAAGGTCCAGGTCACGGCCGCCGACGTGCTGCACTCCTTCGCCATGCCGTCCTTCGGCGTGAAGGTCGACGCCGTCCCCGGCCGCCTGAACGAGACCTGGTTCCGGGCCGAGAAGGAAGGCGTCTATTTCGGCCAGTGCTCGGAGCTTTGCGGCAACGGCCACCCCTATATGCCGATCGAAATCCGCGTCGTGAGTGAGCAGCAATATGCCGCCTGGCTCGCCGAGGCGAAGCAGAAGTATGCTTCCGTCGACGGCTCCGGCTCGCTCAAGCTTGCGAACGCTCAGTAACTTAGCAGGACCACAGAGGTCTCATCATGGCAAATGCAGTTGATGCCGCTCACGCGGATCACCACGATCACCCGACCTTCTGGCGCCGGTGGTTCTATTCCACGAACCACAAGGACATCGGCACGCTCTACATGCTGTTCGGCTTCACGGCCGGCCTCGTGGGCGCCGCCCTTTCCATCGGCATGCGGCTCGAACTCCAGGAGCCGGGCCTCCAGTTCTTCTCCAATCCCCAGGCCTTCAACGTCTTCGTGACGGGCCACGGCCTCATCATGGTGTTCTTCATGGTGATGCCGACCCTGATCGGCGGGTTCGGCAACTGGTTCGTGCCGCTGATGATCGGTGCGCCGGACATGGCGTTCCCGCGCATGAACAACATTTCGTACTGGCTCACGGTCGCGGGCTTCGGCCTGCTGGTCTGCTCCCTCTTCGTCGAGGGCGCGCCGGGCTCCAACGGCTTCGGCGGCGGCTGGACCGTCTATCCGCCTCTGGCAACGGCCGGCCATCCCGGTCCGGCGCTCGATTTCGGCATCCTGGCGCTCCACCTCGCCGGCGCCGGCTCGATCCTGGGCGCGATCAACTTCATCACCACCATCCTGAACATGCGCGCTCCCGGCATGACGCTGCACAAGATGCCGCTCTTCGCCTGGGCCATGCTGGTCACCGCCTTCCTCCTCCTGATGACGCTCCCGGTTCTGGCCGGCGCCATCACGATGCTGCTGACGGACCGTAACTTCGGAACGACCTTCTTCGATCCGGCCGGCGGCGGCGACCCGATCCTGTACCAGCACCTGTTCTGGTTCTTCGGTCACCCCGAAGTGTACATCATGATCCTGCCGGCCTTCGGCATCATCAGCCACATCGTCTCCACCTTCTCCCGCAAGCCGATCTTCGGTTACCTCGGCATGGCCTATGCCATGGCGGCGATCGGCGTGGTCGGCAGCGTGGTGTGGGCGCACCACATGTTCACGGTCGGCCTCTCGCTCCAGACCCAGGCCTACTTCGTGTTCGCCACCATGGTGATCGCGGTGCCGACGGGCGTGAAGGTGTTCTCGTGGATCGCCACCATGTGGGGCGGTTCGGTCCGCTTCACGGCCCCGATGTACTGGGCCGTCGGATTCATCTTCGTGTTCACCGTGGGCGGCGTCACCGGCGTCGTGCTGGCGAACGCTCCGGTCGATCGGTACATGCACGACACCTACTACGTGGTCGCCCACTTCCACTACGTGCTGTCGCTGGGCGCCGTGTTCGGCATCTTCGCGGGCATCTACTACTGGTTCCCGAAGATCACCGGCTACATCATGCCGGAGTGGATCGGTAAGACGCACTTCTGGATCGCCTTCATCGGCGCCAACGTGCTGTTCTTCCCGCAGCACTTCCTGGGCCTCTCGGGCATGCCGCGCCGCTATGCGGATTATCCGGACGCCTTCGCGGGCTGGAACCTGGTCTCGTCCATCGGCGCTTACATCTTCGCGGCCGGCCTCCTCTTCTTCATGTTCGGCGTGATCTACGCCCTCGTGCGCAAGGAGAAGGCTGCCGGGAACCCGTGGGGCGAGGGCGCGACGACCCTGGAATGGACCCTGTCCTCCCCGCCGCCCTTCCACCAGTTCAACGACCTGCCGCGCATCGCGGATACGGGCCACTAAGCATCAGAGCCGGGCGGCACCCGCCGCCCGCTCCTCCCCCGAGGGCTTGGGTCCAAGCCTTCCGGCGAGGAGTTGACATCGAAAGACCCCGGGCAGGCCCGAGGTATTTGGAAGTTCACCGACATGAGCACTGTAACGAATAGCCTGACCGACGCTCGCCGCGAGAGCCTCGTCACCGCAGGGGTCTCGCAGGGCGACGTGTCCGATTTCTTCGCGCTGCTGAAGCCGCGCGTCATGTTTCTGGTCGTGTTCACGGCCCTGGTCGGCATGGTCGTCGTTCACTCGAACGTGCATCCCGTCCTGGCCTTCGCGTCGCTCCTCATGATCGCCATCGGGGCTGGCGCTTCCGGCTGCCTCAACATGTGGTGGGATGCGGATATCGACGCGGTCATGACCCGGACCCGCAAGCGTCCGATCCCGGCCGGAAAGATCCAGCCGGGCGAGGCGCTGGCCTTCGGCACGTTCCTGTCGGTGGCCTCCGTGATCATGCTCGGCCTCGTGAGCAACGTGCTCGCGGCCGGCCTGCTCGCGTTCACGATCTTCTTCTACGCCGTGATCTATTCCATGTGGCTGAAGCGCTCGACGCCGCAGAACATCGTCATCGGCGGTGCGGCAGGCGCCCTTCCGCCGGTCGTCGCCCAGGCGGCGGTGGCCGGATATGTGGGCTGGGAGAGCATCATCCTCTTCGCCATCATCTTCATCTGGACCCCACCCCATTTCTGGGCGCTCGCCCTCGTCAAGTCGGGAGATTACGAGCGCGCCGGCATCCCGATGATGCCGAACGTGGCCGGTCCCGATTCGACCCGTTTCCAGATCCTTGCCTATACGCTCGTCCTGGCGCCCCTCGGCCTCGCGCCCGTCGCTTTCGGCTTCGGCGGTATCGCCTATGCGATCGTCGCGACGCTCGGCGGGCTCGGCATGCTGGCCCTCGCCGTTCAGGTCTACCGCCTGCGGAAGGGAGAGCCCGCCATGCGCGTGGCGCAGCAGCTCTTCGCCTTCTCGATCCTCTACCTGTTCCTGCTCTTCGCGACGCTTCTGGCGGAGCATGGGCTCGGCTTCTTCCGTCCGGTCTTCGGGTAAAGCCATGGCAGAGCTCCCTCCCCGCCGTCTGACACCGGAAGAGCTGAAGCGCCGTCGCAAGCGCTCGATCGCCATCGGCCTGGCGCTCGCGGCCTTCGTCCTGCTGGTCTACGTAGTCACCTTCGCCAAGCTCGGCGTCGGCGTCCTGCAGCGCCCCTTGTAAAGGGAGGAGGAAACGATGAGCGAAGCCCCCCATGTCCAGCGCAACATCCGCCGCACGCTCCTCACCTGCGTGGGCGCCGCGGTTGGCATGATCGGTCTGGCCTATGCCTCGGTGCCGCTCTACGACCTGTTCTGCAAGGCCACCGGCTATGATGGCACCCCGAGCGTGCGCACGGCGAACGATTCGACCGTCCTAGACCGTGAGATCTCCATCCGGTTCGATTCCAACGTCGCCCCGGGCCTGAACTGGCGCTTCTCGCCGGAGACCCCGGAAATCAAGGTGAAGCTCGGCGAGACTACCACGGTCCTCTACAAGGTCACCAATACGGGCAGCAAGCCGACGACGGGCATCGCCACCTACAACGTCCAGCCCGACCAGGCCGGCAGCTATTTCTCGAAGCTCGAATGCTTCTGCTTCACCGAGCAGACCCTGCAGCCGGGCGAGACCATGGAATCGGCCGTGGTCTTCTACGTCGATCCCCGTCTCGTGGAGGATTCCGACGTGAAGGACCTCAGCTCCCTGACCCTCTCCTACACCTACTTCCCGTCGAAGGCGGGCAAGCCGGTGGTGGAGGCCGCAACTTCATCCCAGAAACCCATCGTTCAATAACAGACGTGACAAGCTGGACGGAAACGTCTTAAAGCGAGACACTTTCGAGGCACGGAGACGATACGAATGGCCGAGGCCCACGCCAAACATCACGATTACCACCTTGTCGACCCGAGCCCGTGGCCGCTCATCGGCGCGTTCAGCGCCTTCGTGATGGCGTCCGGCTTCGTCACCTGGTGGAAGGACGTCCCGGTCGCCGGGATGCATATCGGCGCCTACATCTTCGGCGCCGGCATCATCGGCGTCATCTACACCATGATCAGCTGGTGGTCGGACGTGATCCGCGAGGCCAATGACGGCCATTCCCACACCCGGGTCGTCCAGCTCCATCACCGCTACGGCATGATGATGTTCATCGCCTCCGAGGTGATGTTCTTCGTCGCCTGGTTCTGGGCCTATTTCGACGTCGCCCTCTATCCCAACGAGGCGATCCAGTACGCCCGGACCGAGGCCCTCGGCGGCACCTGGCCCCCCAAGGGCATCGAGACCTTCGACCCCTGGCACCTGCCGCTCCTGAACACCCTCATCCTGCTGACGTCGGGCACCACCGTGACCTGGGCGCACCATGCGCTCCTGCAGAATGACCGTAAGGGCCTCAAGGCCGGTCTGTGGATGACTGTGATCCTCGGCCTGATCTTCAGCTGCGTTCAGGCCTACGAGTACAGCCACGCCACCTTCGGCTTCAAAGGCAACATCTACGGCGCCACCTTCTTCATGGCGACGGGCTTCCACGGCTTCCACGTGATCATCGGCACGATCTTCCTGGCCGTCTGCCTCCTGCGCACCTATCGCGGCGAGTTCACGCCCAAGCAGCATCTCGGCTTCGAGTTCGCGGCCTGGTACTGGCACTTCGTCGACGTGGTGTGGCTGTTCCTCTTCGCCTCCATCTACGTGTGGGGCTTCGGCGGCCACGTCGCCGGGCACTGACACCGCAGGCATCAGATCGATCCAACGGGGGCGGCGACAAGCCGCCCTTCGTTTTTGGCGCCCTCGCGCCTATGTGACAGGCCGTGCCTCCCTGTCGAAAGCACCTCCCGGAGACGCCCCGTGGCCCAGGACCCCGCCCTGCCGAACCCAGCCCTTACGGGCCTTGCCGGCCATTGCCCGCGCTGCGGCAAGGGGCATCTGTTCACGGGCTACCTGACCCTGCGTCCCTCCTGCGAGGTCTGCGGCCTGGACTATTCCTTCGCGGATACGGGCGACGGACCGGCCTTCTTCGTCATGTCCATCGTCGGAATCGTGGTCGTGGCCCTCGCTCTCTGGGTCGAGTTCGCCTTCGAGCCGCCGATCTGGCTCCATATCGTCATGTGGTTCAGCCTGTCCGTCATCCTCAGCATCGCCCTGGTCCGCCCCCTCAAGGGGCTGATGGTGGCGCTCCAGTATCACCACAAGGCCGGTGAAGGACGGTTCGGCAAGTGACCAAGGCGGCCTCCCCTGTCTCCTCCCCTGTCTCCTGGCGCGCGCTCTTGGCGCCGGGCCTTGCGACCCTCGTCGCCCTGGCGATCCTCCTCGGCCTGGGAACCTGGCAGCTCCAGCGCAAGGCCTGGAAGGAGGGGCTGATGGCCCAGATCCAGGCCCGCGCCTATGCGGCGGAGCCCGGCGCCATTGTGCCGGAGGCCGAATGGGGCCGCTGGCAACCCGCGGACGACGAGTTTCGCCGCGTCCGCATCACGGGCACCTTCCTCCAGGATTTCGAGACGCCGGTCTATGGCCTCGCGCCCGGAGCGCCGGGCCACTCGGCCATGCAGGGCTATTACCTGATGACGCCCCTGCGCCTGCAGGACGGCGCCATTGTCATGGTCAACCGGGGCATCGTGCCCATGGAGCTGAAGGACCCCGCCTCCCGCCCCGAGAGCTGGCCCACGGGAGAGACGACAATCACCGGCCTCGTCCGCGCGCCTGAAGAACGCAACATGTTCACGCCCGCCGACGACCCGGCGCGCAAGTCATGGTTCACGCGCGATCCCCAGGCCATCGCGAAGGCCCATGGCCTCGAGCGGGTCGCGCCCTTCTACGTTGAGGCGGACGCGACGCCCAATCCGGGCGGCTGGCCGAAGGGCGGGCAGACGCGCCTCGAACTGCCCAACAATCACCTGCAATACGCGGTCACCTGGTACGGACTTGCCCTTACGCTCGTGGGCGTCTTCACGGCCTTCGTCTGGCGGAGGCTTCATCCATCCGAAGCCTGATGCCCTCACGGGTGGAGGGATGCGCGAACCGCCTCCGGCTGCAGGGTCGGTTATGGCTTGTCCTGGCCGGCTACGGCTCCTAATGTCCGCCCACCTTTCAGGAGATTGACCTGTGCTTCACGTCTCGACCCGGGGCGAGGCCCCCGCGCTCGGATTCGCCGATGCCCTGCTGGCTGGTCTTGCCCGCGACGGCGGCCTCTACGTGCCGGAAAACTGGCCCGGCCTGACGCGCGACACGATCCGGGGCTTTGCCGGGAAGCCCTATGCGGCCGTGGCCAAGGCGGTGCTGGGGCCCCTCGTGGACGGTGAGATCGCCGAGAGCGCCCTCGGAGCCATGATCGAGGAGGCCTACGCCACCTTCCGCCATGCGGCCGTGTGCCCGCTGACCCAACTCGGCGACAATCTCTTCGTGCTGGAGCTGTTCCACGGGCCGACACTGGCCTTCAAGGACGTGGCCATGCAGCTCCTCGGCCGCCTGATGGATCATGTCCTGAAGGAAAGGGGCGCGCGCGCCACCATCGTGGGCGCAACCTCCGGGGACACGGGCAGCGCCGCCGTCGAGGCCTTCAAGGGCCTCGATAGGGTCGACGTCTTCATCCTCTACCCCCATGGCCGCGTCTCGAACGTGCAGCGTCGGCAGATGACGAGCGTCGACTCGCCTAACGTTCACGCCCTCGCGGTGGAAGGCACCTTCGACGATTGCCAGGCCATGGTGAAGGGCATGTTCAACCATGCCCGCTTCCGGGACGAGCTTCAGCTCTCCGGGGTCAACTCCATCAATTGGGCCCGCGTGGCTGCCCAGGCGGTCTATTACTTCACCTCCGCGGTGGCGCTCGGCTCCCCGCACCGCCCGGTCTCCTTCTCGGTGCCGACGGGCAATTTCGGCGATATCCTCGCCGGCTGGGCCGCCAAGCGCATGGGCCTGCCGATCGAGCAGCTGATGATCGGCACCAACGCCAACGACATCCTGGCCCGCACGCTCCAGACGGGCACCTACGAGATCAGGACCGTCCAGCCCACCGCCTCCCCGTCCATGGACATCCAGATCTCGTCCAATTTCGAGCGCCTGCTGTTCGAGGCCTATGACCGCGACGGGGCGGCGATCCGCCGCCTGATGGCAGGGCTTGCCCAGTCGAGGGCCTTCACCCTCGACGAGGCGCCGCTCGCCCGTATCCGGCAGGAATTCGCCGCCGAGGCCGTCGGCGAGACCGATGTGGCGGCCGAAATGGCCGAGACCTACCGATCCACCGGCTATGTGCTCGATCCGCACACCGCCGTCGGTACCCGGGCCGGGCGTGCTCTGCTTAAGGAACGCCCTGACGTTCCGGTGATCGCGCTCTCGACCGCCCATCCGGCCAAGTTCCCGGACGCGGTCGAGAAGGCGACCGGGATCCGCCCTGCCCTTCCGCCCCATATGGCCGATCTCATGGAACGGCCGGAGCGCTTCACGGTGCTGCCCAACGACCAGGGCGCCGTCGAATGTTTCATCCGGGAGCGCGCCCGCGCGGTCCGAGGTGTGGCGGCATGAACCACCACTTCGTGCGCGAGAAACGGATCGACATCACCCGCCTCGCCAACGGCCTGACCGTGGCGACGGAGCAGATGCCCGAGATCGCCACGGCGACCCTGGGGGTGTGGATCGGGACCGGCTCCCGCCATGAAGCGCCCCAGGAGCATGGCCTCTCGCACCTGATCGAGCACATGGCGTTCAAGGGAACCGAGCGCCGCACCGCCCGGCAGATCGCCGAGGACATCGAGAATGTGGGTGGGGACATCAACGCGGCGACGAGCGTGGAATATACGAGCTACTCGGCCCGTGTTCTCGGCGAGAACGCGGACGTGGCCCTCGACGTGCTCGGCGACATCCTCACGGGCTCCCTGTTCGATCCGGTCGAGCTCGCCCGCGAGAAGAGCGTGATCCTCCAGGAATACGCGGCCGTCGAGGACACGCCGGACGACCTCGTCTACGACGCCTTCATGGAGACGGCCTTTCCGGGCCAGCCTATCGGCCGCCCGATCCTCGGCACGCCGGACACGGTCGGCAGCATCGACGGCGCGATGATTCACGCCTTCCTGGCGCGGGAATACATCCCGGCCAAGATGGTGGTCGCGGCCGCAGGCGACGTGGACCACGGGCAGATCGTGGCGCTGGCCGAGCGGTGCTTCGGCGCCCTGCCGTCCGTGCCCCAGCGTGAGCCGGAGCCCGGCCTTTACGGCGGCGGCGAGCGGCGGATCCAACGCAAGCTCGAACAGGCCAACATCGTCCTCGGGCTGCCGGGCCTGTCCTTCAAGGATCCGGGCTATTACGCGGCCCATCTTTTCGCCCATATCCTCGGCGGCGGCCTCACGTCCCGGCTGTGGCACGAGGTGCGCGAGACCCGGGGCCTCGCCTATTCGATCGAGGCCTTCCACTGGCCGTTCTCCGATTGCGGCCTCTTCGGGGTCGGCGCCGGGACGGCCGGCAAGGACGTAGCCGAGCTGATGGACGTGACCCTCGCATGCATGCGCAAGGCCACCGAGGATATCGGCGAGGTCGAGATGACCCGCGCCAAGGCCCAGATGAAGGTGGCCCTCCTGACCGCCCTGGAGACGCCGGGCGGGCGCCTCGAGCGGATCTCCCGCCAGCTCCTGTCCTGGGGCCGCATCATCCCGAGCGACGAGATCGTCCGGAAGGTGGATGCCCTGACGGTGGATCATGTCCGCGAGGCCGGCCGGAGCCTGCTCCGGGGCGCTCCGACCCTGACGGCGATCGGTCCCTTGAAGGGATTGCCTCCCCTTGCCGAGGTCGCCCAGGCCCTCCGTCCATAGGGTCGAAGCGCGAACTTTGTTGCAAATCCGGGCGCTTTTCCTCAATCCCGCCGCAAAGTCGCCCCATGGCCAAGGCTTAACTCCTCCAGGCCGTGAGTCTTGCGGACAAGTCGGGCCCATTCCCGACTTCGCCTTGCCCTCGCGCCCCCCGACCGATACCAATCCTTTCCACCTCGTAGCCGGACGGAAGACCGAAGCGTTGCGGATCGTTTCTTTCGCCATAACCGTCATCCTGACGGCCTTCATGTGCCTCGCGTGGCCCGCTTCGGGCCTGGCCGTCGAATCCGTCCGCGTGGACCCCAAGGTTCCGGCCATCGACCTCACACCCATGATCGAGCGCTACCGCTCGGACGGGGACGAGATCCGGATCTCTACCGCGCCAGGGCGGGACGGCATCGTCCGCCGCATCGCCGTGAAGGCCCGCGAGGCCGGCACGCGGCCGGACTGGATCGTCTTCGCGCTCACCAATGACAGCGACGAGCAGGTGGACCGCCTGCTGGTCGCGCCGCATTTCCGGCTGACCTCCTCGGGCGTGATCTGGCCTGACCTTGGGTCATCCCGCATCGCCGCCATCACGGCGAGCCAGGGCATCAGGCCCGAGCGGGACGACAGCGCGGATGCGGACATTTTCCTCGTCACCCTCGATCCCGGCACGACCGTCACCTTCGTGGCGGAGCTGCGCTCCAACAACCTGCCCCAGCTCCATCTGTGGGATGCGGATGCCTACAAGGAGCGGGTGAACGGCCTCACGCTCTACAAGGGCATCATCATCGGCATCGCGGGCCTGCTCGCCCTCTTCCTCACCATCGTGTTCGTCGTGAAGGGCGCGCTGATCTTCCCGGCCGCCGCCGCCCTCGCGTGGGCGGTTTTGGCCTATGCGTGCATCGATTTCGGCTTCTTCCAGCGCGTCTTCCCGATCACCGAGAAGGCCGAGCAGATCTATCGGGCCGGCGCCGAGGCGGTGCTTGCCGCGACCCTGCTGGTGTTCCTGTTCGCCTATCTCAACCTGAATCGCTGGCACGTGCGCTACAGCCACGTAACCGCCTTCTGGCTCGTCTTCCTGGGCGCCCTCATCGGCCTTGCGGTCATCGACCCGCCCGTGGCGTCCGGCGTCGCGCGCATCTCGATTGCGGCGGTGGCCGGCATCGGCTTCGTCCTGGTGATCCATCTCGCGACCCACGGCTACGACCGGGCCGTGATGCTCGTGCCGACCTGGCTCCTGCTCATCGCCTGGGTCACGGCCGCGAGCTTCACCGTGATGGGCCATCTGGTGTCCGACCTCGTGCCCCCGGCCCTGATCGGCGGTCTCGTGCTCATCGTCATGCTGATCGGCTTCACGGTGATGCAGCACGCCTTTGCGGGCGGTGCCTTCGCGCATGGCTTCGTCAACGACACGGAGCGGCGGGCGCTGGCCCTCGCGGGTGCCGGCGACATCGTGTTCGATTGGGACGTCGTGTCCGACAACATCTTCGTCAGCCCGGAGGTGGAGCATCAGCTCGGTCTCAAGCGCGGAGCCCTGGAAGGGCCCGCCTCCGCCTGGCTCAATCTGGTCCATCCCTTCGACAAGGACCGCTACCGCGCCGCCCTCGATGCGGTCATCGAGCAGCGCCGAGGCCGCCTGACCCAGGATTTCCGCCTCCGCGCCGCCTCGGGCGGGCACCACTGGTTCCGCCTCAAGGCCCGTCCGGTCATCGGCACCGACGGCGAGGTGATCCGGGTTGTCGGGACCCTGGCGGACGTCACGGATTCCAAGACCGCGGAGGAGCGCCTGCTCCACGACGCCGTGCACGACAACCTGACGAGCCTGCCAAACCGACAGCTCTTCTACGACCGGCTCGAAGCCGCCCTGATATTCGCGAGCCAGGACGATTCCTTACGTCCCACGGTCCTCGTGCTCGATATCGACAAGTTCAAGGGCACCAACGATTCGGTCGGCTATGCGGCCGGCGACTCGATCCTGCTCACCCTCTCGCGCCGCCTCGGCCGCCTGCTGCGGCCGCAGGATACCCTGGCGCGGATCTCGGGCGACGAGTTCGCCATTATCCTGCTCTCGGAGCGGGAGCCGGACCGGATCATCGCGTTCGCCGACATGGTCCGCCGCGCCGTCACGACCCCGGTCACCTATGCGGAGCGGGAGATCTTCCTCACGGCCTCCATCGGCCTTGCGCTCCACGATCCGCAGATCGCGACCCGCCGCGAGGAAGTCCTGCGCAACGCCGAAATCGCCATGGCCCATGCCAAGCGCCAGGGAGGCGACCGTATCGAGGTCTTCCGCCCGACCATGCGTTCGGACCGGAGCGACCGGTTCACCATGGAGGCGGATCTGCGTCGGGCGCTCGACCGCAACGAGATCAAGGTTCTGTTCAAGCCCATCGTGCGGCTGGAGGACCGGACCATCGCGGGCTTCGAATCGATGCTGCGCTGGGACCACCCCCGGCTCGGACGCATCGGCCCCGAGGACTTCATGTCCCTGGCCGAGGAGACGGGTCTCATCGTTACCCTCAGCTTCTACCTCCTGGAACAGACGGCGCGGGAACTCTCCGCCTGGCAGGAGGCGCTGGAGGTGGAGCCGCCGATCTTCGCGAGCGTCAACATGTCGAGCCACCACCTGCTGCGGCACGACCTGCTCCAGGACGTGAAGGCCGTGATCGCCCGCACGGGTGTCCTGCCGGGCTCGCTCAAGATCGAGATGACCGAGAGTCTGGTTATGGAGAACCCGGAATATTCCGCCCAGATGCTCACCCGCCTGCGGGATCTCGGCGCGGGACTGTCCCTCGACGATTTCGGAACGGGCTACTCGGCCCTGTCCTATCTCCTGCGTTTCCCGTTCGACACGATCAAGGTGGACGAATCCTTCGTGCGCCAGATGGCGGCCGGAAAGCCCGTCATCCTGCGCTCCATCATCAAGATGGCACACGAGCTCGGCATGGCGATCGTGGCGGAAGGCGCGGAATCGGAATCGGAGGCCATCGAGCTCTATCAACTCGGCTGCGAATACGCCCAGGGACCGGTCTTCGGTGAGCCTATGTCGATGCTCCAGGCGCGCCAGCTCGTGGGCGCCGCCACCGAGGCGGCCTAAGCTTCAGGACGTGATCAGGCGTGACCGGCCTGGATCGACAGCATTGCCGGATCGACCCCGATGCGGCGCAGGGCCATTTCGTAGCGCAGCTCCGCGGAGGCGTTGAAAATCAGCTCCGCATCGGCCGGGCAGTTGAGCCAGCCATTGGCCTGGATCTCCGTTTCGAGCTGACCCGCCTCCCAGCCCGCATAGCCCAGCGCCAGGATGGCATTCTCAGGTCCCTCGCCTTTGGCGATGGCCCGCAGAATATCGACAGTGGCGGTCAGGCAGACGCTCTCGTCGATGAGGAGGGTCGATTGGGCGATATGGTAATCGGCAGAGTGCAGGACGAAGCCCCGGCTTGTCTCCACAGGACCGCCCATGAGCACCTGCATCCGCCCCACGTTCTGAGGCAGGAGAATGCGTTCCAGCTCCGGGACGATCTCGAGCTGCACCAGGAGATCGGGCATGCTCACGTTCTGGGCAGGCCGGTTGAGGACGATGCCCATGGCGCCGTCATCCGAATGGGCGCAGATATAGATCACGGCCCGCGCGAAGCGCTCGTCCATCATTCCGGGCATGGCGACGAGGAGCTGGCCATCCAGGTAACGGGACTTCATATCGGTCGAAGGCGACAATAGACTCATTTCTCGCATCTGTGTTGCAGGCACTGCTCACGGGATCGTGGATGGCAGCGCCCGGAAGAAACCGCATAAGGGAAGCGCGTCAGGGAGGCGTCAGTTCCATGACATTTCGTTTAACTTCCGCATCTGCGGCCCTTTTGTTTATTCTAGCGCTCTTCCCGGGTCTTGGGCAGGCCCAGACGGCGACCTCTCCGTCCTGGGTACAGGGATTTCACTCCCGCGCGCGGCTCCTCTCGGGTGGACCCAGAGGAGACGCCTGGCTCGGCGGCGTCGAGATCGCTCTCGATCCAGGTTTCAAGACCTACTGGCGTACCCCCGGCGATTCCGGGCTGCCGCCCCGGTTCGACTGGTCCGCCTCCGACAATGTCGCCTCCGTCGATGTGAAATGGCCGCCGCCGTCCCGACAGGTGGATGCGGGCGGCACGGCCTATGTCTACCACGATGCCGTGGTCCTTCCGGCGCTCGTGAAGCCTGCCGACCCGGCGAAGCCCGTGACCCTTCGCCTGACCGTCGATTACGGAGTGTGCAAGGATATCTGCATTCCGGCCCACGCGGAGCTTACGGCCGCCCCGGAAGCGGATGCGGCTCAGCGCGCCGCGCTGGAGAAGGCCCTGGCGAGTCTTCCCCGTCCTCAGCCCCTCGGTGCTCCGGGCGATCTCTCCATCCTGTTCGTGGCGCCCTCCGGCAGCGACAGGCCGGGCCTCAAGGTGACGGTGCGCGCTGCCGAAGGCACCAAGCCCGCCCTCTTCGCCGAAGGACCGGAGAACTGGTATTTCTCGACCTCCGAGGCCGGTCCCGACGGGGCCTTCGCGGTCGTCGTCGAGGACAAGCCGAGGGATGCGTCCGGCCCCGTTCCGATCCTGCTCACCCTCGTGGCCGGCGAGCGCGCGGTGGAGACACAGGTGATGCTCGACGGGAGCGGACAGCCGCGCTAGAGCATCATGCAGGAAAACCTGTCTACCCCTCCTTCGCGAAGAGCGCGAAAGCACCAGCCCATTTCTGGAGAAACGCCTATGACCATTCAGGTTGGAGATCGCCTGCCGCAGGTGACGTTCCGCATCATGACGCCGGACGGCCCCGTGGCGAAGACCACCGACGACCTCTTCAAGGGGCGGACGGTGGTGCTCGTGGCCGTTCCGGGCGCCTTCACGCCCACCTGCCACCGCAACCACCTCCCGGGCTACGTGCAGAAGCTGGACGAGATCAAAGCCAAGGGCGTCGACGCGGTCCTCGTGACGGCCGTCAACGACGTGTTCGTGCTCGATGCCTGGTCGAAGGCGGCGGGCGCCGAGAACATCGAGTTCATCTCCGACGGCAATGGCGACTTCGCCAAGGCGCTTGGGCTCGCCATGGACGGCTCGGGCTTCGGCCTCGGAACACGCTCGCAGCGCTACGCGATGCTCGTGGAGGACGAGGTCGTGAAGGTGCTCAACGTGGAGGATGCTCCCTCCAAGGCCCAGATTTCCGGGGCCGAGAACCTCCTGAAGAGCCTCTGATCGAGCAGATCAGACGGATGCGGGCGGGGCCTTCGGTCCCGCTCGATTGCCGTTCCGTTTGAACGGCTGAAGCGCCGCGACGGCAAGTTGGTCCACCCGCACGTTGGTGGGATCGTCCGCGTGGCCCTTGACCCAGTGCCAGGCCACCTTGTGGCGGCCGGCCGCCTCGTCGAGCGCGCGCCACAGGTCTTCGTTCTTCACGGGCTTGTTGTCGGCCGTGCGCCAGCCGCGCCGCTTCCAGTTGTGCATCCAGGCCGTGATGCCCTGGCGCACATATTGGGAATCCGTGAACAGATCGACCGTGCAGGAGCGCTTGAGGGCGTTCAGGCCCTCGATGGCGGCCTGCAGCTCCATGCGGTTGTTGGTGGTCTGCGCTTCGCCGCCGGAAATCTCCTTCTCGACGCCGCGGAAGATCAGGATTGCGGCCCAGCCGCCCGGCCCCGGATTTCCGGAGCAGGCGCCGTCCGTGTAGATCGTAACGCGCTCGGGCTCGCTCATGCGGCGAGTCCCAGCTCGCGGGCGTGCCTCACATGGCGATGGAAGTTGAGCTTCCGGTCGTATTCAAGGGGGTCTTTCGGCTTCACCAGGGCGCCCGGCGGCACGTTGAGCCAGTCGACCAGACGGGTGAGCATGAAGCGCATGGCCGAGCCGCGGCACAGGACGGGAAGCGCCTCGACCTCCTCGGCCGCGAGCGGGCGGACCGACCGGTAGCCGGCAAGCAGCGCCCTGCCCTTCGTCAGGTTGAAGGAGCCATCCGCCTCGAAGCACCAGGCATTGAGGCAGATGGCGACGTCGTACGCGAAGGCATCCGTGCAGGCGAAGTAGAAGTCGATGAGACCCGACACCTCGGCGCCGATGAAGAACACGTTATCGGTGAACAGGTCCGCATGGATGATGCCGGACGGCAGGCCCGAGGGCCATTCGGCCGCAAGAGCTTCCAGCTCGCGCCTTGTCCGTTCCGCCAGCCTGGCCGAGACCGTATCGGCTTGCGTCTCGGCCTGGGCGAAGAGAGGCGGCCAGCCGTCGATGGAAAGGGCGTTCGGCCGAACCTGGCCGAAATCCTGGCCCGCCAGGTGAAGCCGCGCCAGGGCCGCGCCAAGGGCGCCGCAATGCTGCGCGGTCGGGCGGCGGACCGCGATACCGTCGAGGAAGGTACAGATCGCAGCCGGGCGCCCGGCAAGCCGGCCGAGAGCCTCTCCCTGGCTGTTATTGACCGGCAGGGGGCAGTTCAGGCCCTTGCGGGCCAAGTGCTGCATCAGGTCGATAAAGAAGGGCAGATCCTCCTGCCGGACCCGCTTTTCGTAGAGGGTCAGGATGTAGGAGCCGGCCGTGGTGTGGAGGAAGTAATTCGTATTCTCCACCCCCTCGGCGATGCCCTTGTAGGACAGCACCGTGCCGATATCGTAGGTGGCGAGGAAAGCTGCGAGCTCCTCGTCCTGGACTTCCGTGTAAACCGCCATGATCTATTCTGCCGCCTGTTCACGCAGCTCGCGGGGCAGCGGAAAGAACACGCTCTCGTCCGCCGTTGAAATGCTCTCGACCGAAACCTGATACCGCTCGGCGAAGGCGTCGATGATCTCCTCGACCAGCACCTCCGGAGCCGACGCGCCGGCCGTGATGCCGAGCCGCCGGATATTGCCGAAGAGGCTCCAGTCGATGTCCTCCGCCCGCAGGATCAGCCGCACGATCGGGCAGCCCTCCCGCTCGGCCACCTCGCGCAGGCGCTGAGAATTGGACGAATTGGGCGAGCCGACCACGATCATCGCGTCCACCAGGGGTGCCACCCGCTTGACCGCTCCCTGGCGGTTCGTCGTGGCGTAGCAGATGTCCTCCTTGTGCGGCCCCACGATGGTCGGGAAGCGCGCCCTCAGGGCATCCACCATCTCCTGGGTGTCGTCCACCGAGAGCGTAGTCTGGGTCACGAAGGCGAGGTTCGTCGCGTCGGCAGGCTCGAATCGGGCGATGTCCTCGACGGTCTCGACCAGGGTTGCGGCGCCTTCCGGCAGCTGCCCCATGGTGCCGATCACCTCCGGATGGCCGCGATGGCCGATCAGGATGATGTGACGGCCGCGCTTGAAATGGACCTGGGCCTCCCGGTGGACCTTCGTGACCAGCGGGCACGTGGCATCGATGGCGAAGAGCCGGCGGGCGGCGGCGGCCTCGGGCACCGATTTGGGCACCCCATGGGCCGAGAAGATCACGGGCGCATCCCCGTCGGGCACCTCGTCGAGCTCCCGCACGAACACCGCGCCTTTGCGCCTGAGGCTCTCGACCACGTATTTGTTGTGGACGATCTCGTGGCGCACATAGACCGGGGCGCCATGGGTCTCCAGGGCCTTCTCGACCGCGTCGATGGCACGAACGACCCCGGCGCAGAAGCCGCGTGGGGCACAAAGCAGGATGTCGAGAGGCGGGTTCGTCATGATGCGGCGATGTGGCGAGACAGGGCCCGCCCTGTCAAGCGGGAGCGACGCTTATTCGCGTGACGTGACCCCTGAAGAAAGTCTCGCGCTCGGGAGCAAGACCCCCTAGAAAGAAGCATTCTCTCACCAATTGCGATCACCGATGGCGGACACGGCCTCCCACGTCAGCTTCCTTCCCCCGATCCTGACCTTCTGCGGCGCGGCCGTGGTCGCGGTCCCGCTGTTCCGCCTCCTCGGCCTGAGCGCGGTGCTGGGCTATCTCGCGGCCGGAATCGTCATCGGCCCGTCGGGCCTCAGCCTCGTCGGGGAGCGCGAGACCATCGCGACGGTGGCCGAGCTCGGCGTCGTGCTGCTTCTCTTCATCATCGGGCTGGAGCTCAAGCTGAGCCATCTCTGGTCCATGAAGCGGGACATTTTCGGCCTGGGCATGGCCCAGCTCGTGCTCACGGCCCTGTGTCTCGGAGGCGGCGCCTACGCCTTCGGCTTCTCGTCCAAGGGCGCCTTCGTGACCGGGGTCGCGACGGCACTCTCGGCCACGGCCATCGCCCTGCAGATGCTGGGCGAGCGGAACGATCTCCAGACCCCTTACGGCCAGCGCTCCTTCGCGATCCTGCTGTTCCAGGACCTGTCGGTCGTGCCGCTCCTGGCGATCCTGCCCCTCCTGGCTTCCGGCCTCAACGCCATCGAGCAGAACTCCCTGTCCGACCGGCTGGTGACCGTCGGGACGACCCTCGGGGCTATCGGGCTTGTCGTGCTCGTCGGGCGCTACGGGCTCAATCCTTTCTTCCGCATCCTGGCGCGCAGCGGTGCACGGGAGGTGATGACCGCCTCCGCGCTCCTGGTCGTGCTGGGCGCGGCCCTGCTCATGGAGGAAGTCGGGCTCTCCATGGCCATGGGCGCCTTCCTGGCCGGCCTCCTGCTGGCGGAATCGAATTTCAGGCACCAGCTCGAGGCGGATATCGAGCCGTTTCGCGGCATGCTGCTCGGCCTGTTCTTCATGAGCGTCGGCATGTCCATCGACCTTGCCCTCGTGCACAGGCAATGGATGGCCCTGGCCATTGCGGCTCCGGCCGTGATCCTCGGCAAGACTCTGATCCTGACCCTGCTGTCCAGGATCTTCGGCGCCTCCTGGCACGACGGGCTGCGCTCCGCCATCCTCCTGAGCCCGGCCGGCGAGTTCGCCTTCGTCCTGCTTCCCTTCTCGTTGGGGCTCGGCCTTCTGACCCCTGCCGAAACCCAGCTCGTGACGGCGCTGGCGGCCATCACCATGCTCCTTGGCCCCATCGTTGCGACGGCGCTGGAAAGGCTCATCGGCGCGCGCAGCCGCGACGACGCCCATCCCGGATCCGCGGCCCTGCCGGGGCAGGAAGGCGAGCTGTCGAGCCGCGTGCTGGTGATCGGGTTCGGTCGCTTCGGCCAGATCGTCAATCAAGTCCTGCTCGCCCAGGGCATCGAGGCGACGGTCATCGACAAGGACGTGGAGCGTATCCGGGACGCGGCCCGCTTCGGCCTCAAGGTCTTTTACGGCGACGGCACCCGCCTCGACGTGCTGCGCGCCGCAGGGGCCGAGAAAGCCGAGGTCGTCTGCATCTGCACGGACCATCCGGACGTCACCCGGAAGATCGTCGAGATCGTCCACCAGGACTTCCAGAACGCCCGCAGCTTCGTGCGGGCTTACGACCGCATCCATGCCATCGATCTCATGGGCATGAACGTGGACTACCAGATCCGGGAATGCTTCGAATCGGCGATCGTCTTCGGGCGCACGACCCTGGAGGAGCTGGGCTTCGACCCCGAGACGGCAGCGGAGAGCGCCGACGAGATCCGCAAGCGCGACATCGCCCGGCTTGTGCTGCAGAAGTCGGTCGGCGACATGGGCGGCGCCGAACTTGTGGTGGGCGCGAAGATCACGCCCGAACCCCTTCTGAAGCCCTCCGGCAAGGCCCGCGGCCTCAGCCCAGAGACCCGAGACATCCTCAACGAAGGAATTTTCTGATGGACGCGCCTCGCGTCGAGACACCGCGTCCGGCGGAAGCGGCGGTGCCGCGCTTCGTGGCGGGCTCCACCATGCGCCACGTGCTGGTCATGACCGGAACGGGCGCGGCCGGCCTGATCGCCATCTTCATCGTCGATTTCATCTCGCTGCTCTACATCTCCTGGCTCAACGACCCGAGCCTTACCGCAGGCGTGGGCCTCGCCACCGTAGTGATGTTCTTCACGGTCTCGATCAATGTGGGCCTGATGATCCCCATCGGCGCCCTCGTATCGCGCGCCCTCGGCGCACGCGATCCGGCCCGTGCCCGCCGCTGGGCCACATCGGGGTCCGCGCTCATGGTCCTCGTGGCGAGCCTCGTCAGCCTTGCGATGCTGGCCGTGCTGCCCTGGATGCTGGAGGCCATGGGCGCGTCCGGCCGGACCTTCCAGGTCGCCCACGACTTCCTGTGGATCGCGCTCCCGACCAACGGCGTGATGGCTCTCGGCATGGGCCTGTCCAATGTGCTGCGCGCCGCCGGAGACGCCAAGCGCAGCATGTACGCGACCCTCTCGGTCGCGGCCGTCACGGTCCTTTTCGATCCGCTCTTCATTTTCGGCCTTGGACTTGGGTCGAACGGCGCGGCCCTGACCATCGACCTGGCGCGCTTCGCCTATGTCTATGTGAGCTTCCGTTATGTGATGCGCCACCACGACCTCCTGTCCTGGCCGCGCCTCGACCATGTGCTCACGGATTCCCGCTCGTTCTTCGCCATCGCGGTCCCGGCGATCCTGACCAACATTGCGGCGCCGGTCTCCAATGCGTTCTTCACGAGCATCATGTCCCGCTTCGGGGACCAGGCCATCGCGGCGTCCGCGATCATCGACCGGGTGACGCCGGTCGCCTTCGGCGGCCTCTTCGCGCTTGCGGGCGCCATCGGTCCGGTCATGGGGCAGAACTGGGGCGCACGGCAATATGGCCGGGTCAGGCAGGTCCTGAAGGACGCGCTCACGTTCATGGTGATCTATGTGGGCAGCGTCTGGCTGCTCCTCTATCTCGTCCGGGTACCGCTGACCCTGCTCTTCAATGCGCCGCCCCTGACGGCCGACGTCGTCCAGTTCTTCTGCCAGTACAGCGGCCTGATCTGGTTCTTCGTGGGCCTCGTCTTCGTCGCCAACGCGTCCTTCAACAATCTCGGCTTCCCGCTGCTGTCGACGTTCTTCAACTGGGGTCGGGCGACCCTGGGCATGATCCCCTTCGCGTATGTGGGCGCCGAGATGGGCGGGCCGAAGGGTGCTCTTTTGGGGATCGGCGCCGGTTCCGTCGCATTCGGCATCGGGGCGATCATCACTGCGTTCTGGACAATTCGGCGCTTGGAGCGTCAAGCTACGGTGCCCCTGTAGACCGTAGTCCCAGCGGGCCTTTCGCGGAAAGGAGCCTGCGATGCTCAACTGGTTCGATCTGATGCGGCAGGCCCAGGAGAACCCCGGCTTCGACCTCCTGACCCGCCAGTTCCGCCTTTCGGATGATCAGGCCACGAAGGCCCTGGCGGCCTTCCTGCCGGCCTTCGCGATGGGCATGCAGCATCTCATGCTCACGGCGCCGTCGAATCCGTTCCTCCAGAGCCTGGCCGGGACCGCCTCCGCCAATCCCTGGCAGGCCATGGGCCAAGCCTTCTCGCCCCAGGCTCCGCAGAACGGCAAGCTGGTGATCGACAGCATCTTTGCTACCGATGAGGCGAGCCGGCGCGTTGCCCAGCAGGTCGCCGATTTCACGGGCCTCAATATCGACCTCATGCGGCAGATTCTGCCGCTGATGGCCGGCCTCCTTGCCGGGACCCTGCACGGGATGATGACGAGCCAGGAGCGCATGGCCGAGATTCTCTCGCCGCCTGCGAAAAAACCCCGGAAGGTTGCACCCGCCGAACCATGGGCCGAGCTCTGGACGGGATGGATGCAGGCTTTCCAGCCGAACGGGGGAGAGGCCGGGACACGCAAGCCCTCGCCGTCGTCGCCGAAAGAGGATGCGCTTCCACCCTGGCAGGGCGTGATGCAGCAGGGACACGAGATGCAGATGCAGTATCTCGCGTCCCTCCAGTCGATTCTGGACGAGGCCTGGAAGCCGCGTGGCTCAGGGCGCTAACGCCCCTAGGCTTGGGCGCCCGAGAACCGCGGCTTCACCATGGGAACGGCAGGCCGAGCCTTTGCGGGGACGGCCTTTTCGCCGCGCGAATGCTGCCCGACGGATCGAACCAAGACCCAGGACGGATCATGGAAAAGGGACTCGGAGAGAGCGCCTTCCACATCGCCCCGAACGAGGCCGATATCCTTGAGCATGCGGTCGTCGAACTCGGCCAGGTGCCTGATCTCATGGCGATGTTGCAGAGCCCTGGCGAAGTTGGCGACGGAACGGACGAACACTCCCAGAAACGTCGCTCCGGGGAGACTCGTGACGGAGGTGGCGGACCGGTTCATGACGGAATCCTTCGCGTTCGGATTTCAGCGGGACAGGCGGGCACGGAGGCGCGCTCCCACAGGGACTTCAGGGCATTTCCAGAAGGACGACAGGGCGTGCCTTCAAGGCAAAATTCATCGATAAGCCATTGATGAGAAATGGCTTTCCGAGATCGTGCGCATCATTGATACGCCAGTCCTATCATCACTTGAAGCGATTGTTTGAGATGTGTATCATCAGCAATCGTGATGAACGGAGAATCCCCGTGCACCTTCTGGATATCGATCAGCTGCGGACTTTCGTCGCCATTGCGGATACGGGCTCCTTCACCCGCGCGGCCGATGTAGTTCACAAGACGCAGAGCGCTGTTTCCATGCAGATGAAGCGCCTGGAAGACCGGATCGGTCGTCCGGTCTTCGAGCGTGACGGGCGTCTCTCGAAGCTCACCGAGGAAGGCGAGCGGCTGTTGGATTACGCCCGCCGCATCGTGCGCCTGAACGCCGAATGCATGGCCTCTTTCAACGACAACGAGCTGGTCGGCCGGGTCCGTCTCGGCCTGCCGGACGATTATGCGGATCGCTACCTGCCCGAGATCCTGGCGCGCTTCTCCCGCTCCAACCCGAAGGCCGAGGTGACGGTGATGTGCGAGCCGACACACAACCTCATCGAGCGGGTGCAGCACGGGGATCTGGATCTCGCGATCATCACCCATGTGGACCGTCGCGGCCCGTCCGAGATCGTGCGCATCGAGCAGCTGCTCTGGGTCACGTCCGGCCGCCATGCAGTGCATGAGGAGAAGCCGATCCCGCTGGCGCTCGGACGTCCGAACTGCGACTGGCGCCACTCGGCCACGGAAGCGCTGGAAGGCGCCGACCGTGCCTTCCGCATCGCCTATGTGAGCTGGCATTCGACCGCGGTGGGTGCCGCGGTCCTGGCCGGGCTTGCGGTCTCGGTGCTGCCGGAGAGCGCGGTGCGGCCCGGCATGCGCATTCTTGGCCCATCCGACGGCTTCCCTGCCCTGCCCTCGTGCAAGATCGGCCTGATCCGCGCCCGTGGCGGCGAGAATCCGCTGGCGGACGCGCTCGGCTTCCACATCAAGCAGTCCCTCGACAATTTGGGCTCGACCCGCCCGCTTTTGGCTCCGGCGGCCGAATAGGCCGGCGGACCGGCCTTTTCGTCAGGTCCGGGCCGCGGGACGGCGCAGCACCAGCACGTTCCCGGCCAGCGCCAGGACCACCCCGATGGCTGCGAGGGGCGTCCAGACATAGCCCTCGACCAGGGTCGAGACCGCGAGCGCAATGATCGGGAACAGCACGGTTGCATAGCCGGCGCGGGCAGCGCCGAGCCGCCGCAGGAGCGTGAGATAGGACGCGAAGGCGAGCACCGACGCACCGACCGCGAGATAGACCAGCGCGCCGAGATAGGTCACCGTCGGCTCGACGATGAAGGCATTGCCGCGAACGAGGTTCAGCACGAGGAGCACGACCACTCCGTAGGTCATGGCCCAGGCGTTGGCGGAAATCAGCGGGATGCCGCGGCGCTGCACCACGGTCGAGATCATGTTGCCCGAGCAGAAGAACAGGGTGCCGAGCACGCACAGGCCGAGCCCTTTCAGGGCTGCAAGGTTGAAGCCCGCTCCGGTGATTTCCGGCCAGAACAGCAGCACGATCCCGGCGGCCCCGAGGCATCCGCCCAGGGCGACCCTGGCGTCCACCTTCTGGCGGAAAATCACGAAGCCGAGAACGAGATTGAAGATCGACGCCAGGGAGAACACCACGGAGAGAAGCCCCGAAGGCACCGTGAGGCCGCCGTAATAGAAACAGATGAAGTTGAACGAGAACAGGCACACGCCCACGGCCATGAAGCGCAGGTGGTCGGCCAGCGAGAAGCGCAGGCGCATTCCGGCCACGAGGGCCCAGCCCCAGGTGCAGAGCGCCGCCAGGACGAAGCGCCACAGGACCGACATTTCCGGCGCCACCACCCCGAGCTGGGCATGGATGCCGATCCAGCTCACACCCCACAGGAGGACGGTCGCCACATAGAGTCCCAGGGTGCTGCCTTCGAGCCGGGCCGGCTCTGCCTCTGAGACGGCCCCGGCCCGGGGCATGGTGGCTTGCGACATGGTCATCGTTTCCCGCGAAAGGTGACTCGATTACGCCGCCGGACCCATCAAGGCAAATGATGAAATATGATCAATTCCGCCTGAAGCGGTGATGAAACATTCCTGAGCAGCATCGGCGAACCACGGAATGCGCAAGTATACAAATTCCGAAAGGGAATATCAGGCGAATAAAGAAATCACCGGCACCACTCATAAGTCTTCGGGGTTCTTCACTGCGAAAAGCGCGATCAACGCAATATCGCCCACAGAAAAACTATGGGTCCTAACTCGCCTTTCCGACAGAACTGCACAATACTCTCGCCGGAATGGGAGGGTTGAAATCATGAAGGCCGGACTGTGCTTGGAAATACCTCTGCGGCATCCTTCGGGGCGGCGGATGAGCCGCACCTCGGCCTGGGCTACGGCCTTTACGATACTGGGCCTCCTGACCGCGCCGGCCGCGTTCTCGCAGGAGGCTCCGACTCAGCAGGCGAAACCACATAAAGCGGACGCACAGAACACCGCTTCCTCGCGCATCGTGGTCGTCGAGTGGCGGATCAAGAAGGGGCGCGAGCAGGACTTCCTCGATTACTGGTCGACCAAGGCGACAGTTGCGGACCGGACAGGCCTCGTGGGCGAATTCCTGAGCCGGGTGGAGGACCGCAACCAGTTTCCCTGGATGGTGTGGGATCTCGATTCTAACTGGACCACGTTCCTGAATGTGGGCTTCTGGCGCACCGGCTCCGATTTCCATGAGCAGATCGGCCGGTTCATCGACAACGCGAAGCCGCCCCTCGACTTCGAGGCGCAGAAGCGCAGGCGCGTGCTCATAGCGCCCGAGCGCTGGCGCGTCGGCGAGACGCCGTTCCCGGTTTCCGACGCCGCAGGCGTGAAATGAGCGAGCCCCATCCCGAGCGGGAGACGCGGCACGCCGCGCGCCAGCGCTCGAGGCCGGGGCAGCCTCTCCGGCTCCGTCATATCCTCCTGGCGATCCTGCTGGCGGCCTTGATCGTTCTCCCGGTCTGGGGCGTGACCTGGTGGCTTCTTCCCTGATGCCGGGAAGGTTGCAGGTTTTCGGGCGTTAATCGCCGCAGGCCGCGTGCGACCGGGATCGGGACGGGAGCGCCTGAGCAGCCACCGTAAGACGACGCTGCTGCGCCATGCGCCGGCGCACCGACACGGCAAGGGAGCGGACCTGCCGCTCGCATGTTCCGTCCCGCGCCATGAGCTGGCGCACGATGGGATCCGAGAGCAGTTCCTTCAGGCTTGGCTCGCGTCGTTCCGGCATCGAAACCTCCGTCTCGTTCCTCATACCAGGATGCCTAGGCGATTCCTGTGACGGGGGTATGGCGGACGGACGCCCAGGAGGCCGTGCTGCGTCGCACTCTACAGCCGCGCCCGGGTACTGCGTGGAGTGGCGAGCAGAAGGTTGGTCTCGGACGCGATCACGCCGGGGATGAGGCGGATGCGCCGCAGCACCGCATCGAAATCGGTCAGGTTCGCGGCGCCGAGCTCCACCACCAGGTCCCACTTGCCGTTGGTGGTGTGGATGGCGCCAACCTCCGGAAAGCCCCCAAGAGCATCCACGACCCGATCGGCCGCGCGTCCCTCCACCTCGATGAGCATAATGCCACGCACGGGCAGCGACACTGCATCCGCCCGTAGGATCACTGTGTAGCCCACGATGTCGCCCGAGCGTTCGAGCCGTTCCATGCGCGCCCGCACGGTCGCCCGTGAGACGCCGAGCTCCAGGGCAAGATCGGACACGCTGCGCCGTCCGTTATGGCGTAGGAGCGTGATGAGGCGCTGGTCGAGTTCGTTCATGGTCCGCCGTTTTGGAAAGCCAATCTGCTCATTTTGAGCAACCACCTCGACATATTTGTCAATCTTTATCGTTCGTTTCGCCAAGCACCTTCGCTAGCTTGGCGAAACCATCACAGAGACGGAGACACCGAATGACGCGCAGGCCATGCATCCTCCTGGGACTTCCGGTGCAGGAGGGCACCGGGCGCCTCGGCTGCGACATGGGCCCGAGCGCCTTCCGGACCGCCGGCCTCGCGGGCGCCCTGCGCGACCTTGGCTATACGGTCGAGGACAGGGGCAATCTCGGCCCGGCTCCGCGCCGCGAAATCACCCACGACAATGGGGCGATCAAGTTTCTGCCCGAAGTGGTCGCCTGGACGGAATCCATCGCTCAGGCGGCCTACGAAGCCGCGGGCGACGGAATGCCGATCTTCCTTGGAGGCGATCACAGCCTTTCGGCCGGCTCCATGACGGGCCTGAGCCGCCGGGCCGCCGAGGAGGACCGCCCGTTCTTCGTCCTGTGGCTCGACTCGCACCCGGACTTCCACACCCTCGAGACCACGCAGAGCGGCAATCTCCATGGGGTGCCGATGGCCTATGCCACGGGCCGGGGCGGCTTCGACGGCTATTTCCCGGCGCTCCATGCCCCCATTCGGCCCGAGAATGTGTGCATGATGGGCATCCGCAGCGTCGACCCGGCGGAGCGGGCGGCGCTGGCCACGACCGGCGTGACGATCCACGACATGCGCGCCATCGACGAGAACGGGGTCGCGCCCCTGCTCGAAGCCTTCCTCAAGCGCGTGGCCGCGGCCCGGGGCCGGCTGCATGTGAGCTTCGACGTGGACTTCCTCGATCCCGGCATCGCACCCGGCGTCGGTACCACGGTGCCGGGCGGCGCAACGTTCCGCGAGGCGCACCTGATCATGGAACTGCTCCACGACAGCGGCCTCGTCACGAGCCTCGACCTGGTCGAACTCAACCCGTTCCTCGACGAGCGCGGCCGCACGGCCCTGCTCATGGTGGATTTCGTCGCCAGTCTCATGGGCCGTCGCGTTCTCGACCGCCCGACCCGGAGTTTCTGAGCCATGACCGACAAGCTCAATATCGTCCCCTTCGTCAGCGTCGATCACATGATGAAGCTCGTCCTCGCCATCGGCGTGGAGCGCTTCCTCGTGGAGCTGGCGGAGGAAATCGAAGCGGATTTCCGCCGCTGGGAGCTGTTCGACAAGACCCCGCGCGTGGCCTCGCACAGCCGTGAAGGCGTGATCGAGCTCATGCCCACCAGCGACGGGGAGGTCTACGGCTTCAAATACGTCAACGGCCATCCCAAGAACACCCGCGAGGGCCGACAGACCGTCACGGCTTTCGGCGTGCTGGCCGACGTGGGGAATGGCTACCCGGTTCTCCTGACCGAGATGACGATCCTCACGGCCCTGCGCACGGCCGCGACGTCGGCCCTCGCCGCCAAGCACCTGGCCCCCCGGGGCGCACGGGCCATGGCGGTGATCGGCAACGGCGCACAATCGGAGTTCCAGGCGCTGGCCTTCAAGGCACTTGTCGGAATCGACCGGCTGCGCCTCTACGACATCGACCGGACGGCGAGCGTGCGCTGCGCCCGCAACCTGGCCGGTATGGGTCTGGACATCACTATCTGCAATTCCATCGAGGAGGCCATGGAGGGCGTGCAGATCGTCACCACGGTCACGGCCGACAAGCAGAATGCCACGATCCTTACCGACAACATGGTCGGCTCGGGCCTGCACATCAACGCGGTGGGCGGGGATTGCCCGGGCAAGACCGAACTCCACCCGGACATCCTGCGGCGCTCCGAGATCTTCGTGGAATACCCGCCGCAGACGCGCATCGAGGGCGAGATCCAGCAGCTTCCCGCCGACTACCCGGTCACCGAGCTGTGGCAGGTGATCGCCGGCAGCGTGCCCGGTCGCACCGATGCAGGGCAGATCACCCTCTTCGACTCCGTCGGCTTCGCCATCGAGGACTTCTCGGCCCTGCGCTACGTGAAGCGCCAGATCGAGCGCACGGGGCTCTACGAGGAGCTGGACCTGCTCGCCGATCCGGACGACCCGCGCGATCTCTTCGGCATGCTCCTGCGCGCCAAGGCTTCCGCCCCGGCGGCGTGAACCCGCGGGCTTTAAGGAAATCGAAGCATTGCCGGGTCACGCTCCGCCTCTCGGGTGACAAAGCCTTGCGGAGCGACACATGCGCGAGACCCTCTCGATCCGTCCCATCAGGCGGGAAGACCATGCCCAATGGCAGCCTTTGTGGGACGGATACAATGCCTTCTACGGGCGCTCCGGACCGACGGCCCTCGATCCTGCCGTCACGCGAATGACGTGGGAGAGGTTCTTCGATTCCTATGAGCCGGTCCATGCGATCGTCGCCGAAAGCGGAGATCGGCTCATCGGCCTCGCGCATTACCTCTTTCACCGCAGCACGACTGCGATTGCGCCGAGCTGCTACCTGCAGGATCTTTTCACCACCGAAGAAGCCCGTGGCAAGGGCGTCGGACGCGCGCTCATAGAGGGCGTCTACCGGCAGGCCGCTCTCGCCGGATCACCGCGGGTCTATTGGCAGACGCACGAGACCAATGCGACGGCCATGCAGCTCTACGACCGGGTGGCGGAGCGCTCGGGCTTCGTCGTCTATCGCAAGCTGTTCTGACTCGGATTGGGGAAATGCGGGCTTGTGAAGCCTGAAGCAGCGTTTGCCGGAACGGGCTCTTAAGCCGTTCCGGCAAACTTTGGTGCCGTGCCTTTAAGGCGCCTTCAGATCAGGCTAGCTGCGCTTCGGTGGCGAAGCGGGCCAGCTCTTGATCAGCGTGTCGTAATCCACCGTCTCGCCCTTCGGCTTCTCGTTCTCGAGCTTGCGCTGGGGTGCGATCTGGCCGGCGGCGGCCGCCTTCTTGAACCACTCCTCGGCCGAGGTCTTGGGGTTCAGCTTCGGTCCGCATTCGCCCTGCACGTTCGCCCGCTCCAGACGGCCGAGCACCTCGTCCTGCGCAGCCGCAAGCGCATCCATCGCTTGCTGCGGGGTCTTGGCGCCCGATGCCGCATCACCGATGTTCTGCCACCAGAGCTGCGCGAGCTTGGGGTAATCCGGCACGTTGTTGCCGGTCGGCGTCCACTGCACGCGGGCCGGCGAGCGATAGAACTCGATCAGGCCGCCGAGTTTGGGCGCGCGCTCCGTGAAGCTCTTGTCCCAGATATCGCTTTCGCGGATGAACGTGAGGCCCACATGGCTCTTCTTCAGCGAGACGCTCTTCGAGGTCACGAACTGGGCATAGAGCCAGGCGGCCTTGCGGCGCTCCACGGGCGTTGACTTGAGGAGCGTCCAGGAGCCGGCATCCTGGTAGCCGAGCTTCATGCCGTCCTTCCAGTAGGAGCCGTGGGGCGAAGGCGCCATGCGCCATTTCGGCGTGCCGTCCTCGTTCACCACCGGCAGGCCCGGCTTCACCATGTCGGCCGTGAAGGCGGTGTACCAGAAGATCTGCTGGGCGATGTTGCCCTGCGCCGGGACCGGGCCGGATTCCGAGAAGTTCATGCCGTTCGCCTGCGGCGGGGCATATTTCTTCATCCAGTCCAGGTACTTGACAATGGAGTAGACAGCCGCGGGCCCGTTGGTGTCGCCGCCGCGCTCGACAGAGGAGCCGACCGGACGGCAGCCCTCCATGCGGATGCCCCACTCGTCCACCGGCAGGCCGTTGGGGATCCCCTTGTCGCCATTGCCGGCCATGGAGAGCCAGGCGTCGGTGAAGCGCCAGCCGAGAGACGGGTCCTTCTTGCCGTAATCCATGTGGCCATAGACCTTGACGCCGTCGATCTCCTTCACGTCGTTGGTGAAGAATTCCGCGATGTCCTCATAGGCCGACCAGTTCACCGGCACGCCGAGATCGTAGCCGTACTTGGCCTTGAACTTCTCCTTCAGGTCCGGCCGCTGGAACCAGTCGTACCGGAACCAGTAGACGTTGGCGAATTGCTGGTCGGGCAATTGGTACATCTTGCCGTCCGGCGCCGTCGTGAAGGACTTGCCGATGAAGTCGTTCACGTCGAGCATCGGGTTGGTGACGTCCTTGCCGTCGCCCGCCATCCAGTCGTCGAGCGCAATGGCCTGCTTGTAGCGGAAATGGGTGCCGATGAGGTCGGAATCGTTCACCCAAGCGTCGTAGATGTTGCGTCCGGACTGCATCTGCGTCTGGATCTTCTCCACCACGTCACCTTCCTGGATGAGGTCGTGGTTCACCTTGATGCCGGTGATTTCCGTGAATGCCTTGGCGAGCGTGCGGGCCTCGTATTCATGGGTGGTGATCGTTTCGGAGACCACATTGATCTCCGTGCCGGCGAAGGGCTTCGCGGCATTGATGAACCACTCCATCTCCTTCATCTGCTCGTCCTTGGACAGGGTCGAGGGCTGGAACTCGCTGTCGACCCATTTCTTCGCCTCATCCATTCCGGCGAAGGCTGTGCCCGTTCCGAGCACCATCGCGACGGTGCTCGCCGTAACAAGAAGCCTGAAACGCGATCTTACGATCATTGGTTCTTCCTCCCGTGTCGGCCGGCCTCTCGGCCGGTCGGGTTGCTCTCCTCGGCGCAGCGCCGCAGAGATTCTGGGGCCCTGCCCTCACACGTAGCGGAACGCGCCCGCCGCGTAGACGAGGGAGAGGCCAAAGGCCCACCATAGATCGGGCCCGACGAGCCCGAGCCAGGCCAAATGGATGAAGGCGGCGCCCAAAAGGCTGATGAACAGCCGGTCGCCCCGTGTCGTGGGAATGCGCAGGATCCCGACCCGCTCTGTCTCCGAGCGATAGACGGCGAGAACCGTCATGACGAAGAGCAGGCTCGCGATCCCGACGAAGAACAGCGCCGTCTGCCAGGTCCAGGCCATCCAGGCGAAATCGGACATCGGACGCGCTCCCTTAGACCCGGCCCAGGGCAAAGCCCTTGGCGATGTAGTTGCGCACGAACCAGATCACGAGGGCGCCCGGCACGATGGTGAGCACGCCCGCCGCCGCGAGCAGCCCCCAATCCATGCCGGCCGCCGAGACCGTGCGGGTCATGGTGGCGGCGATGGGCTTCGCGTTCACCGAGGTCAGCGTACGCGCGAGCAGCAGCTCGACCCACGAGAACATGAAGCAGAAGAAGGCCGCGACGCCGATGCCGCTGGCGATCAGGGGCATGAAGATCTTCACGAAGAAGCGCGGGAACGAATAGCCGTCGATGGCGGCCGTCTCGTCGATCTCCCGCGGCACACCGGACATGAAGCCCTCCAGGATCCACACGGCCAGCGGGATATTGAACAGGCAATGGGCCAGGGCGACCGCCCAGGGCGTGTCGAACAGGCCGATGGCCGAATAGAGATTGAAGAAGGGCAGCGCGAAGACCGCAGGCGGCGCCATGCGGTTGGTGAGCAGCCAGAAGAAGAGATGCTTGTCGCCCAGGAAGCGGTAGCGCGAGAACGCATAGGCGGCCGGCAGCGCGACTGAGATGGACAGCACAGTGTTGATGATCACGTAGGTGAGCGAGTTGATGTAGCCCGAATACCAGCTCTCGTCCGTGAAGATCTTGATGTAGTTCTCGAAGGTCAGCTGTCGCGGCCAGAGCGTCAGGCCGCTTGTGATCTCCATGTTGGTCTTCAGGCTCATGTTCACGAGCCAGTAGATCGGCAGCATCAGGAACAAGAGATAGAGGGTCATCACGGCCGCTTTCCCGCCGATCCGCGGCCTGGCGACGGCGGGATGCGCCGCTGCCGCCCGCTCTATCTTCGCGGCCTTCGTCCGGCCCATGACGACCGTGTCCGTCATCCCTCGACCCTCTCGCGCTGCGCATCCACGTTGGTCATGACGGTGTAGAACACCCAGCAGATGGCCAGGATGATAAGGTTGTAGACGATCGACATGGCGGCCGCCTTGCCGAGATCGAACTGCCCGAGCGCCAGCTTCACCAGATCGATGGACAGGAACGTGGTGGCGTTGCCCGGCCCGCCGCCGGTGAGCACGAAGGGCTCCGTGTAGATCATGAACGAATCCATGAAGCGCAGCAGGACCGCGATGAGCAGGACACGGCGCATCTTGGGCAGCTGGATCGTGCGGAACACCGCCCAGCGTGAGGCGCCGTCGATGCGTGCCGCCTGATAATAGGCATCCGGGATGGATTTGAGGCCCGCATAGCAGAGGAGCGCCACGAGGCTCGTCCAGTGCCAGACGTCCATGACCACGATGGTGATCCAGGCATCGAGGGAGTGGCCCGTGTAGTTGTAGTCGATCCCGAGCCGGTTCACGGCCCAGCCGAGAAGGCCGATATCGCCGCGGGCGAAGACCTGCCAGATCGTGCCGACCACGTTCCACGGAATGAGGAGCGGCAGCGCCATCAGAACGAGGCAAAGCGCAACGCGCCACCCTTCCCGCGGCATGGACAACGCGACCAGGATCCCGAGTGGCACCTCGATCGCGAGGATGATCGCCGAGAACAGGAGCGTGCGCCAGAGCGCGCCAAAAAAGCGGCTGCCGAGATCGCGCGAGGGGTCGAGCAGGTCCTGATACCAGCCGACGCCGTTCCAGAAGAACTGGTTGTTGCCGAAGGTGTCCTGCACCGAATAATTCACCACCGTCATGAGCGGCAGCACGGCCGAGAAGGCGACGAGCGCGAAGACGGGCAGGACGAGGAACCAGGCTTTCTGGTTGAGGGTCTTCGTCATGCGGCGCCTCCCTCGGCCGGCTCACCCGCGACGAGGTGGCCGTCCGCGTAAATGTGGATATGGCGCGGATCGAGCGTGAGCGCGGCCTCGTCGCCCGTCACGGACACATCGTCCGGCACGCTTGCGGCGAGCGGACGCCCGGCCATCTCGACCCGGGCGATGCGGGCGCGGCCGATATCGTCGATGCGCCGCAGCCGCACCGGCAGGCCCGCACCCTTCGGCTGCAGCGAGACGAATTCGGGCCGGATGCCGAGCTCGATCCGTCCTGTTCGGGACAGGCCCGGATAGGCCCGCCGGAGGGCTACGGGCTCGTCGCCCACATAGGCGGTCGCGCCCTCGACCCGACACGGCAGGATGTTCATGCCCGGCGAGCCGATGAAATGGCCCACGAAGGTGTGAGCAGGCCGCTCGAAGAGCTCTTCCGGCGTTCCGGTCTGCACGACGGCGCCGTCATGCATGACGACGACCTTGTCGGCGAAGGTCAGGGCCTCCGTCTGGTCGTGCGTCACATAGATCATGGTGATGTCCAGCGCCCGGTGGATCTCCTTCAGGGTCGAGCGCAACTGCCACTTGAGATGCGGATCGATCACCGTCAGCGGCTCGTCGAAGAGGATCGCCGCCACATCGGGCCGCACGAGGCCGCGCCCCAGGGAGATCTTCTGCTTCATGTCGGCCGTGAGATTGCTGGCCTTGCGGTCGAGCACGCGGGTCAGGTCGAGAAGCCGTGCGATCTCGTCGACGCGGGCCGCGGTCATGTCCCGCGGAGCGCCGCGGTTTTTCAGCGGGAAGGCCAGGTTCTCGCGCACCGTCATGGTGTCGTAGACGACCGGGAACTGAAACACCTGCGCGATGTTGCGCGCTTCCGTCGGCAGGTCGGTCACATCCCGCTCGTCGAAGCGGATGCGGCCGCGCGTCGGGTGCACCAGCCCCGAGATGATGTTGAGCAAGGTCGTCTTGCCGCAGCCCGAGGGGCCGAGCAGCGCATAGGCACCGCCCTGCTCCCAGACATGGTCGATTTCCTTAAGGGCGTAGTCCTGAGGCCCGCGCGGATCCGGGCGGTAGGAGTGAGCGAGATGGTCGAGGGCGATGCGAGCCAAGGCGATCTCCTCACGCGGCCTGTTGCGCGGCATCCGCCGACGCGAGGCGCCCCGCTTCGTCGAACAGGAACAGGTGGCGCGGATCGAGATAGGCCGTGACCGACGCACCCGGATCAAGGCGCTTCACGCCCGGCACCAGTGCGACGAACCGATGGCGCCCGGCTTCCAGATGGATGAAGCTCTCCGACCCGGTGATCTCCACCACCGCAACGATCGCCGGAATGGGAACGGCATCGTCCGATACTCGCTCGAGCCCGAGATGGTGGGCGCGGAACCCGACCGTATACCTACCGTCGGGCACCTGCGCGAAGGCGCCCGTCGCGCGGATCTCTCCACCCGTATCCAGCGCCACGGCGCCTCCTGCCACCCGGGCGCCCAGCATGTTGAGCGGCGGATCGGAGAAGACCCGGGCCGTGATGAGATCCTGCGGGCGCCGATAAACCTGCGGCGTGGGGCCAAACTGCGTCACGCGGCCCTCGAAGAGGGTTGCGGTGTTGCCACCGAGGAGCAGGGCCTCGGAGGGTTCCGTGGTGGCGTAGACGAAGACCGCGCCCGACGCGGCGAAGACTCGCGGCAGCTCCTCCCGCAACTCCTCGCGCAGCTTGTAATCGAGATTGGCGAGGGGCTCGTCGAGCAGGACGAGATCGGCGCGCTTCACCAGGGCCCGGGCGATGGCGGTCCGCTGCTGCTGGCCGCCCGAGAGACTGAGCGGCTTGCGGTCGAGATAGGGCTCGAGCTTGAGGAGACGCGCGGCCTCCTGCACGCGGCTCTCGATTTCGCTCCTCGGAAGACCCGCCACCCGCAGGGGCGAGGCGATGTTCTCGTAGACCGAGAAGGACGGGTAATTGATGAATTGCTGATAGACCATCGCGACGCTGCGGCGCTGCACGGGCCAGCCCGTCACGTCCTTTCCGTCGACAATGACCCGGCCTTGCGTCGGCGCATCGAGGCCCGCCATCAGCCGCATGAGCGACGTCTTGCCGGCAAGCGTCGCTCCGAGGAGCACATTGAGGGAGCCGCGCTCCAGGGAGAGGGACACGTCCGCGACGTGTATCTGCGTGCCGACCGTTTTTCCGACCCTATCGAGAACGAGCGCCATGGCTCATGTCCCGCAGGCAAGGAGGAGCGATGCATCCCGACATCAACCGCGGCGGTGCCCGGGTTCCGAACTTGGAAAACCCGTCGTGTCCGACGTCGCGGAACCGTTTCTCCAAGCGCTTCCTCCCTGAAGCCCTCGCGCGATTCGGTCGTTTTTGTTCTTATTGTTACGGAAGCTTAAGTTGAGCGCACACGGAGCGCAAGGGGCTGGCGCAAGGGCCCGCCCCACCACGAAGGGTGGGCTGTCCCGGCCTGAAGCGCGACCGGAACAGCAATTTCTCACACGAGCAGGAAATCGCCGGCTGTCAGCTTGAGGCCCTTGTTCACCTGTGCGAACTGCACCGCCGCCGCGCGGCCAGTGCCGTCAGGATCGTAGGAGATGAGACCCGTCGAGGCGTCGTAGACGATACGGTCGGACCCGTCATGCGCCCGGGTCCCGGTCCAGAACTCCGCCGCAGGCAGGAAGCCCGCCGTTCCGGCTGCGCCGAAGATCGTGTGGTCGAGCATGATCGTGTCGTCTGCTGGGTTGAAGTCCGTGATCCGGTCCAGATTGGTGCTCCGGCTGAGCGGCGTGTCGAACCGGAACGCGTCCGCGCCGGCGCCGCCCGTGAGAATGTCGTTGCCGCTGCCCCCGATCAAAACGTCGTTGCCGTCGAGACCGCTGAGGCGGTCGCTGCCCGCGCCGCCTTTCAGGGTATTGGCGGCCGCATTGCCGGTCATCGTGTCGTTGCCCGCTCCGCCGATGGCGTTCTCGATCAGCGAGCGCGGGTCGCCCTCGTACAGCAGCGCATTCGCCACATTGCCCTGGGCCATGTGGCCGCTGCCGAGTTGCGCCAGCTGGGCCTTCGACAGGGTGGACCAGGCGCCGGGCCGCAGATCGACCGAAAGGCCGGTGGCGTAGTTGGAGAAGTCATAGGTGTCGGTGCCGCCGCCATCCCAGATCGTCAGAAAAATGCGGTTGGCGCCCGGTGCATCCTGCCCCTGCCCGTCCACGAAGGCCTGGCCCGTCGCCGGATCGAAGCGGTAGACCGTGTTGCCGTCATGGGTGGAGAAATTCGCGCCGTACATGTGTTGCAGGGCCGCGATGTCGTCCATCATCAGCGACTGGGCGTAGCCCCAGGTCTCGTTCTCCACATATTGCCCGGCCGCGCCCACATAGGAGCGGTAGGTCATCACCGAATATTCCATGGAATCGTGCGCATAGGGCAGCGCGCCGTAGCCGCCGGCCTCGTTGCCGTGCTTCAGCCCGAGCGAATGCCCGAGCTCGTGCAGCATGGTGTAGAAGCCGTAATTCCCGGGATCCGGCGCGTCGTACCAGCCCTTCGAGGTGCCGAACCAGGTATCGCCCGCCTCCTGATAATCGGCCGGCGTATAGGTCCAAGCGGAGGAAGGCATGGCCGACGAGGCAAGACGCAGGGTCGCGTGCGCCGTGGACGTCTCCTGCATTTCGGTGAAGGTCACATCCGCAACGGCCGCAATTGCGCCGAGAACCGCATGAGCAGCGGCGATCTGCTGAGCATTAAGTGGCGCGAAGCCGTCCTGCGGCTCGCCCTGGCCGTAGCCGGAGCCGTAATAGGAGGCCTTTGTCGGAAAACTGTAGGTGAGGTTCTGGGTGTTCCACATCTGCCCTGAGAGCAGGGCGTCGATATCCTGGTTGCCGGTGCGCTGGACCGAAATTGTGCCCGTCATTGCTGTTCCTTTTGGCCGGTCTTGTCCGAAAAGCCTAAGGGAACGCCTCCGGCAGGCCATGTCTCTTTAGGGGTAGTGCCGCGGCTAAATGACTGCGCCGTTTGAGAATTTTCGCCCAATTCTGGATGTCGTGAAAAGATCGGGACCATAGGCCCAGGGACAGGCAGGAAATCCTCAGAACCGGGCGAAGGCCGCGATTGACCGATTCGGGACCCAGGCCGGGCGTTCACGTCCGAAAACCGCGAGCGTCCCGGCCGCCATGGTGGCAGGATGACCACATGACGAATCTTGACCCCGCCGCCTGCTACAGAGCCCTGCAATCCCGCGACCGGCGCTTCGACGGGCGCCTCTTCGTGGGTGTCACGTCCACGGGGATCTATTGCCGCCCCATCTGCCCGGCGAGCACGGCCAAGTTCGAGAATTGCCGGTTCTATCCCTCGGCAGCCGCCGCCCAGGAGGCGGGCTTTCGCCCCTGCCTGCGCTGCCGGCCCGAGACTGCGCCCGATCTCGGGTCCTGGCGCGGCACCTCGAATACGGTCTCGCGGGGGCTCGCCCTCATCGCGGAAGGTGCCCTCGACGGCGAGGAGGCGAGCGTCGAGGCGCTGGCCTCGCGGCTTGGCATCGGTGAGCGCCAGCTGCGCCGCCTCTTCCAGGAACATCTGGGCGTCTCGCCCCTCGCGGTCGCGCAGACCCGGCGCATTCTCTTCGCCAAGCAGCTAATCCACGACACACGCCTGCCCATGTCCGAGATCGCGCTGGCCGCGGGCTTCGGCAGCGTGCGCCGTTTCAACGAGACCTTCCAGGCGCTCTACCGCCGGCCGCCGAGCGCGATCCGCAAGCGCAGTGTGAACGCGCTGCCCGAAGGATCAGCCGCGACCACGGGCGTGACCGTCCGGCTGCGCTACCGGGCCCCTTACGACTGGGACGCCATGCTGGCCTTCCTCAAGGCTCGTGCCATCGACGGGGTGGAACGGGTCGAGGGGGGCGTCTATCGCAGGACGGTCCTGCACGAGGGCATGACCGGCACGGTGGCAGTGTCCCATCTGGCCGAGAAGGAGAGCCTGGAGGCGGTCATCCGCTTCCCCGGCGTCCAGGCCCTGCCGTCCATCGTGGCGCGCGTGCGGCGCGTCTTCGATCTCGGCGCCGACGTGATGACCGTAACGAGCCACCTGGCGCAGGATCCGCAGCTCGCCCCTCTCGTCACCGCGCGGCCGGGCCTGCGCGTCCCGGGCGGCTGGGACGGGTTCGAGGTCGCCATGCGGGCGATCCTCGGCCAACAGGTTTCCGTTGAGGCAGGCCGACAGCTCGGCAGCAGGCTCACGCGGATCTGCGGCACGCCGTTTCCGGAAAGCCAGGCCCAGAACGACGACCTCACCCTCGCATTCCCGACCGCCGCCCAGGTGTTGGCTGCGGATATCAGCTCCCTCGGCATGCCCAACGCCCGCAAAGCCGCCCTGAAGGCGGTAGCGGAGGCCGCGGTGGCGGAGCCGGACCTGTTCCGGCCGCTCGGCACCGTGGAGGAGACGGTCGCGCGGCTCAGCGCCATCCGCGGCATCGGCGAATGGACGGCCCATTACATCGCCCTGCGGGCCGTGCGGGAGCCGGATGCCTTTCCGGCCAGCGATATCGGCCTGCTGCGCGGCGCTGCCGGGCGGGACGGCGCCCGCCCCTCCCCGGCGGAGCTGCAGAAGCGCGCCGAGGCTTGGCGCCCCTGGCGCGCCTATGCGGCGCAGCACCTCTGGGCGGCCGACGAGAAGAGCGCCTGATCACCCTCTTCCGATCCGTATCGGGAATCGGATTCCATTTGCCACGGCCAAGCCATGGCCCGCCATTTTCACTCCTTCACGACCGGAGACTTGCCATGCCCGCACGGCCCGACGCCGCAACCGCCTTTCATCGCCTGCACCAGGGCCCCGAGCTTCTGATCCTTGCCAATGCCTGGGATGCCGGCACCGCGCGCCTGATGGAGAGCCTGGGCAGCCGGGCCATAGCGACGACGAGCGCCGGCGTCGCCTGGGCCCACGGCTATGCGGATGGGGACACGTTGCCGGTCGATCTCCTCGTGGGAACGGTGGCGGCCATCGCCCGCACTGTCGCGATCCCGGTCACCACCGACATGGAAGGCGGCTATTCCGATCGGCCGGAGGAAGTCGGCGAGCTCGCTGCGCGCCTCATCGATGCGGGTGCAAGCGGCATCAATATCGAGGACGGATCGGCTTCGCCCGACCTGCTTTGCGCCAAGATCGAGGCAATCCGGCAGGTTGCAGAGAGGACCGGCGTCAACCTCTTCATCAATGCGCGGACCGACGTCTTCCTGCGCGGTCTCGCCCCGCAGGAGGCGCGCGTGGACGAGACGCTCACCCGCGCCAGCCGCTACCGCGATGCCGGTGCGAGCGGAATCTTCGTTCCGGCCGCGACGGCGCCGGACGACATCCGCCGCATCGCGACCGGCACCGACCTGCCGCTCAATGTGATGGCCCGTCCCGGTTTGCCCGCAGCCGCGGAATTGGCTCGGCTCGGGGCACGTCGTCTCAGCGCCGGTTCCGCGCTGTCCGAAGCGCTGCTGAACCGGCTCTCGGATCTCGCGAAGGCTTTCCTCGAGGCGGGAGATTCCGACCTCATCTGCAGTGCGGCCGGTTCCTACGGAAGCCTTAACGCCCTCATGAAAAAGCGCGCCTGACAGGGGTTCTGCCCGAGGGCTGACGAGGGGACCAGCGCATTTCCCATGGAACCGGGCGCATCCGGTTCGCATTCAGAATGGGTTCACGGGCGAACCCCAAGAATCGCACCCGTGACCGCTCGAATCGTGCTGGTCGACCCTGTGGAGAGAGCTCTATGTCGAAACGCGTTGCCCTGGCCTGCCTGGCGCTCGTCGGCGCCCTGATCGCCGGCACTCCCGCAGGTGCTCAGCCTTACTATGGCGATGATTACTACGGCCCTCCGCCCGGCCCGCGCTATGCGCCACGCTACCGCGACATGGACGAATATCCGCCGCCGCGCAGAGCCCGGGGTCCACGCGGGCAGTGGGATTGCAATTCGAGTCGATGCATCAACATGGCGACGGGCGAATTGTGGGAATCGACCTGCAACTACCGTGGCTGCTTCCCGCTCCGTCCTGCCCGGCAGCGAGGCTACGGCTGGTAGGCTCTAAGCCGAGGAGTGAGCCGGCGCCGCGTTTCTGTGCCGGCTCAGCTTGCCGTACCGCTTGATCGCCCGGTCGCGCCTGAGCCGTGACAACCGGTCGAGCCAGAAGATCCCGTCGAGCTGGTCGATCTCGTGCTGCAGGCACACGGCCAGGAAGCCTTCTGCCTCCTCCTCCCGCGCTTGGCCTTGAAGGTCCTGGAATGCGACCCGCACCCGCGCGGGCCGTTCGATCTCGTCGGTCACGCCCGGCATGGAGACGCTGCCTTCCATGTGCCGGATTCTATCCTCAGAAACCTCAAGGATGCGCGGATTGGCATAGATCCTCGGTTCCGCATCGCCCTTGAGCGCAATGACCACCAGCCTCAAGGGAATGCCTACATGCGGGGCCGTGATGCCGACGCCCGGCGCCGCACGCATCGTGTCCACCAGATCACCTGCCAGATCGCCTAGGGCGGCATCGAATGTCGTCACCGGTTCGGCCGGGATGCGCAGGCGGGGATCCGGATAATAGACAAGGGGCCTGACCGCCAAGGATCGTCTCCATCGCAAGGGAGTGCGAGCTTTGGGCGACATCGGCGCTGTACGCAAGCGCCTCGGGATGAGAGCGTCAGGAGCGCTGCAGAGACCGGGCGACTTCCGCGGCCGCCCGCTCGCCTTCAAGGAAGGCGCCGCCCACCGTCATGGCGCCGCCACCGGCGCTCGCCTCGCCGGCCAACCAGATCCGCTCCGCGATCGGCATCCGCAGCGCCTGACGCGCCGCGAGATGGCCGGGCTTCGCGATGGAATAGGAGCCGTGGGCATAAGGGTCGTTCCACCACCCGGTGAGGCGCCCGCCCCTGACGGCGCCGCGAATGCGGCCGCCGACCATGGTGGCAAGGCGCTCGACCGCGTAATCCGTCGCGGCCTGCTCCCCTGCGGCGCAGAGCTCGCGAGCATAATCTCCGCCGAGATAAGCGAGGGCGATGTCCTGCCCGTCGGGCCAGAACTCGAAACTCATGGCCTCCCCGTCCGCCCGGATATCGGTGAGGTCCGTCGCCTCGACGGCGCCGAACTGCGCCCGGTCGACATGCAGGGCGATCTTGGTGAGCGCTCCCATATGGAGCCCTGACAGCGCAGTTGCGGTTTCGTCCGGCAGGCCCGGCACGAAACGCAAAGCTCCGGCCTGAAGCACGCCTACGGGCACCGTGACGATAACGGCCCGGGCCGTCAAAGCACCATGCGGTGTCTGTGCCGCGGCGCGCCCATGGTCCAGGTGCAGCGCCGTCACCGGCACGTTCAGGCGCACCGGAACGTCCGCCCCGTAGAGCGCCACCAGCGCGCCGTAGCCGCCGGAGGGAATGAGGTCATCACCGCTCCAGAGCTGGTCGTAATCCTGCACGGAGACACGACCCGGCTCCTCGCCGAGGGCGAAGAGCGTAATGCCCCCGGCCGCCGCAGCGAGCTCAGGCGCCCTTCCCTGCACGGTGTCGGCGAACGAGGCATCGACGGATCCCGTTGCTTCCAGCAGGTTTTCCAGGTCCCGATAGGCAGCACGGCGCCTCCGGCGCTCGGTCTCGGGCAAGGGCACCCCGTCGTGGAAGACCCGGAAGCCTCCGCCTGTGGCCTCCACGTCGAGGGACACGTTCAGATCCTGCGCGATCTGGCGCCAGGGGTTGCGCTCAGCCCAATGGATGTAATGGGCGCCCGCATCGAAGAACGGGCCAAGGGTCCGATCCGTATAGGCCCGCCCGCCGATCCGGCTGCGGGCCTCGAGAACCGTGACGGACAATTGGGCCCGGCGCAGGGCCTTGGCGGCTGCAAGCCCAGCCGCGCCCGCGCCGACCACCAGGACATCCGTATCCGCAGCCAAGGCCCGCCGCACGAAGGGGAGCGAGACGGCGCCGGCGAGAAGACTGCGACGGGTAACATGCATGGGGCCGCGCCTTTATCGGGACGATGTGCGGAACATCTCCGTCCGATGACGGAACGCCCTCACTCTAGGCCCGATTGGCGCGAATTTAGGGCGTTCTCACACGTCCCGGAAATAGGGCTCCACGGGCCCCTTGAGCTTGATCGTCAGCGGGTTGCCGTGACGATCCCTGCTGTTGCCCGCAGCAACGCGGATCCAGCCCTCGCTGACGCAGTATTCCTCCACATTGGTCTTCTCGACGCCCTTGAAGCGGATGCCGATACCCCGCTCCAGGATCGCGGCATCGTAATAGGGGCTGTCAGGGTTGTTGGAGAGGCGATCGGGAGGGGTCTCGGTCATGGCAGGGGCCTTCTTGCGCGTTTCTTTTGCCCATAGCGCCTTACGGCCGTTTCTCCAACTCCCCCGCGAATCCTGCAGGGCACCCCTGCAATCCGCTTCTCTTGCTTGGTCCCGACGACGCCTTTATATAGCGGACATATTATTAGCAACCTATCAATGTGCCTCCTATGGAAACCTCCCGTGCGGATACCCGCGTCACGTTCATCGATGAGCTCACGAAGGTCAGCCGCAAGCTGCGCACGGCCTTCGACGCCCAGGTGAAGGCCCGGGAGCTGACCATGGCGCGCGCCCGCACGCTGCTGCGCCTGCTCCGGCACGACGGCATCACTCAGACGGAGCTCGCATTCGAGCTTGAGATCGAGGGTCCGACCCTGGTCCGTCTCCTCGACCATCTCGAGACCCAGCGGTTGATCGAACGTCGGCCGGTGGAGGGGGACCGTCGCGCAAAACGGGTCGCCCTGACCAAGGAGGGCCGGGCTCAGGCAGGCCTCGTCAGCGGCCTCGCGGATGACATACGGGAAACCGTTCTGACCGATGTGGCGGAGGATGACCTGCAGACGGCGATCCGGGTCTTCCGTGCCATGTCCCGCAACATCGAGGCGATCGCATGAGCGACGCCGACGAGACGAAGGCAGCGCCACCGGCGCCGCCGCCCTTCGTCCCGAAGCCTCCGTTTCTCGCCGCCGGCTACATGCTGGCCGGAGCGCTGCTTGCGCTCACGCAGGGGCTCGGCATGAACCTCGTGTCGGCGAACCTCCTGCAGATCCAGGGATCCCTCGGGGCGACAACCAACGAGGCCACTTGGCTGATGGCGGCCTACATGGCGCCCAATGTCAGCCTCTCGCTGCTGCTCATCAAGATCCGGGCGCAATACGGCCTGCGCAACTTCGCGGAACTCTCCATCGTGGGTTTCGTGCTGGTGTCGCTCATGCATCTTTTCGTGAACGACCTTCAATCCGCCGTCGTCGTGCGCTTCTTCAGCGGGATCGCGGCCTCGCCCATGTCGTCGCTAGGCTTTCTCTACACGCTCGAATCGTTCCCGCCTCAGAAGAAGATGAATGTCGGCCTGTGCCTTGCGCTGACGAACATCGCGCTCGCCATGCCGATCGCGCGGCTCGTCTCGCCCTTCCTTCTGGAATTCGGCCAGTGGCATGGGCTCTATCTCATGGAAATCGCGCTGGCGCTCATGAGCTTCGCGGCCGTGTACCTCCTGCCGCTTACGCCGCCGCCGCGCGCCAAGGTGATCGAGCGCCTCGACGTTATCAGCTACCTGCTGCTGGCCGTGGGCTTCGGCTCGCTCGCCATCGTGCTCACCCTCGGGCGTCTCTACTGGTGGTTCGAGGCGCCGTGGATCGGCGTTCTGCTGGCGGCCGCCATCGCGTCGCTGACCGCCATGGCGACGATCGAGCTCAACCGGAAGAACCCGCTGATCGACGTGCGCTGGCTTACCAGCCGGGAGGTGCTTCACTTCACCGGCGCCCTGCTCGTATTTCGCATCGTGCTGGCAGAACAATCGAGCGGCGCGTTCAGCTTCTTCCAGGTGCTTGGCCTGCAGAACGAGCAGCTCGCCAACCTCGCCTGGATCATCCTGGCCGCGAGCATCGCCGGAGGGGTGATTTGCGCCGTGCTGATGAAGCCTGGGCGGGAGCCGCATATCCATGCGCTCTCCTTATGCCTCATCGCCCTCGGAGCCTACTGGGACAGCCTGGCCACGAACCTTACGCGGCCAGCAGAGATGTATGCGAGCCAGGCGATGATCGCCTTTGCGAGCGCTCTCTTTCTACCGCCTGCCCTCGCCGGAGGCATGATGTCCGCCCTGAAAAAGGGGCCGAACTACATCCTGAGCTTCATCGTGGTGTTCCTGCTCACGCAGAGCCTCGGCGGACTCTTCGGTTCGGCCGTGTTCGGCACCTTCGTGACCTGGCGCGAGAAGGTGCATTCCCACGCCCTCGTGCAGCACATCACCCTCCTCGACCCGCTGGTGGCCCAGCGCACGAGCCAGCTCGGCGGTGCCTATGCGCGCGTCCTCACCGACTCGGCCCTGCGCAACGCGGAGGGTCTCGCGCTCCTAAGCCAGCAGGCGACCCGCGAAGCGAACGTGCTGGCCTACAACGACGCCTTTCTTCTCGTCGCGGTCATCGCAGCCTTCGCGCTCATGGCCCTTCTCGCTCACGTGGCCTTCACGGCCATCGCGTCCCGCATCGCCCCTCAACCTGCCACAACCTGACGAAACGCCTGTCCGACCCTCATGACACGTCATCTCCGCTCCACCGCCACCCTCATCGCCGTCGCGCTCGGAATCGCCGGGATTGCCCTGGTCCTTTACGCTTGGCGCCTCCCGCCCTTTGGAAGCACCATCGAGACCACGGACAATGCCTATATCCGCGGCCAGGTGACCCTCATCAGCCCGCAACTGGCAGGATACGTTGCCGAAGTGGCCGTTCAGGACTTCCAGTCCGTCAAGGCAGGCCAGGTGCTCGTGCGCCTCGACAGCCGCATCTATGAGCAGAAACTGAAGCAGGCGCAGGCGACCCTTGCGGTCCAGAAGGCGACGCTTGCCAATTCGGAGCAGAAGCGCCGCTCGGACGAGGCGCGGATCGGAGCCGGCGAGGCGCAGGTGAACGGCGCCAAGGCGGCGCTGGCGACCGCGCAGGCCAACTGGAGCCGAGTCGAACCCCTGCTCAAACGGGGCGTGACGACCCAGAGCCAGGCGGATCAGAGCAAGTCGGCCCTCGAACAGGCGAAGGCCGCCCTGAGCCAGGCGGAATCGTCCCTGGAAGTGGCGCGGCAGGACCTCGCCGCAACGCTCGTCAACCGCCAGTCCCTCGAAGCCGCCGTGCAGAACGCCCAAGCAGCCGTGCGCCTGGCCGAGATCGACCTGCAGAACACAACGATCAGGGCGCCGCAGGACGGGCGCCTGAGCGAGGTCGGAGCCCGCCTCGGGCAATATGTGACCGCCGGCAGCCAGCTAATGGCCGTGGTCCCGGAGCGGGTCTGGGTAATCGCCAATTTCAAGGAGACTCAGCTCGCCGCCATGCAAATCGGCCAGCCCGTGACCTTCACGGTCGATGCCCTGGAGCATGCGAGCCTGCACGGCCATGTGGAGCGCTTCTCGCCGGCTGCGGGGTCAGAGTTCAGCGTCCTCAAGCCCGACAATGCCACCGGCAACTTCACCAAGGTGGCGCAGCGGTTGCCCGTGCGCGTCGCCATCGATCCGGGACAGGAGCTCGCCGAGCGGCTCGCGCCCGGCATGTCCGTGGTGGTGAGCATCGACACGGCCGCGCCGACCACGACCGATATGAAAAGCTGAACCGCGAGTGCTGCTCACAGGGACGGCCCCTTACAGGCGCGCCCTCGGCCAGTCCGAGCGGGATTGAAAAGCAAGAGGCTTTCAAGACGTTGGATGCGCGCCGGCTCTCTCTTCGGCCGTTATCGGAGAATCTCCACAACGGCGCTGAGCTGGTGCTCATAAGCCATCCGGCTGTACGCTTCTCCGGTACTCTTGATCTGGTAACGGGGTGCGCCCTCGCCGGAAGGCAATTGCTTGATGACGACGAACGCACCGCTCCAGCTTGGACCAAGGAAGCGCTTGTCGACGAACATGACAGGCTGACCGCAGACAAAGCGATGATTGGACATGAAGATTCCTTCGCTAGCCGGCCGGACAGGCAGGCGGGGATCAATGGACGAATAAGACAACGAACATGCCGAAGGAGAACATCAGAGCCAGCGTGCCGAACGCAATCCAGCTTCTCTGGTTTTCTGTGAGCGCGAAAACAGGCCTAGACATGGGCTCCCCCTGCCGCCAGGCGATCACGCCGCGGCGAAGAGCGATCATCGAGCAGTGGAAGATTAAGGTTGGCCGCGCTCATTTCGGGCGCATCATCGCCATTCCTACCCAGGAGCCGCCTAAACGCGTGAATCGGCTGCGGTGTCCGGCACAGCTCGTGCTCCCCGGCGAGCCGCTCATGGGCACGATAACTGGAGCCAATCAAGTATTGCGGTTCGACAGAATTGGATTTGACGACAGCCATAACGACATAGGGGGCTCTCCAGGGGTGCCCGGAAAGACGTCGCTCGTTGTAAAGAACGGTTTCTCCGACCGCATAGCGAGGGATCTGCATGGTGCGTTCCTTCAGGATCAGCTCGTGTAGGCCGCCATGCACGAACGAACGGGACACCTTTGCGGTCGGTGTTAGCTCAGGACCGATAACTTACGTTCCGGCGGACACACTCTCCTTGGAGAGGTCCCTGCAGGAGCCTCGGCACCGAAGTTCCAGGATCGATTTTCCGAACCTGGTCTGAATACCATATAGGGCTCAGGATAATATTTACATGGGCAAATCCGAAATAAAATGCAGTTTATCGGTTTTTCTACCTTAATTCTTCTGAGAGGCGTAAACTTGAATACAATTTCGCTCCTTGAGCCATCAATATTCGCCCGATGGACCTCGCTCAAGGATGCATAGCGTCCGGGTCGTTTCCGGGCCATGGGAACGACCAGGCCAAAGGTTCTGGAGGCCGCTATGAACGATGAGAACGTGGCGCTTTCGATTATCGTCAACGCCATTCAGCTCGAGACGCAGCATTCGTCGAGCCGAGACGGTTCTGAAGCAGGAGGGTATGGCCTCGATCTGGACGCCACACAAAGGATCGCAAGAACGATCCTAACGGCTCTCGCCGAACAGGGATTTCAAGTGACGCGGGCGCCATCCGAGCCCCGATAAATCTCGGCCGGCCAGAACAGCTCCTGGGTTCATTCTGACAGAGGAAGCGGTCCCATGAAGGCAAAGACACTCCCAAACCCAACGGACCCTAAGCAGGAAGACGCCCTGCGGCGATGGGACAGCGAGGGGGAGCCCCTCCATCGGGGGACCGGTCGCACCGGCAGCCTGGCAAGTCCCGGAAGGCAGACAAGTTAGCGAGAGAGAAGAGACAGGTCCATTAGTGTTGACCTTTGGGCCTTTCCGCTCAGCGTTCTCGCAACCTGAAGCATGGTCCCGGTGAAGCTCTCAATAGGTCGGCCAGAGGCCGGGCGTCGCGAGCTCCAGGAGATGTCCGTCAGGGTCGCGGAAGTAGATGCTGCGGCCGCCTCGCGGCCAGTCCGTGCGGCCCTCGATGGCGACGCCCTTCCCGGCGAGGCGATCCTCCCAGGCTGCGAGGTCCTCCGCCGAAACGGCGAGCGCGATGTGCTGGGGCCCGCTTCCGTCATGGGGCGGGATGGTGCCTCCCGGCATCGTGACGGTCTCGAGCGTAGCGCCCCGCCGGAACAGGAGGAGGACACTGCGCCCGGCGACATCGAGGGCGCAGAGGCGCTGATCAGCGAAGATGGGCTTCAGGTCGAGCACCGTCTCGTAGAAGGCCTGTGCCCGGGGCACGTCGTCCACATAGAGGGCCGTCTCCAGAACTCCGTTCAGCTTCGGCATTCCGCCAATCCTTTCCATGCGGCTGCGGCCCGCAGGCTGCGGCCTTTCCAGGGCAGAATTCTAGCCCTAGATTCCGCCCCCCGAAAACCGACCTGTACGATCCGGCCCATGGCACCTCCCCTCTCGACCATCGGCTTCGATGCCGACGATACGCTCTGGCAGAACGAGCATTTCTACCGGCTCACGGAAGAGCACTTCACGTCCCTATTGGCCGAGCATGGGGAACGGGAGGTCCTGTCGAGCCGCCTCCTCGAGGCCGAGCGGCGCAATCTCGGGCTCTACGGCTACGGCATCAAGGGCTTCACCCTCTCGATGATCGAGACCGCCATCGAGATCACGGAAGGGCGCGTGCCCGTGGCCGTGATCGAGCGCATCCTGGCGGCCGGCCGGGAGATGCTGAACCACCCCGTGGAAACCCTGCCCCATGCCCGCGAGGCCCTGGAGCGCCTGGCGGGGCGCTACCGCATCGTGCTCATCACCAAGGGTGACCTGTTCGACCAGGAGCGGAAGCTCGCCCAGTCGGGACTGGGGGATCTGTTCGACGCCGTGGAGATCGTCAGCGAAAAGTCCCCCGCGACCTACGAGCGCCTCTTCGCCCGGCACGGCGACGGGCCGGAGCACAGCATGATGGTGGGGAATTCCCTCAAATCCGACATCGTTCCGGCCATCGCGGCGGGGAGCTGGGGCGTCTATGTTCCCCATGCGCTGACCTGGGCGCTGGAGCACGCGGAAGAGCCGGTCTCGGCGGCACGCTTCAGGCGCCTTGCCCATCTGGGCGAGCTGGTCGATCTCGTCGAGGCGATCGGCTGACGCCTCGGGCGCGGATCCTGAGCGCCTTCAGCGGGGCGGCAGGACCTGCGCGATCTCGGCCTCGCCCATGATGCGGTATTCCCCCGGCGCGATATCGTCCGGCAGGGTGAGGCCGCCCATGCGGTCCCGGTGCAGGGCGACCACATGGTTGCCGACCGCTGCGAACATCCGGCGCACCTGATGGTAGCGTCCTTCCGTGATGGTCACGAGGGCCTCCGTCGGCGAGAGCACCTCCAGTTCGGCCGGCAGGAGCGGCTTGTCCTCGTTGTCGAGCATCAGCGTCCCTGAGGAGAAGATTGCGGCCTCGTCGCCCCGCAGGGGACGGTCGAGGGTGACGCGATAGCGCTTGGAGACGTTGCTGCGCGGCGAGATGATGCGGTGGAGCAGGGTGCCGTCGTCGGTCATCAGCAGCAGGCCCGACGTTTCCTTGTCCAGGCGGCCGACCGTGGAGAGCGCCGGGTCGCGGCGGCGCCAGCGGGGCGGCAGCAGACCATAGACCAGGGGTCCCGCCTCCTTGTGCGAGCAGGTGACGCCGAGCGGCTTGTTCAGCATCAGCAAGAGGCCGGGCGGCGGGTCGAGAGGTTCGTCGTCCACCTGCATCCGCTCCGGCAGATCGCGCGTGACGGCGATGCGCTGATCCGGCTCCTCGATGATGGCGCCGTCAAGGGTTACGGCCCCTGCGTCCACGAGTTGCTGCACCTCCCGCCTTGAGCCATAGCCCAGATTGGCGAGCAGCCGGTCGAGCCTGAGGGTGGCAGCCTTGCTCATGCGTGGGCCTCGTAGATCTTGTAGAGGCCGGTCTCGGCCTTCAGGGCGATGCGCCGGAACAGGGGCTTCATCACGGCCTCGTAGGGAAGATGGCGGTTGGCGACGAGCCAGCACGCGCCGCCGGGACGCAGGGCCTCGGCCGCACGGCGGATGAAGCTCTGCCCAAGGGCGCGGTCCTCCGCGCCGCCATCGTGGAAGGGCGGGTTCATGACCACGAAATCGAGCCCGGTCTCGCCCGCGCCGGAGGCACGCACATCGGCCCAGCGCGCCTTTGCACGCGGATCCGCCACGTTGCGGCGGGCCGCCTCGACGGCACGGCGGTCGATATCGACCAGCGTCAGCGCCTTGACCTCAGGCGAGCGGAGGATGGCCCGCGCGAGGATGCCGAGGCCGCAGCCGAGATCCGCGCCGCGGCCCGAGAAAGCCGGGAGGTGCTCCAGAAGCAGGGCGCTGCCGGGATCGACCCGATCCCAGCTGAAGATGCCTGGCTGCGTCCACAGGCCGAGATCCTCGTTGAACCGCATCCCGCCCGCAGTGACCGCCTCCTCGATGCCGGAGAGCTCAGCCGGACGGGCCACGGTGCAGATCCGGTAGTGCCGCCTTGGCTCTTCGGCGACCATGCAGCCGAAGCCCACAAGCTCCTTGCGCAGCCGCGATCCGCCCTTGTCCTTTGGGGCCAGCACCGTCAGCCGCCCTTCAGGCGCGAGCGCCCTCAAACCGAGGGCAAGGGTATAGCGCCGTTCCAGGGTTCCGGGCGGGGCGAGCATCGTGAGGCTCTTAAGCCCGCCCTCGGCACAATCCTCAAGCGCCTGAGCGCCGGGCTCGAGCGGCGAGAACGGAATGGCTCCCTCCGGCACGGCCGCCAGCTCGTCCGGAGGAGCGCCGTACACGCCATCGGGTTTCGTCTCGTCCAAAGCTTAGGTCACCCCTGCTGATCTCCCGGGCTCCTATAGCGGTGCCGGCCCGGCGGCGCGACCCTTTTCGTCCCGGAACGAGGCTCAGCTCGTCGTCTCGGTGCAGCGGTGCCAAGTCTGGACGGGACGCTCCGGCCCGAAGCGGATCTGCACCACGGTCTCGCTCAACAGGCGCATGGACACTTCCTGTCCCCCGTCGGGCTCGCTCTGCGGAGCCGTATAGAGGAAGGAATGGCGCGTATAGGCGCCCTGCATCCGCGTTCCGCCCGGCGTGACGATGGCGGGGCCGGCGATGGACAGGTGGCGCCCGTCATCGCTGCACCATTCCCCGTCGATGGCGTCCGCAAGGGCCGGGGTCGCGCCGATACAGGCTGCGAGCGCAACAGCCGGCCAGAGGATTCGTCCCTGTCGCATCATGACGGTCTCCCTCCTTCGCCGGGCATGATCCGCCTCTCCGACCTGCTCCGTCAATCGTGACAGATACCCGAGCCGCGGCCCTGCAACTCCCGGGCCTAGCACGGCGTTTTATCTTTGCCGGACGGATGTCCCGCTCCGACGATCATTCAGACCGAGGAGGTCCCAAATGCGCTACCTGTTCGTCAGCACGATCGCGGCCGCCCTGGCTTTGGGCACCGGAGCCATGGCGCAGACACCCGTCCCGAATGCCAGCGGCTCGCAGACCACGAACCCGGCGACCTATGGGGCAACCGCCATGCAGCCTCAGGCGCAGCAGCACATGACCAAGCAGCCGATGAAGAAGCGGCATGCGACGCGCAAGCACCATGCCCCGACGACCACCGGCAGCGTGCACCGCACACCGGTTCCGAATGCCAGCGGATCGCAGGTGACGGCCCCTGACACTTATCGGGCCAATGCCTATCAGAACCGCCGTTAAACCTCTGCGCGGTCCGGTCCGGATAGGCTGAACTGTCCGGACCAACGGGGGCCACAGAGGGTAAGAAGATTCAGGCGGCGGCCGAGATGCCGAGCCGCTCCTTGATCATGGGCCGATGCTGGATAAGGTCGGCGAGCGTGACCTTTTCGAGCTCGGCCAGGAAGGCGTCGAGCGCCCGCGACAGGGCCCCGGTCAGGCGGCAGGCGCCGCTGAGGACGCATTCGGAGGGCCCGTCTCCGAGACAACTGACGAGGCGCATGTCGTCCTCGAGCGAGCGAACCACGGTTCCGATACGGATCTCGGCAGGACTTTGAGCAAGCCGGAGCCCCCCTGCCCGGCCCCGGACGCTGCGCACGAGGCCAAGGCCGACAAGGGTCTGGGCCACCTTCATCAGGTGGTTCTTCGAGACCCGGTGACGCCGGGCGAGCTCCTCGATAGTGACGAGCCGGTCGTTAAGAACGGCCAGGCTCATCAGCATGCGAAGAGCATAATCGGTATGCGCTGTCAGCTTCATGGGACCCTCAAAGAGGTATTGAAAATACCTGTTTTGGCGCATACACAAAAGGTGCCCCGAGGAACCTTTTGCACCCGTTCATGACCCCCCGCCCCATCCCTCTCACCGAACCCAAAGCCTCGATTACCGAGGATCTGATCCGCGAGCTGGTGAACACCTTCTACAGCCGTGTCCTGGAGGACGGGACGCTGGGGCCGATCTTCCGGAAGGCCCTGGAATCCCGATGGGACGAGCACCTCGACATCATGGTGGATTTCTGGTCCTCCGTCAGCCTGGGCACCGGGCGCTACGGGGGCAAGCCCCATGTGGCCCATCGCAGCCTCGGCCTGATCGAGGAACATTTTCACCTCTGGCTCGCCCTGTTCGAATCCACGGCCCGGGAGGTCTGCCCCGCCGATGCGGCGGCGTTCTTCATCGACCGGGCGCACCGGATCGCCGACAGTCTCCAGATCGGTCTCAATATCGGCCCCAAGGCCCTCCGCCTGCCGAATGCACCTGCCGGCGCGTAAGGCTTTACACGGCCTGTCCGGCGCACCAGCCCGAGGACCAGGCCCACTGGAAATTGTAGCCGCCGAGCCAGCCGGTCACGTCCACCACTTCGCCGATGAAGTACAGGCCGGGTACCGCCTTCGCCTCCATGGTCCGGGAATCCAGCGCACGGGTATCGACCCCGCCGAGCGTCACCTCGGCCGTGCGATAGCCCTCCGAGCCCGCGGGCTTGAAGCGCCAGCGGTTCACGGCCTCGTCGATCCGGCGCAGCACCTTGTCCGAGAGGTCCGCGAGATTGCCGCTCACCCGCTCGGTCTCGGCTATCAGCTGCGCCAGACGCTTCGGCAGGAACTGTGAAAGCGCCGTCTGCAAAGCCTGACGCCCATTCTGCGCCCTGGCGGCGCGCAGTTCTTCGAACAAATTGGTCCCTGGCAGCATCGCGACCACAATCTCGTCGCCCTCCCGCCAATAGGACGAGATCTGCAGGATGGCGGGCCCGCTCAGGCCCCGATGGGTGAACAGCATCGCCTCGGAGAATTGCGTCTTGCCGCAGGAGACGACCGCATCCACAGACACGCCCGCAAGCGGCTTCAGCCGTTCGAGCAGGCCGGGCTCCAGGGTCAGGGGCACGAGAGCCGGACGGGTCTCGGTGACCGGGATGTCGAACTGCCGCGCAAGATCGTAGCCGAAGCCGGTTGCGCCCATCTTGGGGATCGACTTGCCGCCTGAGGCCACCACCAGGGAGCGGCAGCGGACTGCCCCGTTCGTCAGCCGCAGGTGAAATCCCTCCTCGTCCCGTACCGTCTCCTCGACAGCGGTCCCGAGCCGCAGGACAGCGCCATGGCGCTTCATCTCGGCCAGGAGGAGATCGACGATCTGGCGCGAGGAGCCGTCGCAGAAGAGCTGGCCTAAGGTCTTCTCGTGATAGGCGATGCCGTAGCGCTCCACGAGGCCAATGAAATCGTGCTGCGTGTAGCGCCTGAGAGCCGAAATGCAGAAGCTCGGATTCTGCGACAGGTAGTTCCGCGGTGCTGCGTGGAGATTGGTGAAATTGCAACGCCCGCCGCCCGAGATGCGGATTTTTTCGCCCGGAGCGTCCGCCTGGTCGAGGACGAGCACCGAGCGCCCGCGCCTGCCTGCCTCGGCGGCGCACATCATGCCCGCCGCACCGGCGCCGATCACCACCACATCGAATTGCTCCACGACCCGCCGTTCTCCTTTCGGACGGCGTTCCACCCATGGAGGACGCCCGTTTCAGGCGCCGTTGGTACGCGATGGATGCTCTCCGGCGCAAGCGGCCGGCATATCAGGAACCGGGCAGCGCATAGGCGATGACCGCATCCCCGGCCTTGGTGCCGAGCGAACCGTGGCCTCCCGCCACCACTACCAGGAACTGGCGACCGCTCCTGGGCGACAGATAGGTCATCGGGGTGGCCTGCCCACCCGCCGGCAGACGGTCCTGCCAGAGCTGGCGGCCCGACGCGACGTCATAGGCGCGCACGTAATAATCCAGGGTCGAGGTCAGGAACGCGACGCCGCCTGCCGTCATGATCGGCCCGCCGAGGCTTGGCACGCCCATCTTGAAAGGAAGCGGTACAGGCGAAGAATCCCGCACCGTGCCGTTCCGGTGCTTCCAGGCCACCTCGCCGGTGCGCAGGTTCAGGCCCGCCACATAGCCCCAGGGCGGCGCCTGGCAGGGAAGGCCGAGGGGCGAGAGCAGCGCATGCAGATCCACCGCGAACGGCGCGCCGAAATTCGGGTTGAGGCTGCCGGTCTCCTGGCTGCCCTGGATGTCGGAGCCGCTCGAAGGCTCCTGCGGGCTCTGCTTCGGCGCCTCCTCGCGCGGGACGAGGCGTGACACGAAGGCCATGTAGCTCGGATTCGCAAAGGCGATCTGGCGTACCGGATCGACCGCGATGCCTCCCCAATCGATCACGCCGAAATTGCCCGGATAGACAAGGGATCCTTGCGTGGAAGGCGGCGTGAACATGCCCTCATAGCGCAACTGCCGGAACTGGATGCGGCAGGCGAGCTGATCGAAGAGGGTAGCGCCCCACATGTCGCGCTCGCGCAGGGGCTGGTCCGGCGCCAGGGAAACGGACGAGAAGGGCTGGGTCGGCGAGGTCCGGTCGCCCGGCGCTGCGCCCTGCGGCACGGGCTTCTCGTCCACGGGGAAGATCGGCTGCCCGTTGCGGCGGTCGAGGATATAGATTCCGCCCTGCTTCGTCGGTGCGACGAGAGCCGGGATCGTCTCGCCATTCCGCTTGAGGTCGATGAGGCTCGGCTGCGCGCCGATATCCATGTCCCACAGGTCGTGGTGGACTGTCTGGTAGACCCATCGCACCTTTCCGGTCGCGATATCGAGAGCCAGGATGGAGCTGGAGAAGCGCTCCATATTCTCGGTCCGGCGGCCGCCCCACTGGTCGGGCGTCGCGTTACCCATGGGCAGATAGATCATGCCGAGCGCCTCGTCGGCGCTGGAGACGCTCCAGCTGTTGGGCGAGTTGTGCGTGTAGGTCTCGCCTGGGCCGATAGGCTCGGTGCTGTCCGGCTCGCCCGGATCCATGTTCCAGACGAGACGCCCCGTGTAGATGTCGTAGGCGCGGATCACGCCCGAAGGCTCGGTGGTCGAGACATTGTCGCTCACGTTGCCGGCCACGATGACGAGGCTCTTCGTCACCACCGGTGGCGAGGTCGAATAATAGAAGCCTGGCTGCAAGTCGGGCATGCCGGCCCATAGATCCACATGCCCGTCCTTGCCGAAGCTCGGACAGGTCTTGCCGGTCGCGGCATCGAGCGCGATCAGCCGCGCATCGGCGGTGGGCAGGAGGATGCGCTGCGGGCATTCGCCGTTCGGCGGCAGGTTGTCGGGCGTCGACGCATGATAGGCCACGCCGCGGCAGGTGAGATGCTGCAGGCCTTTCGACTGGTTGATCTTGGGATCGTAGCGCCAGCGCTCCTGCCCGGTTTCCGCATCGAGCGCGATGGCGAAATCATGCGGCGTGCAGAGATAGAGCGTGTCCCCCACCTTCAGGGGCGTGACCTCGTAGGTGGTCTCCTGCGGATCTCCCGGACCACGGATATCACCCGTGTGATAAGTCCAGGCGACTTTCAGGCTCTTCACATTGTCCGGCGTGATCTTGGCGAGTGGCGAATAACGGCTGCCGAAGTTTGAGCGGCCCCAGGCGTGCCAGTCGCTATCGGGAACGCCGGCATAATCCGGCTGCGCCGCCGCCACGGCATCGGTGGGAAGGGCGCCATCCTGGTTATGATAGTCCTCGAAGAGCGCCGCGATGCCGACCACGGCGGCGATCACCAGGGCACCGGCCAGCGGCAGGCCTGCAGCGCGCCAGGGATGCGGATCGTCCGCCCGCGCCAGGGGGCGCGCGATCCAGGGAAGCAGCAGGACGAGACCAACGATGAACACCACGTCGCCCCGCGGCGCGAGCTGCCACCAGTCGAGCCCGATCTCCCAGACCGCCCAGGCCAGGGTGCCGAGCACGAAGGCCGCATAGAGCCAGAGCGCCTCAGGTCTGCGGACGATGAGGAGGACGCCCGTGGCGATGAAGACCAGCCCCGCAACGGCATAGTACCAGGACCCGCCCAGGCTCACGAGCCAGACGCCTCCGGCCAGCAGGGCCAGACCCAGGACCATGAGGCAGATCCCGACAATCCAAAGGACGAAAGGCGTGCGGCCCGTTGACGGCATACGGGAGCTCCGGCGAGAGGGGATGCCCCGTCAACGCCACCACGGCGGAAGGGTTGCCTGTCCGGCCCGGCGCCTCTCGCCCGGCCTTAGGCGCGGACCTGCGCCGCCATGGCCGGGGATGGGGCCCGCGGGCGGGCCTTCGCCCGTGAGGCGACCCCGTCGACCGCCTGGATGACCGCGTCGGGGGCGAGATGCTGGATCATATGGCCAAGGCCGGGCAGCGCCATATAGACGCTGTTGGGCAGATCCTCCTGAAGACGCTCCGACTGGCGTCCCGAATAGACGATCTCGTCGGAATCACCGGCTACGATGACGGTCGGGACCGTGATGTCGGGATAATGGCCCTGCATCTCCATGGCGGCCGGGATCATGAGCGCCGTGTCTTCCGCAACGGCGCGCAATTGAGAGGGCCGCAGCACCAGCGCCTTGGGGAAGCGCTCCTCGAAACGACGCGGAACCGGCGCAGGTGCGAAGATCTTGCGGATGAGCTTCGGAAGCAAAGCCTTGGCGGCGAGCGGCCCCACCGTATGACGCATGAGGTCGCCGAGGACCGGGATGGCGGGCGGCGAGAAGAGCACCACATCGGCCCGGGCCGTCGGGTAGTAATATCCGGACAGCAGCACGAGGCCCCGCACGAGCGTCGGCGCCTCCAGGGCCAGGCTGAGGGCAATCAATGTGCCCCAGGAATGGCCGAGGACCAGCGCATCCCGGACACCCATCAGCTGCAGGGCGCTCTCGAACAGGCGCGCATAGGCGCGCGGCGTCCACAGGCGGCGCGGCCGCGAGCTGTAGCCGAAGCCGGGCCGGTCGAACACGATCACGCGATAGTCCTTGGCCAGGCGGTCGACGATGCCGCTGATCAGGAAATCCTGGATCATGGATCCATTGCCGTGCAGGAGCACGAGCGGTTCGCCCCTGCCCCGCTCGATATAGTGGAGGCGCACGCCGTCCACGGTCATGAACCGGCCGATGGGCGGGTACTCACGCTCCGCCTCGGTCGCCTGCATGGATGTGTAGAGGGCCGCGGCTCCCATGACGGCCGCACCGCCGATCAGGGCCGGCGTCAGCCAGTTGGTCCCCGGTCCGGTCTCCCGCCGCGCCGGCGCGAACGCGGCGTGGCCTTTCCCCGTATGAAGGCTGTTGTGCATGAGACGTCTCCCTGGTCACAGGGAACGAACGCGCAATGCTCCACGAGGTTGCTCCGGGCCCGGGCCCGACCCTTCGGGCAGATCGCCGCTCACGGCCCCTGCACGCTCGTCCAGATCTGCTCCAGCAGGTCGGGATCCAGCACCCGTCCGGAGGCGGTGAGCACATAGGCGTTCTTGCCGGGCGGCGGCTCGGCCGTCATGGCCCAGTGCAGGGCCTCGCGTAAGGAATCGAAGCGCTCCGCATGGTTCCAGTCGATCAGGCCGCCATCGAGATGCGCGCCTGCCCTCTCGAACGCGACCGACGCACGCGAATCCAGGTCTTCCTTGGTGACCATGGCGGGATCCTCCGTTTCGCCCCGAAACGTCAACGGAGGGGAGCGTGGCCGCGTTCCAAGTCTAGCCGGAGATGGACTAGCGCCGGACTTGGACTAACCGGACTTGGACTAACCGGGCTTGGACTAACCGGGCTTGCCCTTCCGGGCGAAGGGGCGCTTGGGCTTGCCATTGCCTTCCCGCTTCGATGGCCCCCTGTCCTCGCCCCTGTCTTTTCTCTTGCCTTCGCCCTTAGGCCCTCCCTTGGGCCCCGCCTTGAAGCCACCCTTCCTCGGAGGCGCCTTCTCGGTCTTCCCGTCGTGGTCGCTTCGTCCGCCCGGTGCCTCCGCGGGCTCGATGCGGATATCCTCGTCGTTGGTCTTGCGCACGGCAGCAGCAAACTTGGGCGCGATCGACTGGGCTATCTCGAACTTGGTCTCCCGGTCGAAGATCCGGATCGAGCCGATTTCCTTCTTGGTCACGTGGCCCAGGCGGCAGATGATCGGCAGAAGCCAGCGCGGATCAGCATTGTTTCGGCGGCCGACACTCATGCGGAACCAGACCATGTCCTGGCCGCCGCCGTAATCGGCACGGCCCTCGCGAGTCCTCTGGGTGTCGCGCTCCTTCTCGCGGGTGCGCTTGTCGAGCCGGTCGCGCGGGCCGCGGTCGGCACCCGGATCGAACACTTCTTCCGGGGCCGGCAGGCGGGCACGGAGCACGCGCGCGAACGCGGCCGCGATCTCCTCAGCCGAGAGGCGGGACAGGAGCGCCTGCGCGGTCGCGAGGTCGTCTTCCGTCGTTTCGTCGGTCAGGGCCGGATCCTGCAGGATGCGCTCGCGGTCCCGGCGGCGGATTTCGTCGGCCGAAGGCGGGCCGCCCCAGGTGGCTTCCAGGCCGGCATCGTCGATGAGGCGCTCGGCCTTGCGGCGGCGGGTATACGGAACCAGGAGCACGCAAACGCCCTTCCGGCCCGCCCGCCCCGTGCGGCCGCTGCGGTGAAGCAGGGTCTCGGGGTCGTTCGGCAGGTCGGCATGGATCACGAGCCCGAGATCCGGCAGGTCGATGCCGCGGGCCGCGACGTCGGTGGCGACACAGACCCGTGCCCGCCCGTCGCGCAGAGCCTGGAGCGCATGGTTGCGCTCATTCTGCGTCAGTTCGCCCGACAGGGCGACGGCCGAGAAGCCACGCTCCACCAGGCTGGCATGGAGGTGGCGCACGGTCTCGCGGGTATGGCAGAACACCATGGCGCCCCGCGCCTCGAAGAAGCGCAGCACGTTCACGACCGCGAGCTCGATCTCGTTGGGCGCGATCCGCACCGCCTGGTAGTCGATGTCCCCGTGAGGCTGGTTCTCGACTAGCGTGTCGACCCGCAGGGCGTCGCGCTGGTAGCGCCGCGCCAGGGCCGCGATATTGCGCGGCAAGGTGGCCGAGAACAGGAGCGTGCGCCGCTCCGGGGGCGTCGCGTCGAGGATGAATTCCAGATCCTCCCGGAAGCCGAGATCGAGCATCTCGTCGGCCTCGTCCAGGACCACGGCGCGCATCTGCGACGGGTCGAGACGCCCGCGCTCCAGATGGTCGCGCAGGCGGCCCGGCGTGCCCACCACGATGTGGCAGCCATCGGCGAGCGCCCGCTGCTCGCGGCGCACGTCCATGCCGCCGACGCAGGACGCGACCCGCGCCCCGGTCGGCCCATAGAGCCAGATCAATTCCCGGTGGACCTGGAGCGCCAGCTCTCGGGTCGGCGCCACAATGAGCGCGAGCGGTTCCGCAGGCGGCCCGAAGCGCTCCGCCTCCCCCAGAAGGGTCTCAGCGAGGGCGAGCCCGTAGGCGACGGTCTTGCCGGAGCCCGTCTGGGCCGAGACGAGCAGGTCCCGCCCTTCAGCCTCCGGCTGGAGCACGGCGGCCTGGACGGGGGTGGGTTCACTGTAGCCTTTCTCGGCGAGGGCGCGTTCGAGGCTCGGATTGGTCTTGGGAAAGGGCATGGATTCGCGGCGTGGGCCGCCCCCTAGGGAGGGTTTGGAATATGGCGGCTTGAAGGGGGACGACGCTTACGCGTCGTCCTGGTCGTCCATCTCGTCGACAGTTACGAGGAACATCACGTCGATGCCGTCCTCGTCATCGTCCTCATCGGAATCCTCGACCTCTTCCTCGTCCCAATCCTCCTCGTCCTCCGCGATGGCGTCGTCGAAGGCCTCGATCTCGTCGTCGGAGGCCCGGCGCACCGTGAAGGCCGCGGAACCATCCCACAGGGGCTGGCCCTCGCTCGTGAAGGACTTGAGGTCCTCCCGGAAATCCTCGCTCATGAAGAGTTCGCGGGCCTGCTCCTCGTCGGCATTGGTGATGGCGATCGCCTTGCCGGCGATTTCAAGGGTGAACATGGGCATATCCTTCTCGGAGTGGAGGCGGGGTTCACGGCATCAACGCCGATACCGGCCGTTCCGGTCAATCGTCGCGGGGCCGTCGGCAGCTCGACGGTTCTTTATAGGGCATAGGCCGCCCTGAACAGAGCAGGAGCCAGGAATTCGGCAGGAGACAGCTTCGGGAATTAAAGATACATTATATCGTCAAGAATAAGAATCGGCTTCAACCGAACCTGGAGCGAAAGGTGGGCCCATGTCCAATGCACAATTGTCGAACGACCAGATCTTCGAGTGGGAAAGCATCACCCAGCCGTCTTATTGGGGTGGGCAGATCCTCGCGCCCAATGGCCAGGCTGCCATGTCCCAGATCGTCGCTACAGGGGCCAATACCGTCACGATCATTCCAAACTTCTTTCAGACGGATAAGAACAGCAATTCGGTAGGATTGAAGATCGTCGATCCGACCAAAGCGTGGGCCAACGAGAGCGACACCTTCGATGTGGTCAAGGAATCGATCCTTTCGGCCAAGGAGAAGGGGCTCAAGGTTGTCCTCAAGCCGCATCTGGAAACAGACCACCCTCGCGTCTGGCGCGCCGAACTCACTCCTAGTGATCCCAAGGCTTGGTTCGAAAGCTACAAGGCTACGATGGTCGAATACGCCAAGGTGGCGCAGGCAGCAGGCGCGGAGATGATCTGCGTCGGCACCGAAATGAACAGCATGATCGATCCGACCAAGGTCTGCAACGACGGCAAGACCTACACCGAGAAATGGACTGAGATCATCGATGCCGTGCGCACCGTCTATTCCGGCAAGGTCACCTACGCAGCCACCTATGACACGGTCATGAAGGTCGGGTTCTGGGATAAGGTCGATTTCATCGGCGTCGACGCTTACATTCCCTCTTCGACGGTGAACGATCCGACGGTCGACCAGATCGTCGATGCCTGGATCAAGCCGCATTTCAATCCCTGGATCCGGGATACCTTGCACGGCGGAAAGTCCGTCGTCGAGTATTACAAGGCGCTCTCGGAGCAATACGGCAAGCAGGTGATCTTCACCGAGGTCGGCTACAAGAGCATGGACGGCGCGAACAAGGATCCTGGCGTTTTCGGCGGCAGCGGAACATACGATCCCCAGGAGCAGGTCGACGCTTATACTGCACTTTACAAAGTCATGGAGAATTACGGCGGCCAATGGCTCGGCGGCGCCTTCCTATGGAGCTACTACTCCTTCGCAAACCCGATGGATCCTCAAAGCGAAGGAGGGGCAGAGGTCCCGTGGACCGATTACACGACGCAGCACAAGCCCGCCAATGATGTCGTCACCTACCATTACTCAAGCCCCGCCCACGAAAAGGGCCTCACCTGGACCGGCACAGCCGCCGCGGACAAGCTCGACGGCGGCTATCACAATGATACGCTTGTCGGTGCGGGCGGGAACGACACCCTCTGGGGCGGAGCGGGCGCCGACCGCCTCGACGGCGGCGCCGGCACCGACACGGCCATGTTCTCCGGGGCGAAATCCGCCTATGGGCTGGTGAAGAACACCGACGGCAGCATCACGGTGACGGGTCCAAACGGCACCGACACCCTGCAGAACGTCGAGATCGCCAAGTTCGACGACGCCACCCTCGACCTGTCCACCGTAACCCCACCGCCTCCGTCCGATGGCGGCTCTTCGGGCGGTAGCGGAGGGGGCGGCAGCCCGTCCGGTCCGGTGTCGCTGAGCCTGCGCGGCACGGCGCGGGTTGACCGGCTCACCGGCGCGGACGGCAACGATGTGATCAAGGGCCTCGCTGGCAACGATATGCTCAAGGGTCTGTCCGGCAACGACAAGCTTTACGGCGGGGCCGGCAAGGACGTGCTGTATGGTGGCGCGGGCCAGGACATCTTTGTGTTCGATGCCAAGTTCAACAAGAAAACCAACCTCGACAAGATCGCCGACTTTACCGTCAAGGACGACACGCTCTGGCTGGAGAACAGCCTGTTCAAGGCCAACAAGAGCCTCTATGCGGCGATCAAGAAGGGCAGCGAGGCCAAGCCGGCGAAGATGGCGAGCAAGTTCTTCACGGTGGGCGACAAGGCCAAGGATGCCAACGACTTCTTCATCTACGACAAGAAGACGGGCGTGCTGTCCTATGATGCGGATGGGTCCGGGTCGAAGGCTGCGGTCGAGATTGCGACCCTCAAGAAGGGCCTCAAGCTGACCGAAAAGGACTTCTTCTTCATCTGAGGGAGACCCTCAACCGGCTTTCCTCCCCACGGCTCAAGCTCTCGGGGGAAGCGCTGCGCTGCTCTCCTCCCCCTTGTGGGGAGGAGGTGGAGGTGGGGGTGTCAGCTCTGAATTCTCAGAACGTGGCGCTCACACCCCCACCCTGACCCTCCCCACAAGGGGGAGGGAATTCTGTCGCGCAACTCCCGATCTCGTAACTTCCCCGTCATGGTCGGTTCTGGCGCCGCCCTGTCCCAGCAAGGGCAAGGCAAGCACGATGGCAGAGACGTGATCGAGCGTGCGCGCGGCGGCCATAGGGGCGCCTTACTCTGCCGCCATGCCTGTCCGGACTTCCGGCCACGGCGCCTGGCCAAGCGCCCGAAAGTGCCGGGCCTCCTTACACGAAGGGGGCACGTGGGGTGCGGCGGGGCTATGCTCGGCGGATCGCAGCCCTGGGCGGAAGCGCTTTTGAAAGAGCGCTATTCCGGCTACGGCGCTTGACGAAGCAGCTTTTTATGACGTCCAACTCATTTCATTAGGGAAGTTTATTCGATGCCGCGATATTGCCTTGCCCTCCTGGGCCTTCTTGCCGGAGCTGGATGGATCATTGCCGCAACGGTCCCGGCCCTCGCCCAGGGCGAGGCAGCGTCGGACGCAGAGGGTTCAAAACCGCTCAGGCTCACCGTGCGCCCTTCCGGCTTCGATGCGGACGCGGAGAATCAGGCTCGCCAGGAGCGCCTGCTCCGGCGCCTGGAGCAGGCGGATTACTCAGTCCGCTCCATCTGCGTGAATTGCGGCGACGCCTGGAAGCACCAGACCTACGCACCCTTCAACCCGCTCCAATCCCTCGGCATGCCGCATCCGTCGGACGACTAGGGTCCGGACGGCCCATGCGTGGCCGTCAAGCCCCCATGCCCCAAGGCAGCCTTGAAGGGGCACAGCCGTGACCCGTATATTGCCGGCGGCGGGGACGACCCCGCTTTCCCCCACATCCCGGTAGGGACGCCCCTGCCATCGACGGAGGTCCTGTCATGGCATGGATCTATCTCTTCGTCGCCGGTCTCTTCGAGATCGGCTGGGCGATCGGCCTGAAATACACCGAGGGCTTCACGCGCCTCGTCCCTTCGGTCCTGACGGGCGCCAGCATGATCGCCAGCGTGCTGCTGCTCGGCCTCGCCCTGAAGGCTTTGCCCGTGGGTACGGGCTATGCGGTCTGGACCGGGATCGGCACGGTCGGAACCGCAATCCTCGGGATCTATCTCTTCGGAGAGCCGGCCACCGCCGCCCGCCTCGCCTGTATCGGCCTGATCGTCGCGGGCATTCTGGGCCTCAAGCTGGCGGCCTGAACCGAGGCGATCCGTTCCACACTCTTGCCCGAACCGCGGCCCCTCCAAGCGGGGCCGCGGAACCGGCCGTCCCATTGCGCTGTTGGAGACACGACACGCCATTGGGACGAGACCATGTCATTGCAGAGTACCGACCGGACACCATCCTCGCTGACCACCACGAGCCTGATGATCCTGCTCGGATGGACCGTGGTGCGCCTCGTCACCCTTGGCGGCCGGCCGCAGCCGGCAGCAGCAGCCCGCAGGCCGGCGGGCGCCGGTCATACGGGAGGCGCGACCACACCCGGCCGAAAATCCGCCGATTTCGGCGCCAGGACGGAGGGCCCCGCATCGCCCCATGAGACCGGGCGCGGACGGCAGGCGGACTCGCCGACCGAAATCCCCGCCCAGGGATGGAAGGATATTCTCTGGCGCGTCTATGAGCGGGTGCAGCACGATCGTGTCATGCTCGTCGCGGCCGGCGTCACCTTCTATGCCCTTCTCGCGATCTTCCCGGCCATCACGGCCCTGGTATCGATCTACGGCCTGTTTGCGGATCCGGCGACGATCCAGAGCCACCTGAGCATGCTTTCGGGCGTCCTGCCGGGCGGTGCGCTCGAGATTATCGGCGAGCAGGTGACGCGGATCGCCAGCAACGGCTCGGGCACGCTGGGGCTGAGTTTCCTCATCGGTCTCGCGGTCGCCCTGTGGAGCGCCAATGCGGGCATGAAGTCGATCTTCGATGCCCTGAACATCGTCTACGAGGAGGAGGAGAAGCGCTCCTTCATCATGCTGAACGTGGTTTCGCTCGGCTTCACGCTCGGTGCCATCGTGTTCATGCTCATGGCCCTGGGCATGGTCGTGGTGGTGCCCATCGTGCTCAGCTATCTGGGCCTCGAGACATGGACCGAGACCCTGGTGGCCCTGCTGCGCTGGCCGGCTCTCCTGATCGGCATCGTTCTCGCCCTGGCGCTGGTTTACCGTTACGGGCCGAGCCGCGACAATGCGAAATGGCGCTGGATCACGCCCGGCAGCCTCATTGCCTCCGTCCTGTGGCTTGCGGGCTCGATGCTGTTTTCCTGGTACGTGGCGAATTTCGGCAAGTACAACGAGACCTATGGATCCCTGGGCGCCGTTATCGGCTTCATGACCTGGATCTGGATCTCGACGATCATCGTGCTGCTCGGAACCGAGATCAATGCCGAGATGGAGCACCAGACCGCGAAGGATACGACCGAGGGACCGCACCAGCCCCTCGGCACCCGCGGCGCCACCATGGCGGACACGCTCGGCGAAGCGAAGGCCTGAACCCTCGCCTCGGCAGGCTTAGAACACGCATTCCCGGAAGGCGGGCTCCACCGAGCCGTTCCAGGCACCGTGATAGCGCTCGAGGAGACGCTCCGCCGGGGTGACGCCCGTCTCGACGATCTCCTGCGCATAGGCGAGATGGCGGGTTTCATCCTGCCCTGCCGCATCCTTGAAGGCTCTGCGCCGGAGGCCGGCTTCCGAGAGCGCCAGCGCCTCGCGGGCGATCTCGCGTACGCTGCGGCCTGCGATCTCGGCCTTGAGCGCAAGGGTCGGCACATCGGCGCGCAGGCGGTTGCGCTCGGCTGCGCTCCAGCCCTTCACGAGCTCCCAGGCCCCGTCGAGGGCGGCGGAATCGTAGAGAAGACCCGCCCAGAAGGCCGACAAAGCCACGATTTGCTCGGGCGGCCCCACATCGGCGCCGCGCATTTCCAGATAGCGCTTGAGGCGCACTTCCGGAAACAGGGTGGAGACATGGTTCGCCCAGTCGGAGCGCGTGGCGCGCTCGCCCGGCAGGCGCGCGAACCGCCCCTCGAACAGATCCTTGAAGGACGCACCCGCCACGTCGTGATAGGTCGAATCGCGCTTGACGAAATACATCGGCACGCCGAGTGCCCAGTCGACATAAGCCTCGTAACCGAAGCCGTCATCGAAGGCGAAATCCATCATGCCCGTGCGGTCGCGGTCTGTGTCGAGCCAGATAGCGGAGCGGCGTGACAGGAAACCGTTGGGCTTGCCGTCCGTGAAGGGCGAATTGGCGAAGATCGCCGTGGCGATGGGCTGGAGCGCAAGCGAGACGCGCAGCTTCCGCACCATGTCGGCTTCGGATTCGTAATCCATGTTCACCTGCACGGTGCAAGTGCGATACATCATGTCGAGGCCGAGCGAGCCGACCTTCGGCATGTAATCGGTCATGATCTTGTAGCGCGCCTTCGGCATGACCGGGGTCTGGGCACGGGTCCAGAGCGGGCTCATACCCAGGGTCAGAAATCCGAGGCCGAGCTCCTGCCCGACGGCCTTCACGTGATCGATGTGAAGCGCCGTCTCGTCCGCCGTTTCATGCAGGGTCCGCAGGGGCGCGCCCGACAGTTCGAACTGCCCGCCCGGCTCCAGGGAGATCGCGCCGCCTCCGGCCTCGTCGAAGAGCCCGATGGGCTGCTCCTGCTCGAGGATGGGCTCCCATCCGGTGCGGGCCTGCAGACCCTCCAGGAGCGCACGGATTCCGCGCCCGCCCTCATAGGGGACCGGGGAGGCATCGGCCGTGTAAAAGGGGATCTTCTCGTGCTCTGTGCCGAGCCGCCATTCGCTTCGCGGCTTCTCGCCGTCAGCGATCCACGCGACGAGTTCCGCACGCGTGGTGATTGGGGTCGTATCCGATACGTCCCGCGCCATGAACCACCTCATCAAAAAGCGCGTTCAAGGCGCGCCGACTCAGGTCGCGACTAGATAGGCGCGTTACGGACAAGCTGCAATGCGGTGACGGAAGAAAGCTCAATCGTAATATAGTTCTGCCACCGAGCCCTCCGTCATTCCGGGGCGCCGCAGGCGAGCCCGGAACCCATAAATACTGAGTTTTTCGAGAAAGACGCAGCGACAGACGTTGTTCTTCACCCTGAAATGCTGGTGGTTATGGGTTCCGGGCCCAGCGCATCGCGCTGTCCCGGAATGACGGCGAGTAGCATCACAACAGATCTCGGCAGCCCGCGCTAATGCCGAACCATGGTATCGCCGGTGGTTTCGGCGGAGAGCCAGTCCACGACGCCGAACAGGGCATCCCGGTTGGACAGGCCGCGGCCGACCGCTTCCGTGTACAGGGAAAGCTGCCGGTCGGCGCTGGTGCCGCGGGCGATGATCCAGCGGCAGAGATCCAGCTCGCTACGGCAGCCCAGGGCGTCCGCGTCCTCGGCCACGAGCGCAAGGGTCTCGTCGAGCATCTGCCGCACGGGCTTGGCGCTGCGCGTCGCCTCATCTACGAAGCTGCCGTGGATCCCATAGCGCTGGGCCCGCCAGCTGTTCTCGTCGTTGATGGCCCGGGAAGCGCCGGTCTGGCCCGCATTGAGGGCCTTATCGCGGCTCAGGTGCCGCACGAGGCAGCGGTAGAGGGCCGCGATGGCGAGGGTGTCGTCGATACGCGTGCAGCTGTCGGCGACCCGCAATTCCAGGGTCGGATGCTTCAGGGACGGCCGGATGAACCACCACACATAGCTGGAATTCTCGATGGCCCGCGCCGCCACGAGGGTATCGATGTAGCGCTGGTAGTCCTTCTCGTCCGCGAACAGATCCGGCAGGCCGGTGCGCGGCAGCTCGCGATAGGCCGCAAGCCGGTAGCCGAGGAGGCCTGTGCGCTGCGACTGCCAGAACGGCGAGGAGGTCGACAGGGCCAGGAGCAGCGGCAGGAAGGGCTGGATGCGGTTCATGATGTCGACCCGGGTCGCAAGATCCGGGATTTCCACATGGACGTGCATGCCGCACACCACCGTGCGGCTGCCGACCATCTGCAGGTCGTGCATCACCTTGCCGTATCGGGGCTGCGCATTGGGCCGCACCCGCGCCCAGACGGCCAGCGGGTGAGTGCCCGCCGCCATGACGGACAGCCCGTGCTCACGGGCGATCTGACCGACGGAGGAGCGCAGGCTCGAGAGCTGAGCGCGGGCCTCGGCGAAGTCGGCGCTGGGTTTCGTGGCAATCTCGATCTGCGGCTCGAGCATTTCGTGCGTGATGCCGTCCTCGAGATTTTCGTGGCAGGACGCGAAGAACTCCTTCACTTTTGCGCGGGCAACATCCCGCTTGGCGGCATCGTTGACGAAGTACTCTTCCTCGATGCCGAACTTGAATTCCCCACCCATACTTGAATTCCTCTTATCTTATTCTTGAGTACTTCCGAACTAGACGCTCGCCCGCTTCGACGGCGCCCAAACTCCTCTTCAATGAGGCGAGATTGGGGCGAACCGGAAGGGAACTGCCAAGCTATTGAGGCTAGCGGGAAATCTTCGTCGTGCGTCGTTGGAAGATCGGATCAGACCCAGTCTCCCAGCACCGACTGGACGACCGCCAGGGCTGCGACAGCGGCGGTGTCGGCACGCAGGATTCGCGGCCCCAACGATACGCGGATACATCTTTCGTGGGCGGCGACAAGAGCTCTCTCCTGGTCGACGAAACCCCCTTCGGGGCCCACAATAACGGCGAACTTGGCCGGCTGGTTCCACCCCTCGTTCACGGCTTTTCGCAGCGCCTCCACAGGGTTGGCGATGGGGGCGTTCTCGTCGCAGAAGAGGATTAGCCTATCCTGCTCCAAGTCTTTGATGAATTTCGGGAAATCGACCTCTTCCCGAACCTCCGGAAGGCCCAGGATGCCGCATTGCTCGGCCGCCTCGACGGCATTACTCCGCATGCGCTCCAGATTCACCCGCGTGGCCTGGGTCCGGCGGGTCAGGACCGGCTGGAGAACTCCCGCGCCCATCTCGACCGCCTTCTGGACCATATAGTCGAGCCGCGCATGTTTCAGGGGCGCGAAGGCATAGACGAGATCGAGCGGATAAGTCTGCTCGCGGGTGCGGGCGACACAGACGAGATCCGCGGCCTTGCGCCCTTCCACCGCCACGGCCGCCCTCCACTCCCCATCCCGGCCGTTGAAGACCAGGACCGCATCCTCGGCCTTCAGACGGAGCACGTTCAGGAGATAGTTGGCCTGCGCCCGGTCGAGCGCGATGCGCGCGCCCTCGGCAAGCGGCGCATCGACGAACAGGCGGGGGGCGTTGAAATCGTAGTGGGCCATGGCGACTCCGCAGGTGGGGACAGGATTAGCAAGTCCGTCTCCCGGACGGGAGGGCGCCGGGCAGGCTGTTCCCCCGGAATTTTGCGTGCGCCCGATCACATCCTGCGCAGGGGAGACCATTCGCCCCTTGGCCGGGGGAGTTTGAACGTGTTAACGGAACGGCTGCCCGCGATCCGTCGCGGACTTCCAGATCCGGGGAATGTGTCGATGCTGCCTATTCGTTCGCACCTTGCTGCCACCTTTGCCGTCGCGGGCGTCTTCATGGCCGGCCCTGCCTTCGCGCAGGCGAGCGGTTGCGGAGATGCGCAGAAATTCCTGACCGAGCGCCAGAGCCTGATCCAGCAGATCAACAAGCTCGGCGGCGGCGGCAAGAAGAAGACCGTCGATCCCCGCGCGGCCTGCGGGATCTTCACCAAGCTCGTGTCCAACGGCAGCGTGGGCCTCAAATGGCTCGAGACGAACAAGGTCTGGTGCCAGGTGCCGGACGAGTTCGCCAAGGGTCTCGAAGAAGACCACAAGCGCGCCGTGGAGATGAAGGGCAAGGCCTGCTCGGCTGCCGCCAAGCTGGCCGAGATGGAGAAGCAGGCCAAGAAGCAGCAGCAGCAGGGCGGCGGATTGCTCGGCGGCGGCGGACTGACCGGCTCCTACACCATGCCGAAGGGCGCCCTCTAAGGGCCGGCCCGTTTCCGTGCCGGAGCGTCCCGCCGCATCCTCCCTGCCGGATGCCGTCCGCGGCCATTGGGCCGATCGGCTGGCGCCGGCGGCCCTTCGCCCATACTTACGCCTCGCCAGGATCGAGCGGCCCATCGGATGGTGGCTGCTCCTCCTGCCCTGCTGGTGGTCGGCGGCCCTCGCCGCCGTCGCGGGCGGGCTCCCCTGGCCGAACCCTTTCCATTGCCTGCTCTTCCTGATCGGCGCCGTGGCCATGCGCGGAGCGGGCTGCACCTATAACGACATCGTCGACCGGGATCTCGACACCCGCGTGGAGCGCACGCGCGACCGCCCCCTCCCGTCGGGCCAGGTCGGGCTCAAGGGCGCCCTCACGTTTCTCGGCCTTCAGGCGTTGGTGGGCCTGTTGGTCCTGCTCCAGCTCAACGGCTTCGCCATCGCGACGGGCTTCGCGTCCCTGGGGATCGTCGCGCTCTACCCGTTCATGAAGCGCTTCTTCTGGATGCCGCAGATCGTCCTCGGCCTCGCCTTCGCCTGGGGCGCGCTCATGGGCTGGGCCGCGGCCTTCGGCTCCCTGAGCCTGCCTGCCCTCCTCCTCTATGCGGGCAGCATCGCCTGGGTCGTTGGCTACGACACGATCTATGCCCTCCAGGACATCGAGGACGACGAGATTGCCGGGATCAAGTCCTCGGCCCGGTTCTTCGGCGAGAGGGTCCGGCTCGGCGTCGGCCTCTGCTACGGCCTGGCGCTCGCCTTCATGGCCCCTGCCTTCTGGCTGGCCGGAGCCGGCCTCGTGGCCTTCGCGGGGCTTGGCCTCTTTGGGCTCCACCTCGCCTGGCAGGTGGCGCGGATCGACCGCGCCGACGGCGCTCTCGCCCTGCGCCTGTTCCGGTCCAATCGGGATGCGGGCCTGATCCTGTTCGCGGCCATGACCCTGGAATGCCTCCTGCGGAGTCTTTGAAACGCCTTAGACTCCATATTCCTGCTCGACCGGCTGCACCGCCACAGGCTCCGGCCGGCGCAGGCTCACGAGGCTTAAGGCCAGCGCACCCACCGCGCAGGCCGCGATGGCGCCGACCATCGGCAGGGACGTGCCGTCGAACATCAGGCTGACGATCACGATCATCACGCCGCCCGCCACCATCTGCAGCGTACCGCCGAGCGCGGAGGCCAGACCCGCGATGGGCCCGTGATCCTCGAGCGCCAGCACCATGGTGGCCGGAATGACGAGACCCAGGAACGCGAAGGACGCGAAGAGCAGCACGACCAACACCGTCAGGCTGTCGATCCCCGCCGCCGTGAGGGCGAAGAGCAGAACCGCGAAGAAGGCGTAGCAGGAGGCGGCGGCTGCCACGACCCGCTTCATGCCGAAACGGGAGCCGAGCGTCGCTGTGAGCTGCGAGGCGCCGATGAAGCCCACCGCGTTGAGCGAGAAGGTGAAGCTGTACTGCGTCGGCGTCAGGCCGAAATGATCGATATAGATGAAGGACGAGCTCGCCAGGAACGCGAAGAAGCTCGACATGCCGAGCCCGCCCGTGAAGGTGAGCGCCAGGAAGTGCCGGTCCCGGAAGAGCTGCCCGAACCCACCGAAAACCTCACCGAGGCTGACCTTGATCCGCTCCGCGGGCGGGCGCGTCTCGGGCAGCGAGAAGGCGAGCAGGACGAGGCTCACGGCCGCCGCCGCCGTGACGGCGACGAAGACCGCGCGCCAGCCGAACGGCACGATGAGGGCGCTGCCGGCCAGCGGCGCCAGGATGGGCGACACGCTGATCACCAGCATCACCAGCGACATCAGCCGCGTGGCCTCGATGCCCGTATGCAGGTCCCGGATGATCGCCCGCGGGATGACCATGACAGAGGCCGCGCCGATGCCCTGCACGAAGCGGAAGACGATCAGCGCCTCGATGCTGCCGGCCAGGATGCACCCGACGGAGCCGGCCGTGAAGAAGGCGAGCCCCACATAGAGCGGGGGCTTGCGCCCGATCATGTCCGAGACCGGCCCGTAGACGATCTGGCAGAGGCCGAAGGCCACGAAGAAGGCCATGAGGGTCATCTGAGTCGCGGCGGTCGAGGCCCCCAGGTCCGACGCGATCGTCGGCAGGGCCGGAATGTACATGTCGATCGCGAAGGGCCCGATGGCCGAGAGAAGGCCGAGGACGAGAGCGGTTCTGGCGTAGCTGGAACGCATGGGAGATCCTTGGGGATCATTCGAAGGATGTGAGGATGGACGGGGCTGGGCGGCCCGGTCTTTTAAGCTTGGGCCTGAGGCAGCATGGCAACGAGCATCCAGCGATGGCCGAAGGGATCCTCGACCATGGCGAAGCGCGCCCCGAAGAAGGCATCGTGCGGGTCCATCACGCCCTTGCTGCCTGCCGCGACGGCCTGCTTGAAGATGGCGTCCACCTCCTCGGGCCTGTCGTAGGAGACCGAGATGGAGACCGGAGACGGCCGGCCCGGCACCGGCGCCGACCCGCCATCGAACTCCTCAAACTCGTCCGAGAGCATGACGGTGCCGCCGTTAATGGTGAGATGCGCGTGCATGATGCGCCTGCCGTCCTGGGCCGGCATGCGGGCATTTTCCTGCGCGTCGAACGCCTTCTGGTAGAACGCGATGGCGTCGGCGGCGCCCTTTACAGTGAGATAGGGCGAGATTCTGGGCGCGTTGTCCATGGTTCCTCTGGGGTGTTGTTGGCGGTGGCGTGATGGGAGGCGGCGCACCGCCCGAATGAAGCGTTCAGGACAGGGCGCGCAGCCCGGCCCGCAGGTCGTCCGGGGAGGACTGGACCAGATTTTCGACCACGGCCTGCGTCTCCCGCCAGACCGGCAGGGCCGCGGCCAGGAGAGCGCCACCCTCAGGGGTGAGCGCGAGGCGGCGGCTGCGCTTGTCCTCGGGATCCGGCTCGACCCGGATAAGCCCCCGCCTCTGGAGAGGCTTCAGGGCAGCCGTGAGGGTGGTGCGGTCCATGGCGAGGAGCGACGCGACGCTGCCCATGTTCGGCGGCTGGGGGCGGTTGAGAGACATCATGAGCGAGAACTGGCCGCTCGTGAGGCCGAAGGGACGCAGAACTTCGTCGTAGCGACGGGCCAGGGCTCGCGCCGCGCGCTGGGCATGAAGGCAGAAGCAGGCATCGCGGACCTCGAGCGTCACGGCAAAGGGAACGCCGTCGCTTTTCGGCGCATCGTCGAGTTTTGACATGAGGGATATTATGTTGATATCAACATTAATGTCAAGGAAGCGGCCTGAGAGCTGCCTTCGAATCCGACGAATCCCAACCTGGAGCGGCTACATGCATGGCGGATTGTTCACACCCCGCCCCGAGGATGCGATCCATGCACGGATCGAGGGGTGGTGCGAGGCTGTCCGCGCCCGCGATGTGGAGAGCATCGCGGCCTATTACGCGCCCGGCATCCTGGCTTTCGACGCCGTGTCCAGCCTCCGGTTCGAGGGCCTCGACGCCAATACGCAACATTGGCGGGACTGCCTGGCCTCCGGCGAGGGAGAGATGATCTTCGAGGTCCGGGACATCGCGGTCACAGCCGGGGTCGATCTGGCCTTCGCGCATTTCCTCAACCGCTCCGGCCGCCGGGACGGGGACGGCCGGGAGGATGCGGTCTGGCTGCGGGTCACCCTGGGCTACAGGAAGCATTTGGGCCAATGGCTCATCGTGCACGAGCATGTCTCAGTGCCGTTCGATCTGGAGAGCCATGAGGCCCTGATCGACCTGCACCCTTGAGAGAGACCAGGTCTCCCGGGAAAGCCGCGGCGGCTTGGCCGTTTGACCCTGACCCGATCATGCCTTAAGCGGCGCCATTGTTTCACTATCCGCAGACGCCGCGCCTTGCCGCCCGCCCGCGAGGCTGCGCCACCAGGGAATCGCATGAATCCGACGCGACGCCAGATCCTCGGCTCGCTTTGCGCTCCGGCGCTCCTGGCCGGCTTCACGAAGCGGCCGGGCCTCGCCTTCGCGGGCTTCTCGCAGGACGGCAGCGCCTATCAGCGCTATCTCGGCATCTGGAGCCGCTATTTGTCCGGTGCCTCGGTCGAAGACGCGGAGGCCACGTCCCTCCTGGAGCACCCGGAGAGCTTCAGGGAGCGGCGCGAGGCCTTTCCGGAGGCCTCTGCCTTCGGGGTCTTCACCAGCTGCACGCCCCATCGGGACGTGTTCTACGACTGCCTCGATTTCAGCCTGCGCTGGCTCACCGCGCCCGACAATCCGGACCCTGCCCTGCCGCCGCTCTACAACCGGGGCCAGCTCTATTCCTGGCAATGGTCGTTCTGGGGCCGGGCGGCCCTGGAGCTCTACGAGGCCACGGGCGAGACAAGGTTCCTCACCCTCCTCGTAGGCGCCGCGCACAACGTGATGGCCGCGCGGGACGACCGGCACGGCATCGTCGACGAGAACCAGAAGCGGGTGGTCAAATCCTGGGGCTCGGTGATCTCCTTCGGCGGCCCCCAGATGCGCGGCACCGACGTCACGGCCACGGGGCTCATCACGCTGCCGATCCTCCAGCTCGCCAACAGGCTCGCGGCGCGCGGAGAGCTCGACGAGGAGGTGGCCGGCCTCGCCCAGCAATGTGCGCCCTCCTTCGACGAATACGAGATGTTCTATGTAGACCTGCCGACATTCGACGCAGGCTGCTACCGATACGCGTTCATTCCCCAGGCCATCGACCCCACGAACCACATCAACGCCTTCGGGGCCGGCCTCGTGGAGCTTTATGCCTTCACGAAAGAGCAGCGCCATCTGGAACGGGCGCGCAAGCTCCTCAACTTCTATCGCGGCTCGATGGTCGTCGACCGGGACGGCGCCATCTCGACCCCCTACGAGCAGGATCCGGAATTCAAGAAGCATCCGAAATCGGAATGGTTCTGGAAGATGACGGTTTCGGCCGAGCTTCCGCTTGCGCTCGCCCGCCAGGGCCTCCTGGTGAAGGAGGAGGAGATGATCGGCATCGCCCGGACCTATGCGGACGTGGTGATGGCCGAACCCGGCGGCATCAACGCCATGACGCGGCGCAGCGACAAGGCCCGCATGATCGACTTCACCAAGCCCCTCGACAGCGAGACGCCCGAATACCGCAGCTACGTGCCCATGGTCGCCGCGAGCCTGTTCTTCGTGGATCGGGAGCGCCGCATCGGCGACAAGCTCCTGCGCTACATGCTGCATTATCCACAATGGTTCACGAACGGCCTGTTCAGCGGAGGCGGCGTCGCCATGCTGGCTCGCGCCTATTCGCTGAGGCGAGGCTTCCGACTGTAGCGGCCTGCTCTCAAGGCGGCGGATGCCCGGGAAAAGAATCCGCGCCCTGCGACGAAAATCGCCGTCGGGCGTTACGATTGCGATAGCATTCGAATCAGGTTTGCCCCATCTGTAGCTCCAATGGATGCTCCCCTGACGCCCCAAGATCATGCCCTGGCCGCCGCCATGCGCGACGCGGCGCGGGAGGCCGGCGCCCTGGCCCTTCCGTTCTTCCGCGAAGGCACGCAGACGGCGGCGCGCCTGTGGTACAAGGAGCGCAGCTCCCCGGTGACCGAGGCGGACATCGCGGTCGATTCCTTCCTCAAGGACCGCCTGACCCGCATCCTCCCCGAGGCCGGGTGGCTGTCGGAGGAGACGGCGGACGACCCGGCCCGGCTCGGGCGGTCCTATGTGTGGATCGTCGATCCCATCGACGGCACCCGCGCCTTCGCGACCGGCCACCCGGACTGGTCGGTCTCCATCGCGCTGGTCAGGGACGGACGGCCGATCCTCGGCGTCGTCCATGCGCCGATCCATGACCGCCTCTACGAGGCCTGCCTGTCCCAGGGGGCGTTCTGCAACGGCATCCGCATGACGCTTCCGTCAGGCCCTGCCCTGGAGCCTTTGCGGGTCGCGGGTCCCAAGCCCCTCATCGACCGGGCCGAACGCCATCTGGGCCATGTGGAACGCCTGCCTAAGGTGCCGTCCCTGGCTCTCCGGCTCGTCCGGGTCGCCGCGGGGTCGATCGACGTGGGTCTCGTCTCGGCGAATGCGGCCGATTGGGACATCGCGGCCGCAGATCTGATCATTGCCGAGGCCGGCGGAGTCCTGTCCGATTTCAGCGGCAATCTGCCGCCCTATAACCGCCCCGATCCGTGCCACGGCGAAATGCTTGCCGCTGCGTCATGGTTGCATCCTCGGGCCGTTGGCGCCATGAGGACTTGAGAATCGGGTTTTCCCGTAGCAACAAGCCCTCTCCACCGTCTGGAAAGAGATCACACCATCATGACCGACATGCCCGGTAAGCAGCTCCTCCATCTCGTGTTCGGGGGCGAGCTCGAACAGCTCGACTCGTCTACCTTCAAGGACCTGTCGAAGCTCGATATCGTCGGCATCTACCCGAACTATGCGACCGCCCATACGGCCTGGAAGGCCAAGGCGCAGGCGAGCGTGGACAACGCGCATATGCGCTACTTCATCGTCCATCTCCATCGCCTGCTCGAGCCGAGCCAGGGCTGACCTGAACCCGCGATGAGCCTGGTCAAGCGCATCACGCGGTCGCGCCCCGTCCAGGAAGCCCTCGGCTTCCTGGTGGCGAGCTATCTGGGGCTCGTGCGGCGCACCAACCGGTTCGTCATGGAACCGGCGGATGCCTATGACCGGATCGGCCCGATGATGCCCGTGATCGCCGCCATGTGGCACGGGCAGCATTTCATGATCCATTTCGCTAAGCGGCCGCAGGACCGGGCCGCGAGTCTCGTCTCCCGCTCGGGCGACGGGGAGTTCAATGCCATCGCGCTTCGCCATCTCGGCATCCGGGCCATCCGCGGCTCGGGCGCCCGTGGGCGCGACATCCGCAAGAAGGGCGGTGTCTCGGCCATGCGCGCCATGCTGCGCGCACTCGGCGACGGCGAGATGGTGGTCATGACCGCCGACATTCCCAAGATTGCGCGAGTTTGCGGCGAAGGCATCGTGACCCTGGCGCAGCTCTCGGGCCGCCCCATCGTGCCGGTCGCGGTGGTGACGAGCCGCAGGATCGATTTCGACAGCTGGGACCGGGCGAGCCTGGGGCTCCCGTTCGGCCGCGGCGCCATGGTCCTCGGCGACCCCATCCAGGTCCCCCGCGAGGCGGACGCGCAGACCCTGGAAGCGGTCCGCCAGGCTGTCGAGCGGGAACTCGACGCCGTCCATGCCCGCGCCTATGCGCTGATCGGCGCGAAGGATCCCGGCGCCCGCGTGAAGGAACACCGCGCCCGGGCCCTCGCCGGAGGCTCCCGCGCATGAGGGTACCGCTTCTCGCCAGGACCTACCGTACCCTCACGGCCGTGCTGGAGCCGGCTGTCATCGGCCTCCTCTACTGGCGGCAGCGCAAGGGCCGCGAGGACAAGACCCGCCTCGGAGAACGGCAGGGCTATCCCAGCCGCCCGCGGCCGAAGGGCCATCTGGTCTGGGTGCACGGGGCGAGCAATGGCGAGACCCTGTCCCTGATGCCCGTGGTGGAGCGCCTGACCCAGCGGGGCCTCTCGGTCCTGGTCACGTCAGGCACCCGCACCTCCGCGGCTCTCATCGCCCGCCGCCTCCCGCCCGGCGCGGTGCACCAATACGTCCCCCTCGACGTGCCGCGCTATGTCCGGCGGTTCCTCAAGCATTGGCGGCCCGACCTCGCCCTCGTGGCCGAGTCAGAGATCTGGCCGAACACGGTCCTGGCCCTGGATGAGCGCCAGATCCCCCTCGTCATGGTCAACGGACGCATGTCGGACCGCTCCTTCCACCGCTGGCAGAAGCTGCCCCGCATCATCCGGGCCCTTCTGGAACGGTTCGCCCTCTGCCTCGCTCAGACGACCGAGGACGCGGAGCGCCTGGCCCGGCTGGGGGCACCGCGTGTCTTCGTGACCGGCAATCTCAAGTTCGACGCCCCGCCGCCTCCAGCCGACCCGCGCGCTGTCGCGCATCTGTCCGGCCTGATCGCCGGCCGCCCGGTCTGGCTCGCAGCCAGCACCCATCCGGGCGAGGAAAGCGCCGCCCTGGCGGTGCACCGGGCGCTGGTGCAGCGTCATCCCAACCTGCTGACCATCGTGGCCCCGCGCCACCCGCAGCGGGGGCAGGAGGTCGCGGCCCTTGCCGGGCAGGCAGGCCTGCGCGCGAGCCGCCGCTCGCAGGGCATGGCGCCGGACCGGGCGACGGACGTCTATGTGGTCGACACCATCGGCGAGATGGGCCTGTTCTATCGCCTGTCCCCCGTAGTCCTCATGGGCGGGACCCTGGTCCCGGTCGGCGGACATAACCCGATCGAGCCCGCCAAGCTCAGCGCCGCGATCCTCCACGGCCCGCACGTCCACAACGCGGCGGAGATCTACGCGGCCATCGACAAGGCCCGGGGCGCTCTGCTGGTGAAGGACAATGCGGGCCTTGCCCGGGCCGTCAGCGAACTTCTGGGCAACGCCGCCCTCACCCGGGCGATGGCGCGGGCCGCCGGCGATGCCGTGCAGGCCCTCGGCGGGGCGGTGGACCGCACGATCCAGTCCATCGAGCCCTTCATCGTCCAGGCGAAGCTCGGGGCCCGGCGCTGATGCGCGCGCCCCGCTTCTGGGGGCGGACGCCCCCTTCCCTTCTGGCTCATCTCCTCACGCCCGTTGGGGCGCTCTATGGCGGCATTGCCGCCTCGCGGATGCGCCGACCGGGGAGCAGGGCCGGATTGCCCGTTCTGTGCATCGGCAACTTCACGGCCGGCGGGGCCGGCAAGACTCCGACCGCGCTTGCGGTGGCCGAGATCCTGACAGGTGCAGGCGAGCGCCCAGCCTTCCTGTCTCGGGGTTATGGCGGGCGCCTGAAAGGCCCCGTCCAGGTCCAGCCCGAACATCGGGCCACAGATGTGGGCGATGAGCCGCTTCTCCTCGCCCGAAGAGCACCGGCAATCGTCTCCCGCGATCGGCCTGCGGGCGCACGGCTCGCCGTCGAGACCGGGGCGACCGCCATCGTCATGGATGACGGGCTGCAGAACCCTTCCCTCGTCAAGGACTGCGCCATCGCGGTGGTCGACGGGGCGACCGGCCTCGGCAACGGCCTCCCGCTGCCGGCAGGTCCCTTGCGAGCGCCCTTGGAAGCGCAGTGGCCCGCGGTCGATGCCGTCGTGATCATCGGCGAAGGCGCGCCCGGCGCATCCGTGGCCGCGGAGGCGGTGCGCAGGGGAAAACAGCTATTCCGGGGCGTTCTCGAACCGGAAGCAGCCGCCGTCGAAAGCCTCCGCGGCAAGCCGCTCCTGGCCTTTGCGGGGATCGGCCGGCCGGAGAAGTTCTTCTCGACCTTGCGGGATTGCGGCCTTGCCGTGGAACGCGCCCTGCCCTTCGCCGATCATCATGCCTTTACGGCGAACGAGATCGAGGCCCTGCGCAGCGAGGCGGAGAGGCGAGGCCTCCAGCCCGTCACGACCGAGAAGGACCTTGCCCGGATCGCCGGCACGAAGGACCTGCCGGCCTGGCCCGAACTAAGGGCCCTGCCCGTGCGGCTGCGCCTGACGGATCCGGTGGCCTTCCGGACATTCATTCTGAGCCACGTCGCTGAGCGCCGCACTGACGTCCCTTTGTCCTCTCCCTCAGGATGAGGACGCCGCCTGCAGGACGCGGGTCATGACCGCCTCGGGAGACGAATAGGCCTCCTGGCGCTCGACGCTCCAATACTTCAACTCGTCGAGCGGAATGGGCTTGCCGGTCACGGCGCAGCGCACGAAGGCGCCCGGCTTGAGGACCCGCAGGTCGCTGTCGAGATATTGCACGACGGCCTCGCCGCCGATCGGCTCGAATCTGTTCATGGGGTCTGACATCACGCCGTCTTGGTCAACGGTCTTCACATAAGACCGCCCTGACCTGGTTTTCAATGCCGCATCAGAACAGGGCGCCCTGCTCTTCCGCGACGGCGACCTTGGGCCGGTGCACTTTTGGCCTGAGGCCGCGGCCGCCGGTGGCCTGGGCCGTGCCGTCGGCGAATTCGAGCACCAGGGCCTGGCCGTCCATCACCTCCTCGGCCCCGCGCAGAGGCTGGCCGTCCGCATCCCGCACCAGGGCGAAACCGCGCGCCAGGACAGACTTGTAGTTCAGGCTGTCGAAGAGCTGGCCCAGCGACTCGAAGCGCTTGGCCTTGCGGTCGATCTGACCTCGGAGGGCCGGCTCCAGCCGTTCCGAGACCCGCCGGACCAGATCGGCCGACTGGGACAGGCGCGTGCGCTCGGCCCTCAGCAGGGTATCGCGGGCCACGACGAGGCGCTGGCCCGCCTGCTTCAGGGCCTCCTGGCGCTGGACCAGGGAACGGCTCACGGCCAGATGCGGCCGTTGTCCCACCGCGTCGAACTTCCCCCGCATGGCCGCCACCCGGGCGACCGGCGAGACTCGCGAGAGCTGGCGCGACAGGTCGAGCAGCCGGGCCTCATGGGTGCGGGAGTTCCGCGACAGGGCGGGCAGGAGCCTCGCGACGGCGAGGTCGAGCCGCTGGCGCTTGGGCGCGAACAGCGCATCGGGGGCAGGCAGAGCCCGGGCCGTGGCGCGCAGGTCCGACCGGCGCCGCTCCAGGATGCGGAATACGGATTCCACATGGCGGCGGGCGAGATCATGGACGCCCGCCATCAGCTCGACCCGGACCGGCACCACCATCTCGGCCGCCCCCGTGGGCGTGGGCGCCCGCCGGTCTGCCACATGGTCGATCAGAGTCCAGTCGGTCTCGTGGCCCACGGCGGAGACGAGCGGAATGTCGCTCTCGGCCGCGGCCCGGACCACGATCTCCTCGTTGAAGCCCCACAGATCCTCGATGGAGCCGCCGCCGCGGGCGACGATCAGCACGTCGGGGCGTGGGATCCTGCCCCGTGGATCGAGGGCGTTGAAGCCACGGATGGCGGCCGCAACCTCGTCCGCGCAGGTCTCGCCTTGCACCCGCACGGGCCAGACGAGCACATGGCGCGGGAAGCGGTCCTCCAGCCGGTGGAGAATGTCGCGGATCACCGCGCCGGTCGGCGAGGTGATTACGCCGACGACCTGCGGAAGGTAAGGCAGCCGTCGCTTGCGCTCCTCGGCAAAAAGCCCCTCGGCCGCGAGCTTGCGGCGGCGCTCCTCCAAGAGCGCCATGAGGGCGCCGACGCCCGCCGGCTCCAGGGAATCCACCACGATCTGGTAGGTGGACTTGCCCGGAAAGGTTGTAATGCGGCCCGTCGCGATGACCTCCAGGCCCTCCTCGGGCCGGATCTTCAATCGCGAAAAAGTGCCCTTCCAGATCACCGCGTCGATTCGGGCGCTCTGGTCCTTGAGGCAGAAATAAGCGTGTCCGGACGAGTGCTGCCCCCGGAAGCCCGAGATCTCACCGCGCAGGCGCACATAGCCGAACGCCTCCTCGAGGGTGCGCTTGAGGGCGCCCGCAAGGTCGGAAACCGACCATTCCGGCGCGTTCGAAGGTGCCTTGTCCGCCATCATGGGCAAACCCTACCCCCTGCCCCGCCCCCGTGCCAAGGGCCCGGCGGGCACCGCTCACAGCCATCCGGTCGCAGGCCGGTCTGGTGCCATGTGCGGTTTCGCACGCAGCCCACGTTGAAGAGGAGCGCTTCGAGGAACCATCCGGAACGATAGTTTACGAAACAACGTTGCGATGGCAATTTGCCCCAAAAGGGGAGACCATCATGGCTGACGATATCTACTACACGATCGACGATGAACGCACGACCGAACAGGACTTCACACCCGCGACGGCTGCCAACATAACGGTCACCGTTACCGAGACCGGCCGCGTCACGACACCGACCGGGGACGGCATCGTGATCCTCTATCCGGCAAACTTCTGCGATGTCACGATCAACGGCTTCGTGTCGAGCCCGGGCCATGACGGTGTCTCCATCCTTATAGGAAAGACCCTCGTGGGAGCGACAGGACACGTTGAGGGAAGATACGGCTTCTTCTGCGCCAATACCGCGACCCTGACCAACCACGGCACGATCACGGGCACGATGGACGCTGTCGTCGGCTCGGACAATCTGACGGTCGTCAACGATGGCACCATCGTGGGTGGACAATATGGAATCAATTTCAATACGCGACTCAATCCACTCAACGTCACGAACGACGGCACGATCACGGGCAAATACTCAGCCATCTTCAGCGGGAAAAGCAACGATATCGTCGTCAACAGGGGCCTTCTGTCCAGTACCGAGGCCACGACCGTCACGCTGGGGGACGGCAACGACTCTTACGACAGCACATCCGGCGGGCGCGCGACAGGAATCGTCGATCTCGGCAGCGGCTCCGACACCGCCCGCGGCGGCGACGCGGATGACGTCTTCGACGGCTTCTACGGAGACGATCTCCTGGTCGGCGGCGGCGGGCATAACACCCTGATCGGCGGAGCGGGTGCCGATACCCTCGATGGCAGCAATGGTGTCAGCCTGGCGTCCTATGAACGGTCGAAAGCCGGCGTGACCGTCGATCTGTCCCACGAGGCCGGCAATACGGGCGATGCCGCAGGCGACCATTTCATCGAGATCCGATCCGTTCGGGGTTCTGCCCACAGCGACACGCTTGTGGGCGCGGGCGAGAACGACACCCTCTGGGGCGGAGCGGGCGCCGACAGCCTAGACGGCGGGGCGGGCACCGACACGGCCGTGTTCTCCGGGGCGAAATCCGCCTATACGCTGGTGAAGAACAGCGACGGCAGCATTACGGTGACGGGCCCCGACGGCACCGATACCCTGCAGAATCTCGAATTCGCCAAGTTCAATGACGCCACCCTCGACCTGTCCACCGTAACGCCTCCCCCGCCGCCGCCTCCGTCCGATGGCGGCTCTTCGGGCGGTGGCGGAGGGGGCGGCTCGTCCGGAGGCAGAGGGGGCGGCAGCACGCCTACCGGCCCAGTTTCGCTGAGCCTGCGCGGCACTTCACGGGCCGACCGGCTCACCGGCGCGGACGGAAACGATGTGCTCAAGGGCCTCGCCGGCAACGATGTGCTCAAGGGGCTGGCCGGCAACGACAAGCTCTACGGCGGGGCCGGCAAGGACGTGCTGTATGGCGGCGCAGGCCAGGACATCTTTGTGTTCGATGCCAAGTTCAACAAAAAGACCAACCTCGACAAGATCGCCGACTTTACCGTCAAGGACGACACACTCTGGCTGGAGAACAGCCTGTTCAAGGCCAACAAGAGCCTCTACGCCGCGATCAAGAAGGGCAGTGAGGCCAAGCCGCTGAAGATGGCGAGCAAGTTCTTCACGGTGGGCGACAAGGCCAAGGATGCCAACGACTTCTTCGTCTACGACAAGAAGAAGGGTGTGCTGTCCTATGATGCGGACGGCTCGGGGTCGAAGGCTGCGGTCGAGATCGCGACCCTCAAGAAGGGCCTCAAGATGACCTATAAGGACTTCTTCTTCGTCTGAGGTCGTCAAGACCAGGTTGTAGCCATCCGGCTACAACCTGGAAACTGCAAGGACCCTGAACACATGGATCCACGGCATAAGCCTCGGGGATGACCCGCGCCGAAGCGACAGGGATGTGGAATCCATGCATTCTCCCCGTTCTCCACAAAGCGGAAAGCCGCAGGGGAAGTAGCCTTCGGGGCGCGGCATCGGCGAGCTTGCGTTTGGGGGCCGAAGGTCCCATATAGGCCTCGGGAGGTTGGCGAGGGACGTCTCACTCGCCAACCGGGTCAGGTCCGGAAGGAAGCAGCCCTAACGAGACCGAACGGGTCTTCGTCCAGCCTCCCACCCCGGCGCCCGCAGCGGTGCTCCTGTCGCTTCCAGTTTTTGCAGCCGATGGACGAAACCACAGCCGGCACGCCCCCGAATGACGAGCCGGCCCTGCCGGGCTTTCCCTCTGCGCCGGCGCCCGCCGCGTCCGGCAACGGGGCTTATCGCGTCCTCGCCCGCAAGTACCGCCCCCGCACCTTCGACGACCTGATCGGCCAGGAGGCCATGGTCCGCACCCTCTCGAATGCCTTCGAGACGGGCCGGATCCCACAGGCCTGGATGCTCACGGGCGTCCGCGGCGTCGGCAAGACCACCACGGCCCGCATCCTGGCCCGGGGCCTCAACTACCAGACCGCCGACGGGACCGGCGGCCCGACCATCCACATGCCTGGCCTCGGCGTTCATTGCGAGGCGATCATGGAATCCCGGCACGTGGACGTGCTGGAGATGGACGCCGCCTCGCATACCGGCATCGACGACGTCCGCCAGATCATCGACGGCATCCGCTATTCGCCGGTCTCGGCCCGCTACAAGGTCTACATCATCGACGAGGTGCACATGCTCTCCGAGAAGGCGTTCAACGCCTTCCTGAAGACCCTCGAAGAGCCGCCGCCCCACGCCAAGTTCATCTTCGCCACCACCGAGATCCGCAAGGTCCCGGTCACCATCCTGTCCCGCTGCCAGCGCTTCGACCTGCGCCGCATCGATGCCGACAAGCTCGTGGCCCATCTCGGCCGCATCTGCGACGCCGAGGGCGTCCGGGCGGAGCCCGAGGCGCTCGCGGCCATCGCCCGGGCGGCAGAGGGCTCGGCCCGCGATTCGCTCTCGCTTCTCGATCAGGCCATCGCCCACGGGGCCGGCATCGTGAAGGCCGAGACCGTGCGCGACATGCTGGGCCTCGCCGACCGCACCCAGGTCATCGACCTGTTCGAGGCGGTCATGCGCGGCGACGTGCCGGAGGCCTTTGCGGGCCTGCGGACGCAATACGATTCCGGCGCCGACCCGGCCGTGGTCCTCTCCGACCTCGCGGCTTTCGCGCATGTGGTGACACGGCTGAAGCTGATCCCCGAAGCCGCGAAGGACCCCGCTTTGTCCGAGGCCGAGCGGAGCCGGGGGCTCGATTTCGCCCGTAAGCTTCCCGTTCGGGCTCTCTCCCGCGCCTGGCAGATCCTGCTGAAGGGCGTCCCGGAGGTGCAGGCCTCCAACCGGCCGGTCGCGGCCGCCGAGATGGTGCTGGTGCGCCTCGCCTATGCGGCGGACCTGCCGACCCCGGACGAGGCCCTGCGCGCCCTGCGGGACGGAAACCCGCTGCCTGCGGGCGGCCCGCCTCCGTCGCCTGCGCCCTCGCCGTCGGGGCCTGTCTCATCGGGGAACATGGCGCTTGCCACCTCCCAAGCCCGCCCGCAGCCACGGCTGGAGCCGCAGGGGGCGCCCGCGCTCCGCCTGCGCCGCTTCGAGGACGTGGTCGCCATGGCCGGTGAGAAGCGCGAGATCGTGCTCAAGGCCGCCCTCGAGCGGGACGTGCGCCTCGTCCGCTTCGAGGAGGGCAGCATCGAACTGAGCCTCGCCGAGGGCGGCAGCCGCACCATTGCCAACGACCTTTCCCGCGCGCTCCAGCAATGGACCGGCCAGCGCTGGATGGTGGCCCTGTCGTCCGAGGAGGGCGCGCCGACCCTGCGCGATCAGGCCCTTGCGGCCGAGCGGGAGCGCCGGGAGGGCGCCGCCAGCCATCCGCTGGTCCAGGCGGTGCTCGCCAAGTTCCCGGGCGCGCAGATCGTCAACGTGGTCGAGCGCAAGTCCGAGGATCAGGCATCCGACGCCGAGACCGAAATTCTCGGCGAGGCGGACGCGATGGCGGCCCACGAGACCGAGGCCGACGACGACCTGGATTGAGGAGACCGTCATGAAAGACATTATGGGATTGATGAAGCAGGCTCAGGCCATGCAGCAGAAGCTGCAGGACGCCCAGGCCGAGCTCGACACCGTCGAGGTCGAGGGCACCGCCGGCGGCGGGGTCGTGACCGTGCGGGTCTCGGGCAAGGGCGCCCTGAAGGCGATCAGCATCGATCCGTCGCTCATGAACCCGGACGAGAAGGAGATCCTCGAGGATCTCATCGTGGCCGCCATGAACGACGCCCGCGGAAAGGCCGACAGGGCCGCGCAGGACAGGATGGCGGAGCTGACCAAGGGCCTGCCGCTGCCGCCCGGCATGAAGCTGTTCTAAGGGATCGCGATGGCCCAGAACGTCGCCGGACCCGAGATCGAGCGCCTGATCCAGCTCCTGGCCCGCCTTCCGGGCCTGGGGCCGCGCTCGGCCCGGCGCGCCGCGCTGCATCTCATCAAGAAGCGCGACACGCTTCTCAACCCGTTGAGCGAGGCCATGCGCGTCGCCAACGAGCGCATCGTCGTGTGCTCGTCCTGCGGCAACGTGGATACGTCGGATCCCTGCACGATCTGCCGCGATCCGCGCCGCGACACCTCGATCCTCGTGGTCGTCGAGGATGTGTCGGACCTCTGGGCCCTGGAGCGCTCGGGGGCCGTCAATGCCCGCTACCACGTGCTCGGCGGCGTGCTCTCGCCCCTCGACGGCGTGCGCCCTGAACACCTCAATCTCGATCGTCTCGTGGCCCGCGCCTCCGAGCCCGGCGTCGCGGAGGTGATCCTGGCCCTCAACGCGACCGTCGACGGCCAGACGACCGCCCACTACATCACCGAACTCCTCGCCCATCTCCCCGTGAAGGTCACGAAGCTCGCCCACGGCGTGCCGGTTGGCGGCGAACTCGACTACCTCGACGAAGGCACCCTCTCGGCAGCGATCCGGCAGCGGACGGCTTTCTGATCCCCAAAGATCTCGGATGCTCGCGGGAAGCGCGACCCGCCCTCTCCCCCCTTGTGGGGGAGAGTTGGAGAGGGGGGTGTGAGCGCCACGTTCTGAGAGTCTTGCGCTAACACCCCCACCCTTGCCCTCCCCACAAGGGGGAGGGAATCCTGTCGTATCGTGTCCCGGTTGCGCGCGTCCTTCCCCGGATTTCGCCTTGTCATAACCGGCTCACGCCCTGGAACAGCGCACATCGCTCCCATTCCGGCACGGATCAGGTGACAGGCCGGGGCGCCGTTGCTAAGCAGACCTCCCGCCATTCTCTCCAAAGCCTGTGAGCCGATCCATGTCCCATACCGATCTCGCCCGCACCGTCGACAACGCCTGGGAGGACCGGGCGAATGTGAGCCCCGGCACCAAGGGCGCCGTGCGCGACGCCGTGGAAGAGGCCATCAGCCTGCTCGATTCCGGCAAGGCCCGTGTCGCCGAGAAAGTCGGCGGCGAATGGCAGGTGCATCAATGGCTGAAGAAGGCCGTGCTCCTGTCCTTCCGCCTCAACGACATGGAAGTGATCAAGGGCGGCCCGGGCGAGGCCACCTGGTGGGACAAGGTCCCGTCCAAATTCGCCGGATGGGGCGAGAATCGGTTCCGGGATGCGGGCTTCCGCGCAGTCCCCAACTGCACCGTGCGGCGCGGCGCCTATATCGCGCCCGGCGTGGTGCTGATGCCGTCCTTCGTCAATCTCGGCGCCTATGTGGACGAAGGCACCATGGTCGATACCTGGGCGACCGTCGGCTCCTGCGCGCAGATCGGCAAGAACGTGCACCTCTCCGGCGGCGTCGGCATCGGTGGCGTGCTTGAGCCGCTTCAGGCGAATCCCACCATCATCGAGGACAATTGCTTCATCGGCGCCCGCTCCGAAGTGGTGGAGGGCGTCGTGGTCGGCGAGGGCTCGGTGCTGTCCATGGGCGTCTTCATCTCGGCCTCCACCAAGATCATCGACCGCAATACCGGCGAGGTCTTCGTCGGCAAGGTCCCGCCCTATTCGGTGGTCGTCCCCGGCTCGCTCCCTGGCAAGCCGCTGCCCGACGGCACCCCCGGCCCATCCCTCTACTGCGCCGTCATCGTGAAGCGCGTCGACGCGCAGACCCGGGCCAAGACGGGGATCAACGAGCTGTTGAGGGATTGATCCGATGGATCACTCCCCCGTCTCCCTCGCACAATCCCTCATCCGCTGCCCTTCAGTGACCCCCGCCGAAGGCGGAGCGTTGGCTTACATCGAGAGCGTCCTTCGGGAAGCGGGTTTCGCGGTGCATCGGCCGGTCTTCTCCGAGCCCGGCACGCCGGACGTGGAAAACCTCTATGCCCGCTATGGCACAGGGAGCCCCTACCTGCTCTTCGCCGGCCATACGGACGTGGTGCCGCCGGGCGATGTCGCCCGCTGGCGGCACGATCCGTTCGGCGGGGTGATCGACGGGGGCGAGCTCCATGGGCGCGGTGCGGTCGACATGAAGGGCGGGATCGCCTGCATGATGGCGGCGGCGCTCGCCTTCCTCCGCGAGCGGCCGGATTTCGGAGGCTCCATCGGCTTCCTCATCACCGGGGACGAGGAAGGACCAGCCGTCAACGGCACCGTGAAGCTTCTCGAATGGGCGAAGGCCCGGGGCGAGCGCTTCGACGCCTGCATCCTGGGTGAGCCGACCAATCCGGAGCGGCTCGGGGACATGATCAAGATCGGCCGGCGCGGCTCGCTCACCGGGCATGTGACGGTCGAGGGCAAGCAGGGGCACGTGGCCTATCCGCACCTCGCCGATAACCCGATCCCTCACCTCATGCGGCTGCTCTCCGCCCTCATCGGCGAGCCCCTCGACCACGGCACGGAGCATTTCGACGCCTCCAATCTCGAAGTCACGACCGTCGATGTGGGCAACCCGGCCGCGAACGTGATTCCGGCCGCGGCACGGGCCACCTTCAACATCCGCTTCAACGATCGCTGGACGCCGCAGAGCTTGGAGGAGGAGCTTGCCCGCCGCCTGCGCGAGGCTGCCGGCAACCATGTGCGCTATACGCTCACCGTCGAGCCGACCAATGCGGTCGCGTTCCTGACCGAGCCCAATGCCTTCGTGACCTTCATCGCCGAGGCAGTCGAGGCAGAGACCGGGATCCGGCCCAAGCTCTCCACCACGGGTGGCACGTCGGATGCGCGCTTCATCGTCCGGGATTGCCCAGTGGTCGAGTTCGGCCTCGTGGGCCAGACCATGCACCAGGTCGACGAGCGCGTGCCGGTCGCGGACCTCGACAGGCTCGCGGGCATCTATCGGAAGCTGCTCGATTCCTATTTTGCCGCCTGATCGCCGGTCCGGACTTCATCAGGAGCCGGGCCGTCGATAGGAATCCCTTGCTTTCGGGGCATTCGGGCGAGCCGGCCGAACGTTGTTCGCCTTCGACGAAAGTCGACGAAGTTCGGAACGTTCGCGGATTTTGCCGGTTTTCGTGGGCACTCGTCTTCCCGGAGTTCAGCCCATGATCGTGACGGCCGACGAAGTTAATCGCTCGTTCAAAGGCACCCTCGACCTGCTCAACAGCCGTGCCGAGGGTCTTCAGGCCTTCGACATGAGCGAGCGAGGATTCTGGCGCTCCTTCGCGGCGATCTGGCTCACGCTTCCGGCCTATATCGTCTCGGTCGCCTTCGAGCGGCTGCGCCTCGGTCTGCTGGTGCCGAACCATCCGCTGCTCGACAGTTTCTGGATCGATGCGGTGGTCGCCTTCGGCCAGGTGGCGAGCTTCGTGGCGTTGCCCGTGGCGATGATCTGGGGCACGCGCAAGCTCGGCCTGACTCACCGCTACGTGCCGTTCGTCATTGTGATGAACTGGGTCAGCGTCATGACCATGCTGGTCATGTCGGTGCCGGTCCTCCTGCTGATCCTCGGCTGGGCGCCGCCCCCGCTCGCCAGCCTCTTCAGCCTGGCGTTCTTCATCATCGTGCTGCGGGCGCAGTGGTTCGCCACCAAGGCGACCCTGGGCCTTCCGGGGCTTCCCGCCTTCGGGATCGTCGCCTTTGGCGTGCTGCTCAACAGCCTCATCCAGGCGGCGATGCGCGGCATCCTGACCTGAGGCCTCAGTCCGGGTAATCGACGCCGATCAGGTAGAGGCCCATGGAAGGCGCCATGGGCCCACAGCGGGTCCTGTCCCGAGCATCGAGGGCATTGCGAACCTCGTCCACCGTCCAGCGTCCGGCACCGGCCCGTTCCAGGGTTCCGACCATGGAACGGACCTGGTGGTGCAGGAACGAGCGGGCGGAGGCATAGATCCGGATCTCGTTCCCGGTCCGCTCCACATCGAGGCGGTCAAGGGTCCTGACCGGGCTGTTCGCCTGGCACTCGGCGGCCCTGAAGGTGGTGAAGTCGTGCCGCCCGATCAGGGTCTGGGCAGCCTCGTGCATCACGGCCGCGTCGAGGGGCCAGGCCACATGCCAGGCCCGGTTGATCTCAAGGGCCGGCGGGGAGCGCCGGTTGAGAATGCGATAGACGTAGTGGCGCTTGATGGCGGACATCCGCGCATGAAACGTGTCCGGCACCTGCACGGCCGAGAGGATGGAAACTGGCGCAGGCTTCAGATGGGCGTTGGTGGCGTCCCGGACCGTGTCCTGCCGCCAGTCCTTGGCGAGATCCACATGGACCACCTGATGGGTCGCATGGACGCCGGAATCGGTCCGGCCTGCACAATGGATCCGCACTGTCTCGCCGGCGAAGCGCGCAATGGCCTCCTCGACCGCCTGCTGGACGGACAGCCCGTTCGCCTGATGCTGCCAGCCCGTGAATGGCGTGCCGTCATATTCGACGACGAGCTTGTAGCGGGGCATGTCAGGCCAGCTCCGCGAAGGCGTTCGCATAGGCGACCGGTCCGCGCGCGTTCCGCCCCGCCTCGGTCAGGAACAGAGCCTGGAGGTAGGGGCCGTCATAGGGCGTCGACAAAGCAGATGTATCCTCGGCCTGGAAGCCGAATTCCCCGTAATAGGCCGGATCGCCCAGCACCAGGACCAGATCCGCTCCCTCATCGGCCAGACGCTGGAGCCCGTCCTCGATGAGGGCGGTCCCAATGCCCTGTGCGTGGAAGTCCGGGAGCACCGCCACCGGCGCAAGCGCGAGAGCCCGGATGCCTGGCGCTTCCGGGAGGGTGAGCGGCGAAAAGGCCACATGGCCGAGAACCGTGTCGGCGCAAGCGACAAGTGACAGGGAGAGATCGCCGTCCCGGCGCAGCCGGTCCACCAGATCCGCCTCGGCATCGCCGCCGAAGGCCGCGACGTGAAGGGAGCGGATCGCGGTCCGGTCCCCGGGCTCCTCGGGCCGGATCCGCAGGCCGGACGTCATGCGAGGCTCAGCCCTGCGGCCAGCCTGACGCCGCGCAGGAATGCATCGGCCGCCATGGGACCTTTGCCGGCCCGCTGCACTTGGAGGAGACGGACCGCGCCGTCGTGGCAGGCGATGAGCCCTTTGTCGTCGAGGAGCGTGCCCGGCGCGCCGCTTCCGCTCTCAAGGGCCGTGCGCAGCACCTTCACGCGCTCCGGGCCCTTGCCGAAATCGGCCGTGAAGAAGGCGCCCGGGAAGGGCGACAGGCCGCGGACATGGTCGTGCACCGCCTGGGCGGTCTTTGCCCAGTCGATCCGGGCCTCCTCGTTGGTGATCTTGTGCGCGTAGGTGACGCCCTCGTCGGGCTGGGGCGTGAAGTTCAGGCCGCCGCGGGAAAGCGCCGCGAGCGCCCGCACCATCAGGTCGGCACCGAGGACCATCAGCTTGTCGTGCAACTCGCCGGCCGTCATGTCCGGCGCGATGGCGACCCGCTCGGCCATGGCGACAGGGCCGGTATCGAGGCCTTCCTCCATCTTCATCACAGCGACGCCGGTCTCGGCATCTCCGGCCATGACCGCACGCTGGATCGGCGCGGCGCCACGCCAGCGCGGCAGAAGGGAAGCGTGCAGGTTCAGGCAGCCAAGGGAGGGGGCATCGAGGATCGGCTTCGGCAGGATCATGCCGTAGGCGACGACCACGGCAACGTCGGCCTCATGGGCGCGGAAGATTTCGGCCGCTTCCTCGGTGCGCAGGGTCTTAGGGGTCAGGACCGGCAGCCCGAAGCGCTCCGCCATCCGGTGCACGGGTGAGGGCCTCAGGTCCATGCCGCGCCCGGCCGCTGCCGGAGCCCGCGTGTACACGGCGACGACCTCGTGGCCCTGGCCGACGATCTCGGAGAGCGTCGGGACCGCGAAGTCCGGCGTCCCCATGAAGATGACGCGAAGGCTCATGCGCCGCCGGCCTCCCGCTTCGCGGCCTTCTTGAATTTCGTCATGACCCGGTCGCGCTTGAGCTTCGAAAGGTAGTCGATGAAGAGGATGCCGTTGAGATGGTCGATCTCGTGCTGCACGCAGGTCGCCAGCAGCTCGCCGGCCTCCTGCTCGATGGTCTCGCCGTCGAGATTCATGTAGCGGAAGCGCACCCGGTCCGGGCGCTCGACTTCCTCGTAATATTCCGGGATCGACAGGCAGCCTTCCTCGTAGGTGCGCTTCTCCTCGGAGGCCCAGACGATCTCCGGGTTGATGAGCACCATCGGCTGATGCTCGGTTTCCGACTTGGAGACGTCGATGGTGACGATCCGCTTGGGAACCCCGATCTGGATCGCCGCAAGGCCGACGCCCGGCGCATCGTACATGGTCTCGAGCATGTCCTCGGCCAGCGCCCGGATCTCGTCCGTGATCTTGTTCACGGGCTCGGAAACGAGGCGCAGCTTGGTGTCGGGGAGGATTACGAGGGGTCTGATCGTCATGATGGGCGGAGATAAGCCGTTGCGCCGGGATGGTCAAATCGTTCGTCTTATGTTCGGATGATTCCGTCAACCGGAACCTTTGCCTACGGACCCCACATGAACGATTCCGTCCTTCTCCTCGGCGCCTATGCCCTTCCGTTCGGAAAGGTGATGGCTGGGATCGCGGCCGTCTGCCTCCTGCTCCTGATGGTCATGACCCTGGTGCTCCTGCGGAGCCGGCGGGAGCGGGCCTTCGAGGCGGCCGTGGCGGCCGAGCGGGCCCGCGAGATGGACGACAAGATGGCTGAGATGACCCGCATCCAGGCCGAGATGACGGGGCGGATGCAGACCATCGCGGAGGTCTTCGGCACCCGCCAGAGCGATTTCGTGCGGCTGATCTCCGAGCGGATCGACGGCTTGCAGCACCGGGTCGGCCAGGGGCTGGAGGCCACGACCCGCCACCAGTCGGAAAACCTGTCACGGCTCAACGAGCGCCTCGCGGTGATCGATGCGGCACAGCGCAACCTCAAGGATCTTGCGGGCGAGATCGTCGGCCTCAAGGACGTTCTCTCCAACAAGCAGGCCCGCGGTGCCTATGGGCAGGGCCGCATGGAGGCGATCGTGCGGGACGGGCTCCCGAGCGGCGCCTTCGAATTCCAGCCGACCCTGTCCAACCGCACCCGGCCTGACTGCCTCGTGAGGCTGCCCGGCGATTCCCGGGGTCTGGTGGTGGACGCCAAGTTCCCGCTCGAAGCCTTCATCCGGTTCCGGGACGCGAGGGATGAAGATGGAAAAGTCCGCGCCGCTGCCCGAGTGCGCAACGATGTCCTGATCCATGTGCGCGACATCGCCGAGAAATACCTCATCCCGGGCGAGACGCAGGATATCGCGATCATGTTCGTGCCGGCGGAGTCCATCTACGCGGACCTCGCCGAGCATTTCGAGGACGTGGTCCAGAAGGCCCATCGGGCGCGGGTCGTGATCGTCTCGCCGTCCCTGCTGGCGCTGGCGATCCAGGTCATGCAGTCCCTGGTGCGCGATGCACGCATCCGCGAAGAGGCCCATGTGATCCAGGTCGAGGTGCAGAAGCTTCTGGAGGACGTGGAGCGCCTCAACGGGCGCGTGGCCAAGCTCGACGCCCATTTCCGCCAGGCTCAGGAGGATGTCGGGCAGATCAGGGTCTCGACCGAAAAGATCGTCAAGCGCGGCCAGAAGATCGAGACGCTGGAATTCGACGAGGGCGATGCCGAGAAGGCCGAGTGGATCAGGCTCCACGGGCCGGGCCTGCGCGCCGTCGAGTGACCGAAGGCCCCAGTCCAGGCGGGGAACAGAGCAAGCGGCGGGACGTTCTTGAAGCGTCGGACACGATCCCCCGCCGGTGCTGCGCACTGGCTCCCCCAGCCGAAGGATATGCGCCATGGGTCTTTTCTCGAAGGACATCAAGACGCTGGATGATCTCTTCATCCACACGCTCCAGGACATCTACTACGCCGAACAGCAGATCACGAAGGCCCTGCCCGAGATGATCTCCAAGGCGACCGATCCGCAGCTCAAGCAGGCCTTCCAGTCGCATCTCGGCGAGACCGAGCAGCAGGTGAAGATGGTCGAGCAGGTGTTCCGGATGCACGGCCACGATCCGAAGGGCGTGACCTGCCCGGCAATCGACGGAATCATCGACGAGGCCCAGGACATCGCGGGCGATATCGACGACCCGCAGGTGCTCGACGCGGCCCTGCTCGCTGCCGCGCAGGCGGTAGAGCATTACGAGATCACCCGCTACGGAACCCTGGTCGCCTGGGCCAAGCAGCTCGGCCGCGAGGATTGCGCAGGCGTCCTGCACCAGATCCTGGAACAGGAAAGGGCCACGGACCAAAAGCTGACCCGCATCGCGGAGAGCAAGGTCAACACCCGCGCAGCCTGACGCTCGGATCCGCTTCAGTTCATCGTTACGGGAAAGGCGGCCCCATGGCCGCCTTTCTGTTCATGAGCCGTTGTCTTGAAGAACAAACAGGTTATCCATCGCGCCATGATCCAGGGATGGGGCGCAGAACCTGCCGAAGGATGATACGGGCGGTATAGGCATGGGGCATCAAGCTCGGCTAAGTTGCGCCAATGACCTCCGCGTTCTCCCTCGATTCTCGCCTCGAAGCCGATACGATTCCCGTCGGCGACCTTGCCTTGTCGTCGGTCCTGCTCCTGAACGACGCCCGTTTTCCCTGGTTCGTCCTGGTTCCCCGCCTGGCGGGCGCCAGCGAGCTGACCGATCTCGACGCGGCGCAAGCCGTGCAGCTCATGGACGAGATGCGCATCGCCGTGCGGGTCATGACGGCGCTCGCCAAGCCCGACAAGGTCAATGTGGGGGCGCTCGGAAACATCGTGACGCAGCTCCATGTGCATGTGGTCGGGCGGTTCCGCTCCGACCCGGCCTGGCCGGGCCCCGTCTGGGGCCACGGGACGCGCACCCCCTACCCCGCTCACGCGGCCGCCGCCCTGGTCGAGCGCGCCGCCACCCTGTTCGCGGCCGCCTGAGCCGATCCCGAAAGACGCTTCCATGACCTCCCTGATGGCCTACATCACGAACCGGCTCGTCCGTCACAGCGTCGAGCACGACCCGGAGGCACTGGCGCGCCACGCGCGGGATCCGGAGGCCGCCATCGTCCTCCTGGCCGGGGACCTGCCGGTCCTGACGGCGGGCGAGCCGGGCACCTGCTTCCTGCCCGCTTCCGTGCTCGAAAGGCTGCCCGCCCACCGGGAGCAGGTCTTCCTCGGATATCTCCAGGACAGGCCGGTGATCGCCACCCTGGCCGACCCGGAGGCCGCAAAAACCTTCGAGGAGGATCCGGCCTTCACGGTCGAGAACCTGCGTGCCGTCGCGGTGAACGGCCTCGTGCCGGCCGAGGAGCTTGGCACGCTCGCCATGGCGAAGTCCCTGCTCGACTGGCATGCCCGGCACCGCTTCTGCGCCAATTGCGGCGCCCCGACGTGCCACGCCCAGGCGGGCTTCCGCCGCGACTGCGACGCCTGCGGGGCGCAGCACTTCCCCCGCACGGACCCGGTCGTGATCATGCTGATCACCCGCGGCGACCGGTGCCTGCTCGGGCGCCAGCCCCGCTTCGCGCCGCGGTCCTATTCGTGCCTGGCGGGCTTCCTGGAACCGGGAGAGACCATCGAGGACGCGGTGCGGCGGGAGGTATTCGAGGAGGCAGGGATCCGGGTCGGCGCCGTGCGCTACTTGGCCTCCCAGCCCTGGCCCTTCCCGTCCTCGATCATGATCGGCTGCGCCGGCGAGGCGGAGAGCGACGAGATCGTCTTCGACACGGCCGAGCTGGAGGATGCCCGCTGGTTCTCCAAGGACGATGTCCGGCGCATGATCGCCGGAACCCACGAGACCTTCGCGGCCCCCTCGCCGATCGCCATTGCGCATCATCTCCTGCGCCAGTGGGTGCGGGATTAGGCTAAGAGGCCCCTTCCGGCGCGGGTCCCGCACACGCTTGCAGGAACGGAGACCGCAGAAACGACCTTTCTCATCAAGATTGTGCATTGCAACCCGGATCGGTCGTTTTAGAATACACAAAGGGCTTCACCCCTTCTTCATGCACAGCTATGCAAGCTGACAGACGCCGAGATCGACAACCTTTGCCATAGGGACGGCAGTGCCCGACATCAAGCCGAACAGAACCTTCGTGAGCGCCCAGCGGGTCGCGGAACTGGCGGGCGTCTCGCGCTCGGCGGTGTCCCGCACCTTCACGGCCGGGGCGAGCGTTTCGGAGACGACACGCAAGAAGGTCATGCAGGCGGCGGAGACGCTCGGCTACCACGTCAACCATCTCGCGCGGGGCCTCATCCACGAACGCAGCGACATCGTCTGCCTGATCGCGGCGGATCTCAACACGCCGTTCCAATCCCGCATGCTCGAGACCATGACCCGGCGCCTTCAGGAGATCGACAAGGTCGCCATGGTCATCAACACGTCCGGCGAGAGCGAAAGCGTCGCGGGCGCGCTGCGCAAATCCCTCAACTACCGGGCCGATGCGACCGTGGTCTTCTCTGGAGCGCCGAGCGCCTCCCTTATCGACACCTGCATCAACAATGGCCAGCACGTCATCCTGATCAACCGCGACGACCATCTGGACGGGCCAGAGAATATCATGGTCGACAGCGCGACCGCCGCACGGGAGGCATTCCACATGCTGCGGCGGGCCGGCTGCCGGCGGATCGCGGTCGTCTCCTCGGATGTGGGAACGCCCAGCATCGTCGGCCGTGCGAAGAACTTCCAGCTCGCGGCTGCGGAAGCGGGCCTCGACGTCACCGTGACGCGATACGGACCGACCGCCTATGCGTCCGGCGCGGAGGCCGCCCGGATGCTTCTCAGCCGCTCCGACGCCCCTGACGCGGCCTTCTGCGTCACCGACCTCCTGGCCTTCGGCTTCATGGATGTGGCCCGGCACGAATTCGGAATGTCCATTCCGGACGACATCTGCGTCATCGGCTTCGACGACGTGGAGCAGTCGGGATGGTCGTCCTACAATCTCACGACGTTCCGGCAGCCGATCGACCAGATCGCCGACCACATCGTCCGCCATCTCGACGAGCCGCTGGCCATCCGGAAGGGCGGCGAGCCGACCCGCTTTCAGCCCCTCCCTGTCTGGCGCAAATCGGTCCGCCCGAAATAGGCCGACGCGCCGTCCCGGATCTCGCCGGTCTCAAGGTCGACCGTGAAATCCCGCGAGGGCGGGCTTGCCAGATATTGGCCGAGCATGCGCAGGAATCCGGCGAGGCGGAACTGGATGCTTGCAGGCTCCCACGCGCCCGCCGCGTAGCGCGACATCAGGGTCCGGTAGGCTGCAAGCCTTTCGTCCGGGATCTCGTCGAGCGCCAGTTGCCGTCCTTTTCGAAGGCGGTACCAATCGGCCACCATTTCGATGAACGGAAGTGTGAGGACGCTCTCCGGCATGGCACGAGAGTTCGTGCCTGTTTCCCCTCCGGCGAGCCTAAAGAGGTCTCCGACCGTGAGCCCGTGCACCGCATCGGCGAAATCCTCGGGCCATTCCCGCGGCAGGTAGCGGTGGCGAACCAGCTGGGCGAGATGACGGCTCAGGAACTCAGGATAGCTGCGCGTCTGCAGGATCCCGCCGAAATCCATGCCCCTGCGCCGGGCCTCGACCCCGTAGGCTGGAAAGGCCGCATCGAAACCCGGCACGTCGCGTAAAGAGACCGTCTCGACCGAGAGGCTCGTCTCCTCGAATGTCGCAATCTTGTAGGCAGCCGGAAACGCCGTGAGCGAGGGCACCGCGACATTGACCAGGAAGGCTCCGCCCCGGCGCAGGAGTGCCGTCTCGTTGACGTGCCAATGGCCGCTGAAATGCACGCCGATTCCGGCCTCCGCGAACGCCTCGGCCACCGCCGGTCGCGGCATTCTCCGGGCAAAGGCCGTCCGCCCGAACAGGCGAACCTCGTCGTCGAGCGTCGTGCTCAAGGGACCGATGACCGGATAATGCGAGAAGACCAGAAGCCGCTTGTTCAGGGCCGCGGCGCGGCGCGCGACGTCGCCTGCCCAGGACAGGAGAAACGGCTTGTCCGTCAGCATCGCATTCCAGCCGGCCTCGCTCCGGTCGACGAAGCCTTCGTCCCCGCCGCTCCTCGGCTTGTAGATGTTCGCGTCGAGGGACAGGATCCATAATCCCTCGACGGGCTCGACGAGATAGGAGGCGTCGATCATCTGCGCCTCCGTGAGGCCGTCGTCGGAGCGGACCTCGTAGGTTCTGTCCGCGAGCGCATCCGATCCGCCGAAGGGACATTCCCACAGGAGGTCGGTATCGCGCCGGAAATAGCCGAGCTCCGCCATGTCGGGCAGTGCGTCCGTATAGCCGTCGCAGAAGGCGGCCTCCGTCACGATGCGGCCCGCCGAGCGCCCGCGCGACGCATCCCTGTCGCTCGTGACCAGAATGTGCGTGCCGTCCGTATTGAGGAAGCGCTTGCCCATATGCCGCCCGGCCAGCGCAAACAGGTCATGATTGCCGGGGGTCGCGAAGAACCGCATGCCGTAGCGCGTCGTGTAGTCCCGCAGCAGGGCGAGCGCTGCGGCGCGATTGAAGGTCTGCCCATCATCCAGAAGATCGCCGACAATGACCACGAGCCGAATGTTCCGCGCCGCCACATCGTCGAGCGCGGCGCGCAGGGCATGGCTGCTCTCGTTGAACACCCGTGTCGACGCGACCGTGTCCGCCAGCGTCCGGACGGACGCGAAATCCTCCCGGGCGCCGTGAGGCCGGAAGGAGGTGTCATGGACATGCGGATCGGCGATGATGGCGACCTTCGGCAGCGCTGCCGTTCCAGAGGCGAGAAGGGACGTCACGGGATTCCTCGGCTTCTCAGGCTCTGGCGGCCGTTACGCGCGGACCGGTGGCAAGCACCTGCCGCCTCTCCGAGATGTTTTTGGCGATACCGGTCAGGGTCGGATAATTCCCGCCCTGGCCGATGGCGACGTAACCCGGGTAGGCATAGTCCTTTGCAGTCTCGTCGACCTTTCCGAGCGTGAGCGGAAGATAGGTTCCGCGCGCCTGCCGGAGGATCAGGATCGCGGCCGTAACGTCCCAGGGATTGACGCCGAAGCCGGCAGCCGCATCCACCCAGCCGGCTGCCACATGGGCGATGCTGAGCGCCGCGCTGCCTGGGCGGCGGACAGTCGAAAACGTTTCGATCAGCACGCCGATATCGTCGAGCGCCTGGCGCTTGCCGTCGAGGCGGAAGTCGCGCGACACGGGGTATCCGGTGATAAGGGTCGCATGCTGTTCCTGCGGCACGGCTGACGACACGATGCGCTGGCCGTTGAGATAGGCGCCATCCAGATCGGCCGTGAACATGTTGTCGGAAACCGGATCGTAGACGACGCCCGCCACGATCTCGCCTTCGACCACGGCCGCGATGGAGACGCACCAGAAGGCAAAGCCCCGCGCGAAGTTGTTGGTGCCGTCGATCGGGTCCACATACCATTGGATGGAGCCGTTGCCGACGGTGCCGCCTTCCTCGCCGAGCAGAATGGAATCCGGAACCTCGCGCATGATGAAGGCGGTGATGGTTTCCTCAGAGCGCTTGTCGTGCTCCGTCACTACGTCGTGAAGGTCGACCTTGTAGTCGACCGCGATAGTCGAGCGGAAGGCCTCGCGCAGCGGATCACGGACTTCGAGCGCGGCCCGCCGGGCGACATCGAGAAGGCGGGACGATTCCCTTGAAACGGTCATACGGACACCATGATGGAGAGAGGTTTGCCGGACCCGGCACGAGAAGGTGCCGGTGAGGACGTGACCATATCCGGCCATGCTCTCACCGGCGCCGGATGACTTACTTCTTGTAGTTCACCTGCCAGAAATCCTGCCAGTCCTGGCGGGTGTCCCAATCGCTGAGCCCTGTGGACGCATCGTATTGAAAGAGCTTTTCCGAGACGGTCCCGATCCCCGAGGGCTCGTCCTCCGGGAGCTTGATGTCGATATTGGTCGGCATCTTGCCGTCCTGCATCTGGGGCCCGATGCCTTCCGGCGTGAGGAGATAGTGGATGAACAGCTTCGCGGTGTTGGGGCTCTTGGTCTTCTGCGCGATCAGGCCAAGCTTGGTGTAGGTCCAGCCGACCCACGGCTTGATGTCCGTGCACAGGCCGAGCTTGTAGCCCTTGTCGGCATTGTCCCGGAACTTGGCCGAGCTGACGAGTCCGAAGAAGGGTGCCTTCTGCCCGGGTGCGCCGATAGCCTCGGAGATGGGGTCGTCCCCGTCCGTAACGAGGGGCCCATTGGCCGCGAAGGCTTTCAGCCAGGCTGCGGTAGCGCTCGCCTCGTCGGTCTTCAGGTCCTTGCCGAAATGCGCCTTATAGGCGGCCGCCACCTCGGCATCCCCATGCTGGGCCATCTGGTTGAACCAGTCCGTGTAGCTGCCTTTGGTGAGCGGATCGACGAAGGCGACCTTCCCTTTCCACTTGGGCTCCGTCAGCTCCCACATGTTCTTGACCGGGCACTTGTCGTAGACCTCCGTGTTGTAGGCCCACACATTGGCGTTGGTCGAAATGGCGAGGGGCTTCTGGAACTGAGCCGGAATCTTCTTCGCCATCTCGGGCGGCACCCAGCTCTCGACGAAGTTCTGCGGAATCAACTGCGCGAAGGCGGCCGGCGTGTCGGTGATCAGCACCACGTCGCCCTGGACATTGCCCGCGCGGCCTTCCCGGATGATCATCTCGAGCTGGCTGTTGGCCGAGACTTTCATGCCGGTGGCCTTCAGGCCGTATTTCTTGCTGAACCCCTTGGCGATCTCGACGATCTTTCCGGTGCTGTCGTAGACATTGATCGGGCCCTCATTCTTGGCCGCCGCGATGAGCGCCTCGAGATCCCCGTCCTGGGCAGACGCGCCGGGGGCCTGCGCCAGCAGCAGAAGCGCCGCGAGGCCGGCGGCCGGAAATGCAGCGCCCGCTTTTCTCCGGCGCCCAGCCCGTGAATTGACCTTCATCATCGTTCCTCTCCCTTTTGTCGTTTCGCCTTTGGCTTAGCCGGCGCGGTGCGGAGTGCCCCCGGGTCCGCACCGCTGCCGGCCGGTTCGACGCCGCATCCCCTATTGTGTCGGGGCGCGACGGCGGACGCTCCTGTCGAACGCGGTGGAGCGTTGTCCCTTGGCGTCGAAGACATGCAGCACCTCGGGCTTCGCCCAAAAGTGCGCCTTCGTTCCCAGGTCCATCTCCGGCGCCTCGTGCATCGTCATGAAGAGCGGGTCCCCTTCTCCGGCGAGTTCGAGAATCCAGCTGCCGCCTGTCGGCAAAATTCCCGTGACTTCGACCGGGCCGCTGAAGCTGCCTTCCGGAACCTGGTCCGGTGACAGGGCCAGGCGGAGCGCTTCCGGCCGGATCCCGACCGAGCCGATGCTCTCCGGGCCCGAATGCCAGCGAGCCAGATAGTGGCGGGCCGCGCCAGCCAGCCCGGAACTGTCCGCGCCTTCGAGTGTCAGGATGTTGATGGGAGGACTGCCGACAAACTCGGCCACGAAGCGGTTCGCAGGCAGATCGTAGATCTCGTTCGGCGTGCCGAGCTGCTGGAGCGTGCCCTCGTTCATCACGGCGATCTTGGTCGCAAGCGTCATGGCCTCCCACTGGTCGTGGGTCACGAACACGATCGTGGTGTTGAACTCCCGATGGATCCGCTTCAATTCCGCCCGCATCTCCAGGCGCAGCCGCGCGTCGAGATTCGACAGAGGCTCGTCGAGCAGCAGGATGCCGGGATTGACCGCGAGCATGCGGGCAAGGGCCACACGCTGCTGCTGGCCGCCGGACAGTTGCGAGGGATAGCGGTGACGGTATTTTTCGATGTCGAGGGCCCGCATCACCCGCTCGACCTGCGCCTCCCGCTCGGCCTTCGGGACCTTGCGCAGGCGCAGGCCGAAATCCGTATTGTGCTCGATGGTCAGGTGCGGCCAGAGTGCATAGCTCTGGAAGACGAGCCCCATCTCCCGCTTCTCAGGCGGAACGAAGACGCCCTGGCGGACGGAATCCACAACCCGCTCGCCGATCCGGATCTCTCCATCCGAAAGGTTTTCGAGACCGGCGATCATGCGTAAGGTCGTCGTCTTCCCGCAGCCCGAGGGCCCGAGCAGGCACATGAACTCCCCGTCGCCGATCTCGAGATCGAGGTTGGAGACCGCGTTCGCCGCGTTGGTCCCATAGCTTTTTTGCGCATCGCGCAGGGTAATAGTCGGCATCAGCCACCGAGTCCTTCTGCGATGTTGGTCCTGGTCAGTTTCTGCGCCGCAAGCGTGCCCGCATAGGCGATGCCCGCGACGATCAGCACGACGGCATTCGCCGCCTGCGTATAGTGATAGTCCACGAGACGCATGGAGAAGGTCGTCAGGACATCGGTGCTCGGCACCGCGAGGACGACGAACAGACTGAGCCCCTTGATCCCCGAGATGAAGGGCAGCAGGATCCCAGTGACCAGCGATCCCTTCTGGATGGGGATGACGATCGACAGCATGCGCCTGAACCATCCCGCGCCCGCGACCTGTGCTGCCTCCTCCGGATCCTTGCCGAGCTGCATCATGGCCGAGACGCCGGCGCGAGACGCGTAGGGCATCTGGTCCGCCATGAGGGCCAGCATGAGGATCGCGCTTGTCCCGTACAGAGCCGGGACCGGACCGCGCTGCACGGCGAAGAGCGACAGATAGGCCGTCGCAAACGCGATGCCGGGCACGAGATAGGGAAGGAACGTGACCTGACGCAGGAAGGTCGCGAGGGGCCGGAACGGCGTGCGCACCGCTACGTATCCCACGAGGAGCCCCAGGAGGCCGGACGTGACCGAGGCCAGGCCGACGATCCACAGGGTGTTCCAGGCCGCGCGCCAGAGATCCGGGCTCAGCAGGATCCCGGTCCGGAGGGCGACGCTGTCCAGATCCCGCCCGATCCAGTAGTTCAGGGTGAAGTTGTCGAACGCGAAGCGGCCCGGCACTTCCATGATCGTGGAGAGGAACAGGGTGAGCAGCGGCAGCCCGACGCTCAGCATGAAGACCGTCGCGGCGAAAAGCGTCGCGAGGATCCGCAGCCGACCGAGGCGCGTCAGCCGGTTCATCGTGCCCTTCGAGCCGACGGTGACAAACCGGCGGGCCTCCTTGACGAGCCTGGCGTCGATCAGCAGCGTGACGATGCCGATCAGCATGATGGCGCCTGCGAGCACTGCGGCGACGCCGCTCTGCCGGGATGAAATGCTTCGGAAGAGAGAAGTCGAGAGCACCTCGAACTTGACCGGCAGGCCGAGGACGTAAGGCACGCCGAACTCGCCGAGGCACTTGGCGAAGATCAGCACCATGGCGGAGAGCAGCGCTGGGCGCATGAGCGGCAGGATGATCCGCCACGCGACCTGATATTGCCGCGCGCCGAGAATCCGAGCCGAGTCTTCGAGCTGAGAGTCGAAGCGGCGCAAGGCCGAGCCGAACAGCAGGATGATGAACGGCGTGTAGTGCAGCGCGAGGACGATGGTGATCGGAACCTGCCCGTAAGCCAGCCAGTCCGGCGGCGTGAAGCCCAGCGCCTCGATCCATCCCGGCTGCCCGCCGACCGTGCGGTTCTTGAACAGAGTTGTCCAAGCCAGTGCGAAGGTCCAGGCCGGCAGCATGTAGGGAACGATGAGCGCCGTGGCGAACCACTTGCGCCCGAGCATGTCGGTCCGGCTGATCAGCCACGCCAGCGGCGTGCCCACCAGGAACGAGATCACAATCGCGCCGAACGCCACCGAAAGCGTGTTCAGCAGCGGTGTCCAGAACAGGGCAGTCGAGATGGGAGCCAGGAAGGCCCGGTTGAGATAATAGAGGGTGAGCTCGCCGAAGGGCCGGCCGATCCGCCTCTCGTCACCAAACTGCACATGCACCGCGTCGGTCAGCATGGAGGCGATCGGCACGACGATCAGATAGGCGAACAGAAGCGCCGTTAGGATGCCGATGACGGTCGTCGGCTCTCTCAAGGAGAGTTTGAGCCTGTAGCGCAAGCGCTGGAAAGTCGTGGGCGGCAACGGGGCGATCCCGCCACCCGCGAAGGAGGCATCTCTCGTAGATGAACTAAGAGGCCGCATGTTCGGCCACCGTGACGCTTCGGGCGAATTTCAACTGGCGCCGTGTTCCCGGAACCTCGATCCATTTCCGGGACATGCCGCCGGAATGGTGCCGCCCGGTCCGGCCAGCAGGCGCGGACCCGGACAGTGAAATCCAGCCATCAATCCCGATGGCAATGCGACGCCTCACGTCTTCCTCCCGTGGTGGCCGCGACTTGCATCATGCTGCTGATGGGAAGCTGCCGGGTTTCTCGAGTTCGCTTTGCGATCCGGCCCCGGTCTTTTGCTTCATCGCTGCAAGCCCGCGGCGATGTTTGGTTTCGAACTACTGGCCTGATGGTCTCCGGTTGAACAAAACACCCGCCTAAAGCGTGAGAACCGGAATTAGAGCACGGCATGCACACCTGTGCAAGAACGATGACGGCTTCGCTTTGCTGTCCATGGCGCGCTTTCTTCTTACTGGCAGGAGAAGTTGCTCTGAAGTTCAGGCGATCTGTTAGTCTACGCCCGTCAGCCGAACGAGGCGCTCTCTCAAGCCCGGCGTACAGCCGAGCACGGCGTTGCCGTCGCGCAGGCCGTCATTGGCCAGGAAATCGTTCACCCAGCCTCTGGCCTCCTCGATGAGAAGCAGGCCAGCCAGCGCGTCCCAGGAATTCATGTGCAGTTCGCAATAGCCGTCCAGACGCCCGGCCGACACATAGGCCAGAGCCAGGGCCCCCGACCCACCCCGGCGAACGCCTGCTCCGTCGTCAAGCAGACGGCCGATCAGGTCCACGTACTGGCTGAACGGCAGCCGGTTCGACCATCCTGCCTCGATGGTCGAGGAGTTGATCTCGTCCAGCCCGCTGACCCGGATGGGTTCCCCGTTGAGCGTCGCCCCCCTGCCCCGCTCTGCGACGAACAGCTCGTCGGCCATCGGATCATAGATGATGCCGATCTGCGTCCGTCCGTCACGCACATAGGCGAGCGAGATGCAGAATTGTGGGATGCCGCGCACGAAATTGGCCGTGCCGTCGATGGGATCGACGACCCAGACATTGTCGTCGAAAGAGCCGCCGCCCTCCTCGCCGAAGAACGAATCCTCGGGAAAGCTCTCCAGCAGCCTGGTGCGCAGCAGGCCTTCCACCTCGGCATCGACCGCCGAGAGATAATCCTGGTGGCCCTTGAGGTTGATGTTGGAAAGGCCCGGTCGCCCGTTGAAGCGCCTGCGCGCCAGGAAGCCCGCCTCGCGAGCCGCCGCGCAGGCCACGGGCAACCGCAGGCTGGCGCTCGCCGGAAGAGCATGAATGGCCGGCTCGACAGCCTTGGCCGTAGTGTTCGCCAACATGGTGAAATTCCTGTTTTATGAATGTGAGGCCGCGCGCTTCGGCGCCGAGTGCTTTTCCTGCTCGATCCGGTGGATCCACGATGCCGCGTGGCGGGCGGCTTCGGTGAGCATCGGCTTGGGCGTCTCCATCCACTCGCTGGGATGAAGCTCGCGGGCGGCCCGGAGATGTGCGATCGCCGCGTCGAGGGTGGGAAAGCGGTCCGGCATCTGGATATGGATGTAGAGCGCCGCCAGAATGACCGAGCGGCTGCGGCCGCCCCGGCAATGGAGCAATACGTTGCCCCGGCGGCGATGCGGATAGGTGCTTCGGTCCGGCAATTGCTGGTGCAGGGCGCCGTCCAGCAGGTAATATCCAGCAAGGAGCATCGTATCCGGATTGCCGTCATCGTCGATGAGACCGAGCTTGTAGTTGCGGATCGGCCCGTGGGGCGACGTGGTTTCGGAGGATTCCGCCCCCGCCAGATAGTCGATGTCCAGGTTGACGGCGCAGTTGACCACGATGGCTACGTCGTTGCGCTCCAGGAGCGCCTTGTCGGCCGCGGCCGCGGCGCCGCCCACGAAAAGCTTGATCCCGAAGGGCGGCAGGTCATCCACGATGAGGCTCATCGGCGGACGGTTGAACTTGAACGGATTCGTCATGGAATGTCGTGTTCCTCGATCTTCAGAAAAAATGCTGGCTCAATGCGCTTCGGCCGAAAGACGTCGCGCCTTTCCGACGTGATCCGAGCCGGCCGTCATGCGGCATGGGACGCCTGCAGGGCAGGTTTTGCGGCTGGAATGCGGGTGCCGCTCCGCTTGTCGAAGAAGGAGAGCCTGTCGGCCGGAAAGTCGATCCAGATATTCTTCTTCGGAAGAGCGGTCTCGAAGCGTGGAATGAGCGCCGTGATCCGATGCGCCCCAACCAGGAGCGAGATGATCGTCTGCGAGCCCGTGGGCTGGACGATATCGACCTCCGCCGCAAGGCTCGCCGGGCCCGCCTTCTCGGCGATGACGATGTTTTCCGGACGGATCGCGAAGGTCACGGGCCCGTCGGCGCTCTGCAGGCCGGCCGGGACGGGAATGTCGGTCTCGCCGAAGCGCACGACCCGCTCGCCCCCGGCCGTGCTCAAGGTTCCGTCGAGCAGGTTGATCCGCGGATCGCCGATGAACTCCGCGACGAAGAGGTTCGCCGGATCGTGATAGATCTCGTAGGGCGTGCCCTGCTGCTGGATGACGCCGTCCTTCATCACTACGATGATGTCGGACATGGTCAGCGCCTCGACCTGATCGTGCGTGACATAGACGGTCGTCGCCTGAAGCTCCCGGTGCAGGCGCTTGAGCTCCGTGCGCATCTCGGTCCTGAGCTTGGCGTCGAGGTTCGACAAAGGCTCGTCCATGAGGAGAATCGCGTTGCGTGCCGCGATGAGGCGGGCGACGGCGACGCGCTGCTGCTGCCCTCCGGACAGCTCGGACGGATAGCGGTCCTCGAGCCCGGTGAGCTGGACCTTCGCCAGCGCTTCCGCAAGACGCTCCTTTACCACCTGCGGAGGCTGCTTCGCCTCCGAGAGCGCCAGGGTGATGTTCCGGTCCACCTTCATGTTTGGCCAAAGGGCATAGCTCTGGAAGATGAAGCCGAGCCCGCGCCGCTCGGGCGGAACGAAGGTGCCGGTCCGGCTGGAATAGACGGTCTTTCCGCCGAGAAGGACCTCGCCCGTCGTCGCCTGCTCGAGGCCGGCGATGACGCGCAAGGTCGTGGTTTTGCCGCAGCCCGACGGCCCGAGCAGGGTCACGAAGCTGCCCTTCGGGATGTCGAGATCGAGGCCCGGAATGGCCAGATGGCTTCCGTACGACTTCGTGATGTTGCTGAGGACGATTTCAGACATGGGCACTCTCTCGCTAGGAAGCCGTTCGGCTTACGTTATCGGCTCGTCTCGGCCATCCAGAAGTCGCTGATCTTCGCGATGTTGTCCCGCACGAATTCAGGCGACGCGGTGAGCTTCTTGGCCTTCGGCCACATCTCGCTGTGCGGCGGCGCCGGAACGTCGGTGCGCGGCGAGAAGGTGCCGATCTGGTAGAAGGCTGCCATACCCTGCAGAAGCTCCAGGGATTTTCCGGACCGGAACGGCGGCTTCAGCTCGGACGAAAGGTTCAGGTCCTTGCTGCCCATCAGGAAGGCCACGAAGAGCTTCGCGGCATTCGGATGCGGCGCCTGCCCGGCGATGGTCACGTAGGTCGGGTAGGAGTAGAGGGCCGACGGCTTCAGATCGTACGGGATCGCATTCGCGTAATTGTCGCTCTGGTTCTTGGTCAGATAGTGGATGACCGAGAAGGCCATCGGCGGCTTGGCCTGCCCGCGCAGGCCGACGGCGGTCGCGATCTTCGAGCTGTTGTCGGAAATCACGATGTCGTTGCCGATCAGGCGGTGCAGGAACTCGTAACCGGCATTCTCGACCCCGGACGAGAGCTCGAGCTTCTTGCCGTAATGCTCTTCATAGGCCTTCTGCATTTCGTCGGAATGCTCGACGATGGCCGCGAGCGTCATAAGCGTGGTGAGAGAGCCGGCCGGCGACTTCATGGAGAAGCGGCCCTTCCATTGCGGCTCGGTGAGCTCCCAGATGCTCTTGATGGGCGGCTGTGGATAGGCTTCCGAATTGTAGAAGATGCCGTAGGCCTCGATCACGTGCGTCAGCAGGGGCTCGCGGTGTTCGGCCGGGATCTTGTCCGTCAGGTAGGACGGTACGTAATTGACGATGCGGTGATTGGGCAGGAGATCGAACACCATCTGCTCGGTGCCGCCCGAATAGACGACGTCCGCCGCATAGACGCCGGCCTGATGCTCGCGCACGACCTTCTCGATGGTCTTCTCCGACCCGAGGTCGTAGGCCTTGACCTTGATCTCCGGATAGAACTTCGCGAAGTCCTCGGCCACCTTCATCATGGTGCCGGTCGACGAATAGACGACGACCTCGCCTTCCTTCTTGGCGTTGGCGACGACCTCGTCCCAGTTCTCGTTCTTCTGATAGGGCCCGAGCTGGCTCTTCTGCAGCCAGGCATCCCATTTGGGATCAGCCTGCTGTGCCAGGGCGGGCGCCGCCAGGGCGACGGTCAGGGCACCGGCTGCGAGCAGGGCTTTGGCGGTGCGGAATGTCGGTGTCATGGTGGGTTTCCTCCGTTCTTTTCCCTTCACGTCGGTTCGGCAGGACTGTCAGGCCGCTCCGACGCGCGCTTTTTTCGACAAGGCGCGGACGACCAGGTTGACCGCGATCACGATGGCGACAAGCAACACGGTTGCGACGCCCACGAGCTGAGGCATGTCCTGGTTCTGGTAGTTGTAGATGACGCCGGCGAGCACATTGGTCGAAGGCGTGACAAGCAGGATGATGAGCGACAATTCCCGCATGATGCTGATGAAGCTGAGCAGCATGCCCGAGAGAAGGCCGCCGGCCGCGATGGGAACGACGATCCGCATCATACGGCGGAGCCAGCCGATGCCCTGGACGCGCGCAGCCTCCTCCAGGGACTTGTCGATCTGCAGGAGCGCCGCAATGCCCGTGCGCGACGTGAAGGGCAGCGTCTTGACCGAACAGATCAGCACGAGCAGCGCGAAGGTGCCGTAAAGCGCCGGAATGGGCCCGAACGGGCGGGCGAACATGCCGATATAGATCGCCCCGAAGGCGAGCGCCGGGAAGATGTATGGCAGGAAGGCCACCAGCTCCAGGGCCCGGGACGTCAGGGAGCCGCGTGTCCTGACCACCACATAGCCGATGAGGAAGCCGAAGATTCCTGTCGTCATGGCCGTGAGGAACGACAGCTTGAGGCTGTTCCAGGTCGCGTCGATGATGTTCCCGTTGTCGACCAGAGCCGCCTGCAGCTGGTCGATCCCCTCGCCTCCTCCGCCGATCCAGTAATGCAGGGTCAGGTTGCTGAGGCTGTAATTGCCGGCCGTCTTGATGAGCGATTGCAGGACCAGGAGGACGAGCGGGAATGCGACCGCCGCGATCATAAGCAGCATGATGAGGCCGAAGAGCGGCCAGCGCCAGGGACCGAGATCGATCTCCTTGCTGCGGAAGCCTTTGCCCGAGAGCGTCACGAAGCTCTTCCGAACGCCGATGAGCCGCTGGTTGATGAAAATGAAGAGGCACGCCAGGACCACGAGAACGAGCGCCAGCAGAAAGCCGTCGCCGGCATTGCGCGTTCCCATGGCGGCGTAGATCTGCGTCGGCAGCACATAGTAGCGCACGGGCATTCCGAGAACCGCGGGCGTACCGAACGATCCGACCACGCGGATGAAGGTCATCACCACGGCAGAGCCGATGGCCGGCAGGAGCAGGGGCGCGGTGATCCAGAGAAGCTGCTTGATGCGCGAGAGACCCGCCATCGCGCCCGCCTCTTCGAGCTGGCTGTCGACGCTCGTTACAGAGCTCGAGACGGACAGATACGAATAGACGTAATAATGAAGCGACAGGCAGATGATGATCGGCAGCGGCCCATAGGCGATCCAGTCCGGCGGCTGGACGCCGAAGAAATACGCGAAGGCGCCGGATGCGCCACCGATGCGGTCGTTCTTGAAGAACGTGATCCACGCAAGAGCCATCACCCAGGACGGCAGCATGTAGGGGATCATCACCAGCGTGTGCAGGAAATTCCGGAACGGGATATTCGTGCGCACGATCAGCCATGCGAGGCTTGCACCGAGCGTTAGGCAGATGGCCGTGGCCGCAAAGGCCGTCACCAGCGAATTGAGGAAGGGCTTGTAGAAGATCGCCCAGGACAGGCGCCCGGCAAAGACGCGCTCGTAATGGAAAAGCGTGAACTCGCCCGGCTGCGCCTTAGGCAGGTAGGCGCGGTCGTAAGGTTGGACCGTAAGGGTCTCGCGGATCAACTCGAACAGGGGCACGAGGACCAGCGCGCCGAGGATCAGAGCAAGCAGCATGCCGAGGAGGCGTTCGGGCTGGGTCAGGAAATGCCAGAGGCGGCTCAGGAGAGCTCTCGCGGGAGAAACACTCGATGGAATCTGCGCAGGCGCCGCCGAACTCGTCATTCCGTCACGTCCTTCCAGGAGCCGGAATCCGGCCCGCTCGCGTTTCCTCATGCGACTGACTTTTGATCCGCTCTCGCGCGGCCTTGCCGCAGGCGATCAGTTCGCATCTCGTCCACCCTGCATGACCCGCAAAGCCAGGACTTGCGCGGTTGAGTGCGACGATGAGGTCAGGCTTGCACGCGTGTGCAATTTTGGCAAGTGCCTTTATGAGGGAGGATGTACTCAAGGGATGACTTCAAGCCGGAAATTCACGTGATCCTGTCATCTGAACAAGGCTGAGCCCCCGTGCAAGGTCATCCACAGGTCCGGTGCAACAGGCCTTCTGACAGGATCGCAAAAAAGAACCGGCTGCCGAGGCGCGTTGCTCGTGCGCCCCAGCAGCCGGTCTGAAGATTATTGCTGGCCTCAGGCGCGGGACGCGTAGGCCCCGGGTCGAGCAATCTCGGCCTCTTGGCCCGGAGCGGCCTCCTCGTCGCGCCAGCGCAGGCGCACGCCATCCTGTTCCGTGCGCACCAGGATCGGAATCGCCGAAAGAAGGCGCTTGGTATAGGGATGCTGTGGCCCATCGAACACGGCGTCGCGCGTCCCCTGTTCGGCGATCTGCCCGTCCTGCATGACGATGACCCGGTCCGCGACCTGTTCAACCACGCCGAGATCGTGACTGATGAAGAGGCACGAGAATCCGTGCCGCTCCTGCAGGTCCGCGAAGAGGTCGAGCACCTGCGCGCGCACCGTCACGTCGAGGGCCGAGACGGGCTCGTCCGCGATGACGAAAGCAGGCCGGCGCACAACCGCGCGGGCAATGGCGACGCGCTGGCGCTGGCCGCCCGAGAGTTCGTGCGGATAGCGCTCCGCATATTCGCCGCCGAGGCCGACCTCGTTCAGCACCTCACGGACGCGCTCGGTCTTTTCGCGGCTGCTCATATTCGGCACGAGGCGCAGGGCCTCACGGACGAGCGCCCCGATGGTCATCCGAGGATCTAGGGAGGAATAAGGATCCTGGAACACCATCTGGCAGTTGAGGCGGTAATCGTTCCAGCCCTCGCTTCCGGGTACGATAGAGCGTCCCGCAAAGCGGATCTCCCCGCCGGTCGGGTTGAGGAGCCCCGCGATCGCGCGGCCCAGGGTCGTTTTGCCGGAGCCCGACCCGCCGACCAGCGCCACAACCTCCCGCGGTCGGATAGCGAGATCGATCCCGTGCAGCACCCGCTTGCCCGCCTCCTTGCGCAGGAGGCCCTGCCGGCCGCCGTATTCGACCACGAGATTGCGGATTTCCACGATGGGCACCGCCGTGTCTGGAATATCCCGCGCCGGAAGGCGATGCGGCATCGCGGTCAGGAGCTTGCGGGTATAGGGGTCCTTGGGCTCGCGCAGCAGGTCCTGCGTGGGCCCTTCCTCCACGATCTCGCCCTTCTGCATCACGATGATCCGGTCCGTATAGCGGGCCACCATCGCAAGGTCGTGGCTGATCATGAGGACGGCCGTGCCCCGCGCCCGCGTGAGCTCGACCATCAGCTCCAGCACGTCCCGCTGCACGAGGGCATCGAGCGCCGTCGTCGGTTCGTCGGCGATGAGGAGCGCCGGCTGCAGGAGCATCACGGAGGCCAGCATGATGCGCTGGCGCATTCCTCCCGAGAACTGGTGGGGATAGGATTTCAGCGCCCCCTCCGGGTCCTTGAGACCGACGCGGCGGAGCATGTCGAGAATGAGCGTCCGTCTTTCCTCGGCACTCAGCTTCCGGTGAAGCGCCAGACCCTCGTCGAGTTGCCGGCCGATGAGCATGGACGGGTTGAGGGAGGTCATCGGCTCCTGGAACACCATGCCGACGCGCGCCCCGCGCAGCTTCCTCAGTTCACCCGGGGAAAGCTGCGCGATATCCCGGCCTTCGAACCGGATGGTGCCGCCGGTGCGGCGAATGGCCGGTGGCTCGAGCCCCATGACGGCGCGCGCCGCAAGGGTCTTTCCGCTGCCGGATTCCCCCACGATGCCGACGATCTCGCCGGGCGCCACCGAGAAGCTGATGCCCTTGACGACATCCATCCCGCTGCGTGCCACCGTGAGCTTCAAGTCCTCGACGCTGAGAAGTTCGGTCTTGGCCATGTCACACTCCTCGCATGCGCGGGTCGAGCTTGTCGCGCAGGGCATCGCCTATGAGGTTGATGCCAAGAAGCGTCAGCGAAATGCACAGGCCAGGGAAGATGCCGAGCCAGACGGCCTGGGCGATGAAGGCGCGGCTGCTGGCGAGCATATTACCCCAGGTGGGCGCGGGCGGCGGCACGCCGAGCCCCAGGAAGCTCAGGGCGCTCTCGGACAGGAGCACCCAGCCGAACATGGAGGTGGCGAGCACCGTCAGCGGCGCGACGCAATTGGGCAGGATGTGCCGCGCCATCGTGAAGGCCTCCGAATTGCCCATCACCCGTGAGGCCTCGACGAATTCCTTCTCGCGCAGGGACAGCACGGTGCCGCGCACCACGCGCGCCACGGAGGGCGTATAGGCCAGGCCGAGCGCCAGGATGATGCCGTACTTGTTCGCGCCGATGACGGCGAGCAGGCCGAGCGCCAGAAGGATGCCCGGGAAGGCCAGGAGCGCATCGTTGAAGGCCATGAGGATGCGGTCCGTCCAGCCGCGCACATAGCCCGCGAAGACGCCGAGCGCCGTGCCGGCCACGACGGCTGCCGTGACCGTGAGGAGGCTGATCCAGACGCTGGTGGCCGCGGCCGCCATGAGACGGCTTAAGACATCGCGGCCGAATTCGTCGGTGCCGAGCCAGTAGACGGGCCCCGGCGGCTGCAGGCGGGCCGCGAAATTGATCTTGAGCGGATCGAAGGGTGTCCAGAGCGCACCGGAGAGCGCGCTGAGAATGACGACACCGACGATCGCGCCACCCAGGATCGTGTTGGGAGCTGGTAGTTTCATTCCGCAGTCACCCTCGGGTCGAAGACAGGATAGAGAAGATCGACGATCAGATTCACGAGCACATAGACGAACGCTACGAAGAGCAGGCATCCCTGGATGACCGGGTAGTCGCGGGCGAAGATGGAATCGACGAGAAGCCGCCCGAGGCCAGGGATCGTGAACACCGTCTCGACCACCGCGATGCCGCCGAGCAGGTTGCCGAGGACGAGGCCGATCAGGGTCCAGGTCGGTCCGAAGGCGTTCTTGAAGGCATGCCGCCACAGCACGGCGCTCTCGGAGAGCCCCTTCGCGCGGGCATGGGTGATGTAGTCGAGCCGCAGCACCTCGAGGGTGCTCGCCCGCGCCATGCGGATCAGGACGCCCATCTCGTGGAGGAACAGGGTCATGACCGGCATGATGATGTAGAGAAGCGCTGCCGTCGGGTTCTCGGTGAAGGAGACATAGCCGACGACGGGCAGCCATTCGAGCTTCAGGCCGAAGAGCAGCAGAAGCAGAAGGCCAAGCCAGAATGTGGGAATGGACAGGAGCAGGGTTGCCGTACCCACCAACGCCAGGTCGAGGGTGCTGTTCTGCCGCCAGGCCGCGATTACGCCGGCCGGAACCGCGACCGCACTGGCGAACAGAACCGCCACGAGCACGATCCTGGCGCTGATCCAGAACCTGTCGAGCACGAGCGGCAGAACCGGCTGGCTTGACGTGATGGAGTTGCCGAGATCGCCCTGCAGGACATTGCCGAACCAGATGCCGAACTGAACCAGAAGGCTCTGGTCGAGACCCAGACGCTGCCGCAGGTCGGCGAGACTCGCGGGATCCGCGAGGTCGCCGAGCATAAGGGAGGCCGGATCCCCCGGAATGAGACGGATCAGGACGAACACCGAAACCGCCATGATGAGCAGGGTCGGGACGGCCATGAGGATCCGTCTGAGTGCGAAGCGCAGCATGGTCGTCCCTCCCCGTCTCGATCAGTTCGCCACGACGCGGGCACCCCAGACGCGGGGCTTGCCCTCCCACGGATCCGCACCCTGGACGCGCTTCGTGTGGGCCCAGGCTTCCTGGCCATTGGCAAAGATGATGAGCGGCGTTGCCTCCATCTGACGCCGGTGAAGCTCGTCGAAGATCTTCTGGCGTTCAGCCTGGTCGGAGATTTCGGACGCCTTCGTGATCAGCACCTCTGTCTCCGCGTCGTCCCACACCTTGCGCGGCTGCTTGTCCTTCGGGCCGGAGAACTGCTCGTAGCTCAGGGCAGGATCCAGGCGCGCCGAATACGAGAAGGACATCATCTGGTAATTGCCCTTGTTGTACCGATCGAGCTGGGTCGCCCATTCGAGCACTTCGATCTCCGCATTGATGCCGACCGCCTGCATCATCGCCTGGGCGATCACGGCCGCGTTGAAGCTCGGCACGTGGACGCGCTTGTTGGCGATGATCTTGATCGGCTCGCCCTTGTATCCGGCCTCCTTCAGGAGCTGCTGCGCCTTGGCAGGGTCATAGGTGTAGCCCTTGCGCTGCGCGTCGGCGTAATAGGCCGACGTGACGGCCACGGCCGAGTTGTTGGGCCTGCCGTTGCCGTTCGAAACCGCTGCCACGAGCTGCGGCATGTCGATGGACGCCGCGATGGCCTGCCTCAGCTTCACGTTACCGAGAAGCGGATCGCGGGTCTGGAACAGGAAGGTGTGCTTCGTCGCCGACGGGAAGAGGCCGACCTCCACATTCGCGGCTTTCTTCAGCTCCGGCACGTCGGTGTCGAGCACCTGTGCCACATCGACGGCGCCCGAGACGAGCGCGGCCTTCACGGTGGAGGCGTCAGGCACCACGAGGAACTTCACCTCCGGCAGAGCAGTCCGCTTGGCTCCGACAAGGCCGTCCGGCTTGTCCCCGGGCGGGGACTGGTATTCGTCGAAGCGCGTGAGGGTCACGAACTCGCCGCGGCGCCACTCGCCGAACTTGAACGGGCCCGTGCCGACCGGCTTGTCCCAGCTCCCATCTTCCTTGGCCGAACTCTTGTGCAGGATCGCCGTCATGCCGCAATCGGTCCGCGCCATGGAATCGAGAAAGAGCGCGCTGGCGCGGTCGAGGGTCATGGTGACCGTAAGAGGATCGGTCGCCTCGACCTTCTCGACCTTCAGGCCGGAGCGGCCGTCGAAATCAGAGCGGCAGCGCCAGTCCGTCTTGGGATCCATGTAGCGGTTCCAGCTCCACAGAACGTCCTCGGCGGTCAGATCCGCTCCGTTGTGGAACTTCACGCCCTTGCGAAGGCGGAACGTATAGGTCTTTCCATCCGGCGACAGGCTGACGGACTCGGCCAGAAGCGGCGCGACGGTCCCGTTCTCCCTATAGCCGACGAGCCCCTCCACCATGTGCAGCACCACCGCATCGGTGTTGTCGTCTCGGTTCACGCCAGGATTGGTGCTGCGGATATCGGCGTTGAGCGCCACCGTCACGGACTGAGCCGCAGCGGGAGCCGCCGTCACGAGCGCCGCCCCGAACGCGGCCACAATGGTCTTATTCATGATCCTACCCCTCTGCTTTCTCATTCCGTCCGGCCCGCCTGTTCTTCAGGACATCGGCAAAGAAATTCTGAACATGCCCGACGACGCGATTGCCGTCGTGAGGCACGTTCGGCACCAGATCGAAGCGCACATTGATGCCCTGCGCCTCGAAAGAGCGGCGCAGGCTGTCCAGGCGCTCGGGGCGTGTCCGCCCCGCATCGTTGGCGCCGGGCATCCAGTGGCGCCCGCCCTCCCGATGGGTGATCTCCCAGGTCTCGAGATCCGCGGCGCCGACGATCATCTGCACCGGAACGCGCGTCATGGCCTTCACGTCGATGTCGATGCCGAAGCGTTCCTTCACATCCCGCGTCCCGACCCACCAATCGCGAGTCGGGTCGAGCAGCGTCACCGAGCCGGGCGCGCCGACGGACGCTGCCCAGAGACGGTCCGGGTGGAGCATGAGGAACCGATGGGTGAAGTGGCCGCCGCCGGAATAGCCGAAAAGGGCGAAGCGCGCGACGTCAAGATCATAGCGCTCGCCGACCTCCTCGACGATGGACAGGAGCACCCGATCATAACGGATATCGCCCTCCTGCATGTACTTGAAGCCGTCCCGGTTGCCGTCGCCCAGCACTCCGACAGGGAAGAGCGGACAGAGGATGACGCAGTTGTTCCAGCGGCCGAACTCCGCGAAGGCATCGCGGTAGGACATGAAGGCGCGCCCCGTCCCGTGCATGGCCACGACGAGATCCGGAGGATCGCCCTGCCCCAAGGTCGGTGGCACGTAGAGGCAATAGGAGAAGCGCGGATCGCTCCGGCTGGCCACGACCGTGGTGTGGCCGAGATCGTAGATCTGGCGGCCGCGGTCGACCTTGCCGGCCCCGTCGGGCGGGGGTGAGGCTTGAGCTATGTCCATGGGGTAAACCTGATTGGCGTAAAGATTGGCGCCAAAATGTTTGCATCTGGAAACGGTCTTGGCAATACTCGCCGAGGCTTTTTTCTTGTGCGGCGCGCGACCGGCCATTTATTGACTCTGGGCATCAGGCATCTCCGGCGGCCCTTCCGGCCGGAGGCTGCCGCCTGAACGGCGCCGTTTCCTGCAACCGAGGGTCCCCTGCCCCGATGACTGCCAAGACCGACAGTTCCCCCGCCAGCCTCGTCGACATCATGGCGCGCGACATCCAGGCCGGCGTCTTCACGCCGGGCACCTGGCTGAAGCAGATCGATCTCGAAAACCGTTACGGCGCAACCCGCATGGATGTGCGCCGGGCCCTCGACCAGCTGGCGACGAAGCGCCTGGTCCGCCATGTTCCGAACCGCGGCTACCACGTCCATGCCCTGGACGACCGGCAGGCGGACGAGATCCGCGATGTCCGGGTGATCCTCGAGACCGCAGCGGCGGAGAGCATGGTGCAAAGCGTCAATGCGGCCGACCTGCGAGACCTTCGCCGGCTCGCCGCCCGGTTCGAGGAGCTGATCCTGACCGGGACGATTCTCGAGCAATACGAGGCGAACATCGCGTTTCATGTGCGTCTCCTGAAGCTCTGCACCAACAGGGAACTGGTCAACGTCGTCACGGAGCTGCGTGGGCGCGGCCCCTCGGCGCCCGCAACGCAGTGGAAGACCCGGGCGCGCATCGAGCAGTCCGGCCGCGAGCATTTCATGATGATCGATGCGCTGGAGGCGCGGGATGCGGAGGCGCTCAGGCGTGTTCTGGCCGCTCACATCCGGCAGACGGGGATGCCCGTGGAATCCGAGGCTCAGCCTCCCCGGTCAGGAGAGGCTGAGCCCGATTCACGACGCGTCGTCTAGTTGGCGACCTTCACCTCCCAGGCGCGCGGCTTGGACAGGACGGATGCGGTATAGCCCTGGACGTTCTTGCGGAAGGCGCTCGCCTCGACGCCGTTGTAGAGCATCACGAACGGCACCTCCGTCAGGAACCGGCGATGGAGATCGTCGAAGATCTTCTGGCGCTCTTCGGGAGCGGCCGTGACCATGGACTTCTCCAGCAGAGCCTGGGCCTCCGGGCTGTCCCACACCTTGCGCGGCTGCTTGTCCTTCGGACCCATGACGGATTCGTAGCTCAGCGAGGGGTCGAGCCGCGCCGAATACGGGAAGGCCATCATCTGGTAATTGCCCTTGCTGTAGCGGTCGAGCTGGGTGCCCCATTCCAGCACCTCCAGGTTCGCGTTGATCCCGACCGCCTGGAGCATCGCCTGCATGATGACGGAGGACGCGAAGGTCTGCGGATAGCGCTTGTTGGTGAGGATCACGACCGGCTCACCCTTGTAGCCGGCCTCCTGCAGGAGCTTCTTCGCCTTCTCGGGATCGTACGTATATCCCTGATCATGCGCCGCCGTGTGGTAGGAAGAACTCAAGGGGACGATGGAGTTGTTGTGCTTCGCCAGCCCCTCGGTGACCGCCTGGGCAATCTGCGGCGTGTCCAGCGCCGCTGCGATGGCCTGCCGCAACTTCACGTTCGAGAGCAGCGGGTCCCGCGTCTGGATCAGAAGCGTACTCAGGCCCATGTTCTGCGCGATGGACAGGCCCAGATTTGCATTCCCTTTGACCTCCTTCACGTCCGCGTTGGCGACATCCGGCACCACATCGACGTCGCCGCGCAGGAGCGCGGCCTTCGCGGCGGCACTGTCTGGAATCACGATGAAGCGGACCTCGTCCACGAGCGGTCGCTTCGACCCGGCATAGCCGTCGGGCTTGCCTTCACCAGGATTCGCGTAGCCGTCGAACTTGGTGAGCTTGACGAACTCACCGCGCCGCCACTCGGCCAGTTTGAAGGGACCGGTACCGATGGGCTTGTCCCAGCTCCCGTCGGCCTTCACCGAATCCTTGTGAACGATGCCGGTCATGCCGCAATCCGTACGCGCCAGCGTCGCCAGGAAAAGCGCATCCGGCTTCGTCAGGCGGAAGATCACCGTGTTCGGATCCGGGGTCTCGACGGCCTCGACTTGCGAACGGCCGCGCCCGTCGAATTCCGAAAGGCAGCGCCACTCCGTCTTCGGATCCGTATAGCGCTTCCAGTTCCAGGCCACGTCCTCCGACGTCAGGTCGGCACCATTGTGGAATTTGACGCCCTTGCGCAGCTTGAATACGTAGGAGAGCCCGTCCTGCGAGATGGACACGGACTCTGCCAGTAAAGGCTTGATGCTGGCGTTTTCCCCATAAGCCACGAGCCCTTCGACCGCGTGAAGGACGACCGCATCCGTGTTGTCGTCCCGGTTCACGCCCGGATTCGTGCTGCGGATATCGGCATTGAGCGCGATGCGAAGCGCTGACTGCTGCGCAAAGGCGGGCAGCGCGGACGCGGCCATCAGGGCCGACACGCAGCCGGCAAGAAGAAGGTTCGTCTTCAGTTTCATCGTGGTCCTCCACACGTCTTCACAAGTCCTGCTCTGTTGTTGTGATCGGCAGCTGTTGGTCGCTGCTTAGAACCGCTTCCACCGGTGGAAGCGGTTCTCTCCAGTGTCTCCCGGCGCACTCGCCCAGGATGCCTTAGACGGCTTTTGCAATCGGCGCGGATACCGCCTCGGAGGGCCGCTGGATCTCCATGTCGAGCCTGTAGGTCGTGAAGGCGCGGTTGAGTGCCGGCAGCATCGCGACTTCCATGATGCCGAGCATGGGCTCCATCACGATCATTGCGACGGTCGCGCTCAGGTTGCTGCTGAGGTTCCGGCGCGGCGGGCGGCAAACCGACCATGGCGTTTCGAAATCGTCGAACAGGGCGTTCTTCACCGTATCGCGCGTGACGGCGCCGAGATGCGGCTCGATGAGCGCGCGCACGCGAAGATCGCGATAGAGACTGTCGGGCGTATTGGCGATCCCGGTATCCTTCAGCTTCGAGAGGGCGACCGGGCTCTGGAAATGGTTCGCATGAACGATGAGCCCACGCTCGGGAAGAACCTGGAAGGTCTCGTCCGGCGCACATTCGAAATCGATCGCGATGCCGTTGGCCTGGCTGACGATCATGTTGTTCGCGGCGGATTTCGGCGTGGCGTAGACCGCACGCATCGAGACCGCCAGCTGCTTCTGCTCCAGCACCTTGCGGCGGATCAGCGCCAGGGGGACGCCGAGGCGGCGGTAATCCCGGTCTGTTTCGAGATAGTTCGCCGTGATGGCGATGCCGGCCGCATTGAAGCCCGAGCGGCCGAGGGCGCCCGCCTCGGTGAAGGTCAGGATATCGGGCCCGTCCTCCCGGCGGATCTTCAAAACCACCGCGGTCTCGGCGCATTCCACCTTCCAGTCCCAGTTCTGGGCATGGATCAAGCGCCCATCCCGGGCCGCCTCGGGCAGAACCACGACCCCCGTGCAGCCATCCGGATCGTCGTCCGGCACATTCCGCTCGTCGTCGGGACGCTGGGCGAGCTTCAGGATCTCGGTGCGCGCGTTGAGGAGCACGACGGATTCGAAGGCCACCCCGGCGCCTTCCGCAATGCCGCGCATCTCCTCGAGATAGGTGGAGTCAAACCGGTCGATGGTCGGCTCGAAACGCTTCACGAGCCGGGCAATGCCCTCAGCCGTCAGGTTGTCGCGTCCGAGCTGCTCTGAATAGTGCTCGATCCCGAGACGCACCCGGTCCGCTGCCTGCTCGCCATATTGGCGGCCCCGCTCACGGGGGGAACCGGATACTTCGACGAGCGGACAGGTTGGTGTCATTAGGGTAGCCTCTCAACGGGTCTGGCGTTTATTGCAGATCTATTGTATTTCATCATGACAGAATACAATCAAGAGGGAAAGTGACGTGCATTCTCCGACCCGCTTGCAGCAGGATCTGGCCGACCGCATCGTCCAGCTCGTGAATGAGGACGGCCTCGCGATCGGCGACCTGCTGAACGAGAACAGCCTGGCGCGACGCCTGGAAGTGTCCCGAACACCTGTGCGCGGCGCCCTCCAGCACCTCGAGAACCAGGGCATCGTCGCCCGCAGGCCGAATCGCGGCGTCGAGTTGATCGCTCTTCCCCAGCCGAACAGGGCTCCGCCTCCGGCCGCTGTCGACGAGGACGAGGAGTGGCTTGTCCGGATCGCTCGCGACCAGCGAAACGACGCCCTTCCGCAGGAGATTTCCGAAGTCGAGATCATGCGCCGCTACGGCCTCAACCGCCCCACGGTGCAGCGGGTGCTGGCACGCCTGGCTGAGCTCGAGATGGTGGAGCGCAAGCCCGGCTACGGCTGGCGTTTCCTGACAGGACCTCGGGATACGGCGACCCATGACGAGAGCTACCGCTTCCGCATGATGGTCGAGCCGATGGGGATCCTCGAACCTGGCTTCCGCCTGGAGCCGAGCTGGATCGAGCACATGCGCCGGCTCCACAACGAGACCCTGGAGCGCCCCTGGACCGAATCCTCCAGCGTTGCCTTCTTCGAGATGAACGCAGCCTTCCACGAGGGCCTGGCCGCCGCCTCAGGCAACCGGTTCGTTCACGCGGCAATCCGCAACCAGAACCAGCTGCGGCGCTTCTCGCAATATGACTGGAAGTTCGGCTTCGAGCGGGTCGTCGTGAATTGTCGCGAGCATCTTGAAATGCTCGATTTTCTGGATCGCGGCGAACGGGAGATCGCGTCCCTGCTCATGCGCCGCCACCTGGAGCGGGCAAGCCAGGTCAGGTCGCGCCACAGCCCCGATCCCGGCTGAACCGTAATTGTATTTCTAGAATATAAAATTCAACACGAATTCCCTTCGGAACCCATCCTTGCAGGAGCACCCGATGACTGCCTCGCCGCAGATTTCCGCACGCCCGCTCGCCAACGACGTGGGCGATGCCTTTTGGCTTCCCTTTACGGCCGTGCGCCAGTTCCGGTCGAGCCCGATGATGTTCGTCGGAGCCGAAGGCATGCACTACGTCACGGATGACGGGCGGCGGGTGCTGGACGCCATGGCGGGCCTGTGGTGCGTCAATGCGGGCCATGCTCAACCCCGGATCGTCGAGGCCATCCGCGAGGCAGCCGCCCGGCTCGATTTCGTCTCCTCGTTCAAGATGGGCCATCCTGGGGCATTCGATCTCGCCCGCCGCCTCACAGGCGTCGCGCCCGAGGGCTTCGACCATGTGTTCTTCACCAATTCCGGCTCCGAATCGGTCGATTCCGCTCTGAAAATCGCCCGGGGCTACCACCGCGCTCGGGGCGATGCGGGGCGGACGAAGTTCATCGGTCGCGCCAAGGGCTATCACGGCATGGGCTTCGGCGGCCTCTCGGTGGGGGGCATCGGACGCCACAAGCGCGATTTCGGCCCGCTCCTGCCCGATGTCTTCCACCTCTCCCTGCCCTATGACCGGGCCTCGATGGGCTTCTCCCACGGGCAGCCAGAGGCAGGGGCCCATTACGCGGACGAGCTGGAGAGCCTGCTGCAAATCAATGATCCGGCGACCGTCGCGGCCGTGATCGTCGAGCCTGTCATCGGCTCGGGCGGCGTCTATCCGCCGCCGAAGGGCTATCTCCAGCGCCTGCGCCAGATCTGCGACAAGCACGGCATCCTGCTGATCTTCGACGAGGTCATCACAGGCTTCGGCCGTCTCGGCACGCCCTTCGCAGCCCAGGCGCTCGGCGTCACGCCGGACATCATCACCTGCGCCAAGGGCATGACCAACGGGGCCGTGCCCATGGGCGGCGTCCTTCTCCGCGACTTCGTGTTCGACGCCTTCATGGCGGGGCCTCCGGAGGCCATCGAGCTCTTTCACGGCTACACCTATTCGGGCCATCCGCTCGCCTGCGCGGCGGGTCTTGCGGCCCTGGACGTGTATGCGGAGTTCGGTCTCTTCGAACGCACCGCCGCCATCGCGCCGGTGTGGGAGGCATCTCTTCACAGCCTGAAGGGCGAACCCCATGTGGCAGATATCCGCAACATCGGCCTTCTCGGCGTGGTGGAGCTGGCGCCCCGCGCCGGCGAGCCGGGTGCCCGGGGAGGCCGCTGCGCGCAGATGTGCTACGAAGACGGCGTCCTGGTGCGCGCCTCCGGAGATCTCATCGTGCTCTCCCCGCCCCTGATCATCGACGAGGAGCAGATCGGGCAGACGGTCGAGAGCATCCGCTCCGCGCTGCATCGCATGGACTGAGGCCGACGCAACTAGCCGGAGAACGAGACCGTGCAGCATCACCATGACTTCTATATCGACGGCCGCTGGACCAAACCGGCCGGGCAGGACCTCATCGACGTCGTCAATCCCGCGACCGAGGAGGTTGTCGCCACCATTGCGGCGGGCGGGAGCGGCGACGTGGACAAGGCCGTCGCAGCCGCGCGGCGCGCCTTCGAGACCTATGCCTGGACGACCCGCGCGGAGCGCCTGGATCTCCTGAACAGGATCGTCGAGATCTACCGGCAGCGCACCGATGATCTCGCGGAGGCCGTCTCGACCGAAATGGGCGCGCCCATCGCCTTCGCACGCGAGCGCCACGTGCCGGCGGGCCTGGGCCATCTGACCCGCGCCATCGAGGTCCTGAAGGACTACGTGTTCGACGAGCGGATCAACGCCACCCTGATCGCCCGCGAGCCTATCGGCGTGGTCGGTCTGATCACGCCCTGGAACTGGCCGCTCAACCAGATCGCCTGCAAGGTCGGCCCGGCGCTCGCGGCCGGCTGCACCATGGTGCTGAAGCCCAGCGAAGTGGCGCCCCTGTCGGCCCTCATCGTGGCCGAGATTCTGCACGAGGCCGGCGTGCCCGCGGGCGTCTTCAACCTGGTGAACGGCGACGGCCCGCATGTGGGCCAGGCCATCGTGAGTCATCCGGACATCGACATGGTCTCCTTCACGGGCTCGACCCGCGCAGGCATCCTGGTCGCCAAGGCGGCGGCCGACACGGTGAAGCGGGTCCACCAGGAACTGGGCGGCAAGTCTCCCAACATCCTCCTGGACGATGCGGATTTCGACGCTGCAGTCACCCATGGAGCACGAGGCTGCTTCGCCAATAGCGGGCAATCCTGCAACGCGCCGACCCGTCTCCTCGTCCCGGCGGACCGGCAGGAGGAGGTGATCGCGATCGCCCGGCGCATCGCCGAAGAGACCGTGGCCGGCGACCCGAGAGCCGCCACGACCACCATTGGACCTGTCGTCAGCCGCACACAGTTCGAGCGCATTCAGCATCTCATCGAAACCGGCATCAAGGAGGGCGCGACCCTCGTGGCCGGCGGGCCCGGACGTCCGCAGGGGCTGAACCGGGGATATTATGTGCAGCCGACGGTCTTCGCCGATGTGCGAAACGACATGACCATCGCCCGGGAAGAGATCTTCGGCCCCGTCCTCAGCATCCTGCCCTATGAGACTGAGGAGGAGGCCATCCAGATCGCAAACGACACGGTCTATGGCCTCTCGAGCTATGTCACGTCGGGCGATATCGAGCGCTCCCGCCGCGTCGCGCGCAGGATCCGCGCCGGCATGGTGCACCTGAACGGATCGCGCGGCGACACGGCCGCCGCTTTCGGGGGCTACAAGCAGTCAGGCAACGGCCGCGAATGGGGTCGCTTCGGCTTCGAGGAGTTCCTCGAAATCAAATCCATGTTCGGATACTACCCCGCTTAAGGCACAACCGGGCCGCGCCTGTCGCGCGGCCCGTCTCAAGCGAGGACGGGAATCGGCTCGAACCGGTAGACGATCTCGGTCACTCTCTGGCCGCACAACTCCAGTTCCTGCTCCGGCCCGGCCAGTCCACCGAGCGTCTCGTAGAAACGGCGGGCAGCCTCGTTGTCCTTGAGGACCCAGAGGCCCGCGGACGCGAAACCGTGGCCCACGAAGTGACCGAACAGGCCTGCCATGAGGGTCCTTCCGAGCCCCCGGCGCTTGGCCTGATCGAGGAGGTAGATCGCGTAGATCTCGGCATCCGTACCGAGCGGCTCCGCTCCTTCGGAGCGCACCGGGCCGCCGGCCGCGAAGCCGACGATCTCGCCCTCCCGGTTCCGGCCGACGAGGGCCAGCCTCCCCGGATCGGTTTCGGCAAGGTTCTGCCGCCACATCCGGGTCCGCTCCTCGACCGAAAGGCCCGCGAGGGAGGCAGGGTTCAGGAGACCCGCATAGGATTCGCGCCAGCCCTGCACATGGACCCGGGCGATGGCTTCCGCATCCGCGACCGTCGCCGGGGCGACGTGAAAACTCACTCGGCCGCTTCCCTGATCTTTTCCCGGAAGGGGCTCGCCGGATAGACGCCGAGGATGCGCAATTCGCGGGAGAAGAAATCCAGCTCCTCCAGGGCACGCCTCAGGTTGAGGTCCTCGGGATGGCCGTCCACCTCCGCGTAGAACTGCGTCGCCGTGAAGCCGCCCTCCAGCATGTAGCTTTCGAGCTTCGTCATGTTGATGCCGTTCGTCGCGAAGCCGCCGAGCGCCTTGTAGAGGGCTGCCGGCAGGTTGCGGACGCGGAACACGAAGCTCGTGACGAGAGGCCCCTGCCCGGCCGGCGCCCATTTGGGCGTCTTGGACAGGATTACGAAGCGGGTCGTGTTATGCGCCTCGTCCTCCACGTCCTCCGCGAGAATCTTGAGGCCGTAGATGTCGGCGGCCATGCGCGGCGCAAGCGAGGCCTTCGTCCTGTCCTTCCACTCCGCCACCTCGCGGGCCGAGCCCGCGGTATCGCCCGACACATGGGCCTTCAGGCCGAGCTTGCGGATGATCTTGCGGCACTGGCCGAGCGCGTGAACATGGCTGTGCACGCTCTTGATGGTGCCGAGATCCGCGTCCGGCAGGCCCATGAGCTGGAAATGGATGGGCAGGAAATGCTCGCCCACGATGTGGAGGCCGGATGTCGGCAGGAGATGATGGATGTCGGCCACGCGCCCGGCGATGGAATTCTCGATCGGGATCATGGCGAGGCCGGCCTGGCCCTCGTCCACGGCCGCGAAGGCATCCTCGAAGGTCGGGCACGGCAGAACAGTCCAGTCGGGCAGGACCTGCTCGCAGGCCGTATGGGAATTGGCTCCCGGCTCGCCCTGGAACGAGATGAGCTTGTTCATGATGTCCTCCGGGCGGCGATCATGGCGCGCGCGCGTTCGAGATCCTCAGGCGTATCGACCCCAAGCGGCACGCCGCCCACGACGACCGCGTCGATGCGCATGGCGGCCTCGAGCGCGCGCAGCTGTTCGAGCTTCTCCCGCATCTCGAGGGGAGACGGCGGAAGGGCCACGAAACGCTGCAGGGCTTTGCGCCGATAGGCATAGAGGCCGATATGATGATAGAGGGGGCCGTCTCCGTAGGGAGCGGTGGCCCGGGTGAAGTAGAGCGCGCGGAACCGGCCGGGAGCGATTTCGCTTCCCACCATCTTGACCACGTTCGGGTTGGTCCGCTCCTCCAGCCGCTCGATGGGCGCCACAAGGGTCGCGATGTCGACAGCCGCATCGGAGAGCGGCGCGACCGACGCCGCGATAGCGGCGGGATCGATCGTGGGCAGGTCGCCCTGGACGTTCACCACCACGTCGTGACGCCCTTCCGGATCGAGCTTTTCCACAGCTTCGAAGATCCGGTCCGAGCCGGAGGCGTGATCCGCGCGGGTCATCACGGCCTTGCCGCCTGCCCGGGTCACGGCCTCGGCGATGGCCTCGGCGTCCGTCGCGACCGCGACCGGGCCGACTCCGGCCTCCACGGCTCGGCGCCAGACATGGACGATCATCGGCTCGCCGGCGATTTCGGCCAGGGGCTTGTTCGGCAGGCGCGTGGCCGCGAGGCGGGCGGGAATCAGGACGAGGGAGTCGGACATGAGGGGCACATCGGCAGGATTTCGGGGGTCCTTACCAAGGCTGGGCAGATTTGTCATGGTCCACGCCGCCTCGGCCTTGCATGAGGCAGGCCGGTCTTTTCGGAGCTATGCGACCAAGAGGCCGGCCAAAAACCGCCGGACCCCATTGTCAAACCCCCGTCTCTGCGGCTAAGCAACGCCACGGTCGCGGGCCCCCTCGCCCGCGCGCCATCCGTTTCGTCGCGCCGGTTCCGCCGCAGATTAAGGCGAGGAGAGCCTGATTCATGAATATCGAGACCAATAAGATCGCGGGCGCCGTGTTTGGGACGCTGCTCTTCGTGGTCGGCGTCAACGTCATCGCCAGCGGCATCTTCGCGCCGAAGACCCCCGCCGTCCCTGGCTACGATCTTCCGGCTCCCGAGGAAACCGCGGCCGCAGGCGGCGGCGAGGCTGCAGCAGCCCCGTCCGTGCCGCTTCCGGTCCTCCTGGCGAAGGCCGATCCGGCGAAGGGCCAGTCGGCCGCCAAGAAGTGCCAGGCCTGCCACAGCTTCGAGAAGGGCGGCCCGAACAAGGTCGGTCCGGATCTCTACGGCGTGGTCGGACGCCCCGTCGCGTCGCACGAGGGCTTCAATTATTCGGGCGCCCTGAAGTCCAAGGGCGGTGAGTGGAGCTACGAAGAGCTCGACAAGTTCATCACCAACCCGAAGAAGGACGTGCCCGGCACCCTGATGGCCTTCGCGGGCGTCGCCAAGCCCGAGGAGCGGGCCGACATCCTGGCCTACCTCCGGACCCTCTCGGACAACCCGGTGGCTCTGCCGGCCGCCCAGTAAGGCGCTTTCAGCACCCATTCGTCGCAAAGCCGGGCCTAAAGCCCGGCTTTTGTTTTGGGCCCACGCCCTTGCGCTCGTCCCATTCCGGACAAAAATGTATCGGTTTGTGAAAAGACACCTCACGTTCAGGAGTGCCTTGTGATCCGCCCCACCCTGCTGAGCCTCCTCGCCTGCCTGGCCTTCTCGACCGTCGCAGCGCAGGAAACGCCCTGGCGCCATGGGTCGGCCCTGCTCGGCGAGCCGAAATATCCGGCCGGTTTCAAGCACTTCGACTATGTGAACCCGCAGGCGCCCAAGGGCGGCCTCGTCCGCTTCGGCGCTCAAGGGACCTTCGACAGCTTCAACATCGTCGTGGCAGGCGTGAAGGGCGCGCCCGAGCAGGGCCTCGGCCTCGTCTACGAGACCCTGGTCACCCCCTCGCTCGACGAGCCGAGCGCCTCCTATGGGCTCCTGGCCGAGGCTTTTTCGTATCCGGAGGATTATTCGTCCGTCTCGTTCCGCCTGCGCCCCGAGGCCCGGTGGCAGGACGGCAAGCCCGTCACGGCCGATGACGTGATCTATTCCTTCGAGGTCCTGAAGGCGAACAGCCCCACCTATGCCTTCTATTACAAGAACGTGGTCAAGGCCGAGAAGACCGACGACCGGGAGGTGACGTTCACGTTCGACCAGAAGGGCAACCGGGAACTGCCCCAGATCATGGGCCAGCTCCTCGTCCTGCCCAAGCACTGGTGGGAGGGCACGGGTCCCGACGGGCGCAAGCGCGACGTGACCCAGACGAGCCTGGAGCCGCCTTTGGGCTCCGGACCTTACCGGATCAAGAGTTTCGAGGCCGGACGCAACGCCACCTACGAGCGCGTGAAGGACTACTGGGGCGAGACCCTGAACGTGAATGTCGGGCAATATAATTTCGACGAGGTCCGCTACGAATATTACCGCGACGCCACGGTGCTCCTCGAAGCCTTCAAGGGTGATCGGATCGACTTCCGGACCGAGAACAGCGCCCGGAACTGGGCGACCGGCTATGATTTCCCGGCCCGCCAGCAGGGCCGCGTCGTCCTGGAGGAATTCCCGATCCGGGCTTCCGGCGTGATGCAGGCCTTCGTGCTCAACCTGCGGCGTGACAAGTTCAAGGATCCCCGGGTCCGGCGCGCCTTCAATCTCGCCTTCCCGTTCGAGGAGATCAACAAGACGATCTTCTCTGGACAGTATGAGCGCATCTCGAGCTATTTCTACGGGCTCGAGCTCGCCTCCTCGGGCCTGCCCGAGGGCCGGGAGCGGGAGATTCTGGAATCCGTGAAGGACAAGGTTCCGCCTCAGGTCTTCACGACGCCCTACAAGAACCCGGTCGGCGATACGCCCGAGACCGTGCGCGCCAACCTGCGCGAGGCGGACCGCCTGCTGCGCGAAGCGGGCTGGGAGCTCAAGGACCGCCGCCGTGTGAACGCCAAGGGCGAGGTGCTGACCGTCGAGCTCCTCGGCAGCAGCCAGAACGACGAGCGGGTCTACCTGCCCTACAAGGCCTCCCTCGACCGTCTCGGCATTGTTACGAGCGTCCGGATCGTCGATGACGTGCAATACGTGAACCGGACCCGGTCGTTCGATTTCGACATCATTTCGGGCATCTGGGGCCAAAGCCTCTCGCCCGGCAACGAACAGCGCGAATTCTGGGGCTCCCAGGCGGCCGGACGGGAAGGCTCCCGCAATCTGGCTGGGATCAGCGATCCGGGGGTTGATGCCCTGATCGACAAGGTGATCTACGCCACGGACCGGGACGACTTGGTGGCGGCCACGAAGGCCCTCGACCGGGTGCTGCTGGCTCACGATTATGTGGTTCCGCAATGGACCTACCGGAAGCAGCGGACCGCCCGCTGGGACCGCTTCAGCCATCCAGAGACCATGCCGCGCTACGGCGCCGCCGGCTTCCCGACGATCTGGTGGTACGACACCGCCAAGGCCGCCAAGACGGGAGCAGCGCGATGACCCGGCCCACCCGCCGCACCGTCCTTCTCGGCAGCGCCGCGGCCGCCCTCCTCGGCAGCCGTGCCGGTACGGCCCTCGCGCAGGAAGCGACCTCCGGCGAGGTCCACGGCCTGTCCAGCTTCGGCGACCTCAAATACGGGCCGGATTTCAAGCATTTCGACTATGTGAACCCGCAGGCGCCCAAGGGCGGCTCCCTGGCGATCCAGATCCGGCAGGCGGTCGGCAACCAGAACTTCGACACCTTCAACACCCTCAACGTCTTCGTCCTGAAGGGAGATGGCGCCGCCGGGATGTCCGCGACCTTCGACAGTCTGATGGCGGGTTCCGGGGATGAGCCCGACGCTCTGTACGGCCTCGTGGCGCGGGCGGTGCGCATCTCCGACGACAAATCGACCTATCGCTTCCTGCTGCGCCCGGAGGCGCGGTTCCATGACGGCTCGCGCCTGACCGCCAATGACGCGGCCTTCTCGCTCAACATCCTCAAGGAAAAGGGCCACCCCACCTTCAGGCTTCTCCTGACGCAGCTGGAGAGCGCCGAGGCGGAGGGCGATGACGTGCTCCTCGTCCGGCTTTCGCCCAAGCGGAGCCGCGACCTGCATCTGGTGATCGCCGGAATGCCGATCTTCTCGCAGGCCTGGTGGCAGGGCCGTGACTTCGAGGCCTCCACCCTCGAGGCGCCCCTCGGGTCGGGCCCCTACAAGGTCGGCCATTTCGAGCAGGGCCGCTTCATCGAGTTCGAGCGCGTTCCGGATTACTGGGCCAAGGACCTGCCGGTGAATGTCGGGCAGAACAATTTCGACCGGATCCGCTACGAATATTTCCGCGACAGGATCGTCGCCTTCGAGGCCTTCAAGAACGGGACCCTGAACTTCAACGAGGAGTTCACGTCCCGCACATGGGCCACCGGCTACGATTTTCCTGCCCTTAAGGAAGGTCGCGTCAAGAAGGAGGAGATCCCCAACGAGGCTCCGTCCTCCATCCAGGGCTGGTACTTCAACACCCGCCGTGAAGCCTTCAAGGACCCGCGGATCCGTGAAGCGATCGGGCTTGCGTTCGATTTCGAGTGGACCAACGCCAACATCATGTACGGGTCTTACGAGCGCCTGACCTCCTATTTCGAAAATTCCGAGATGAAGGCGGTCGGCCTGCCCTCGCCCGAGGAGGTCGCTCTTCTCGAACCGTTCCGGAAGGAGCTGCCGACATCGGTCTTCGGCGAGCCCTATATGCCCCCGGTCTCCGACGGCTCGGGCCAGGACCGGCGCCTTCTGCGCCGTGCGGACGAACTGCTGCGCGAGGCGGGCTGTAAGCGCGAGGGCGGCGTGCTCAAGCTGCCGAACGGGCAGCCCTTCACCATCGAGTTCCTCGACTTCCAGGCTGCCTTCCAGCCGCATGTGCAGCCCTTCCAGGCCAACCTGAAGCGCCTGGGCATCAACGCGCAGTCGCGCATCGTCGATGCGGCCCAATACCAGCGGCGGATGGAGGTCTACGATTTCGACATCGCCTCCCGTGCCCTGACGGGCTCGTCCACCCCGGGCGATTCCTTGCGGGTCGTCTATGGCTCGCAGGCCGGGCGGTCACCGGGCTCCTACAACGTCGCTGGCATCGACAACCCGGCCGTGGATGCGCTCATCGAGGTCATCGGATCGGCGAAGACGCGCCAGGAGCTGGTCACCGCCTGCCGGGCCCTCGACCGGGTCCTGCGCGCCGGCCAGTACTGGGTGCCCATGTGGTTCAAGCCCGCGGACTGGTTCGCCTATTGGGACATGTTCTCCCGGCCGGCCGTGAAGCCGAAGCTGAGCTCCGGCGCGCCCGGGACCTGGTGGTACGACGCCGAAAAGGCCCGGCGGATTGGACGAGGCTGAAGCTTGCACACAATGCGAAGCATAGCCGCCGTCAGAGGCGGGCCGCGCCTGATCCTGCGTCTCGAAGGCTTGGCGCTTTTTTCGCTCGCCACCGCGGGATTTGGCCTGTCCGGATTGTCCTGGTGGCTCTATGCGGCCCTGTTTTTCGTGCCCGATATCAGCTTCGCCGGCTATTGGGCGGGTCCTCGGAAGGGGGCTATCCTCTACAATGCGCTTCATTCTACCATTGCGCCGGCCGTTCTTGCCGGATTGGGGCTGCTTATTGCAAAGCCGCTCCTGCTGGGGCTGGCCGCCATCTGGGCGGCCCATATCGGATTCGACCGCATGTTAGGATATGGCTTGAAATACTCGTCTGCCTTCAATGACACTCATCTCGGCCGCATCGGCCGTCAGAGTGAAGACGCCTGATGCTCGCCTATATCGCGCGCCGCATCCTCCTCATGATCCCGACCCTGCTCGGCATCATGCTGATCTCCTTCACTATCGTGCAATTCGCCCCGGGCGGACCGGTGGAGCGTATCATCGCGCAGCTTCAGGGCCAGGATACGGGCGCCACGTCGCGCATCTCCGGCGGGGGCGGCGATTTCTCGGGCGGCCAGAACGCCGGGGGTGGAGGCGGTGAATCCTCGTCCTCGCGCTATCGCGGCGCACAGGGGCTGGACCCGCAATTCATCAAGCAGCTGGAAGTGCAGTTCGGCTTCGACAAGCCCGCCTCCGAACGCTTCCTCAAGATGCTGTGGGATTATGCCCGCTTCGATTTCGGCAAAAGCTATTTCCGCGACATCTCGGTGCTCCAGCTCATCAAGGAGAAGCTGCCGGTCTCGGTCAGCCTCGGCCTGTGGATGACCCTGCTTTCCTACGCGATCTCGATCCCGCTCGGCATTCGCAAGGCCGTGCGGGACGGCTCGGCCTTCGATATCTGGACCTCCGGCATCGTGATCGTCGGCTATGCCATTCCGGGCTTCCTCTTCGCGATCCTGCTGATCGTGCTCTTTGCCGGCGGCTCGTTCTGGCAGATCTTTCCCTTGCGGGGTCTCACGTCGGAGAACTGGGAGCAGCTCTCCCTCGGCGGCAAGATCCTCGATTATTTCTGGCACATCACCCTTCCGATCATCGCCATGGGGCTCGGCGCCTTTGCGACCTCGACGCTGTTGACGAAGAACTCCTTCCTGGACGAGATCCGCAAGCAATATGTCCTGACCGCCCGGATGAAGGGCCTCTCGGAGCGGCAGGTGCTCTACGGCCACGTTTTCCGCAACGCCATGCTGATCGTGATCGCGGGCTTTCCAGGCGCCTTCATCAGCGCCTTCTTCGCAGGCGCGCTCCTGATCGAGACGATCTTCTCCCTCGACGGGCTGGGCCTCCTCTCCTTCGAGTCCATCGTCAACCGCGACTATCCGGTGGTGTTCGCGAACCTCTACATCTTCTCGCTCATGGGCCTTGCGGTGAACCTGATCTCGGATCTCACCTATACGTGGATCGACCCGCGCATCGATTTCGAGACGCGGGAGGTATGAGATGAACGAGAACGTGCCCGTCGCCTCCCCGGCCGCGAACGCGCCCCTGGCACCGCCTCTGCCGCGGCAAGGCTTCATCCGCCTCTCGCCGCTGAACCGGCGGCGCTTCCAGAACTTCAAGGCGAACAAGCGCGGCTACTGGTCGTTCTGGATCTTCATGGTCCTGTTCATCTTAAGCCTGTTCGCGGAATTCATCGCCAACGACAGGCCCCTCCTCGTCTCCTACAAGGGCGAGCTGCTCTATCCGGTCTTCGTGGATTACCCGGAGGAGAAGTTCGGCGGGTTTTTGGCACAGACCGATTACCGCGATCCGGTCATCGCCAAGGAGATCGACGAGAACGGCTGGGCGATCTGGGCGCCGGTCCGCTTCTCCTACAACACCCACAACCTCGATCTTCCGGTGCCGGCCCCGGCGCCGCCCACCTGGATGCTCACCGATGAGCAGTGCCGCCCTATCGCGGAGAGAAACGGTGGCACCGGATGCCGGGACATCGAGTGGAACTGGCTCGGCACGGACGACCAGGGCCGCGACGTGGTGGCGCGACTGATCTACGGCTTTCGCATCTCGGTCCTGTTCGGCCTGATCCTCGCGGGCATTTCGTCCGTGATCGGCGTGCTCGCCGGCGCCGTCCAGGGCTATTTCGGCGGCTGGACCGACCTTCTGTTCCAGCGCTTCATCGAGATCTGGACCGCGATCCCGGCTCTCTATCTGCTCATCATCATCTCGGCGATCATCACGCCGAGCTTCTTCGTGCTGCTCGGCATCCTGCTGCTCTTCTCCTGGGTCTCCCTCGTGGGCGTGGTGCGGGCCGAGTTTCTGCGGGCGCGGAACTTCGAATATGTGCGCGCCGCGCGGGCGCTGGGACTGTCCAACGTCACCATCATGTTCAAGCACCTTCTGCCCAACGCCATGGTGGCGACGCTGACCTTCCTGCCGTTCATCCTCAACGGCTCCATCACGACCCTCACGTCCCTGGACTTTCTCGGCTTCGGCCTGCCGCCCGGCTCGCCCTCGCTCGGCGAGATGCTCGCCCAGGGCAAGGCCAATCTCCAGGCGCCCTGGCTCGGCCTCACGGGCTTCTTCGTGATCGCGCTGATGCTCAGCCTGCTCATCTTCGTCGGCGAGGCCGTGCGCGACGCCTTCGATCCGCGGAAGACGTTCCAATGACAGAGCCGCTCCTTTCCGTTCAGGATCTCACGGTTGCGTTCCGTCAGGACGGGCGCGACATGCTCGCGGTCGACCGGATTTCCTTCGACATCAAGGCGGGCGAGACGGTGGCGCTCGTGGGCGAATCCGGCTCCGGCAAATCGGTCTCAGCCCTGTCGATCCTCAGGCTCCTGCCCTATCCGTCCGCTTCGCACCCATCGGGGCGCATCCTGTTCAAGGGCCAGGATCTGCTTGCATCCGACGAGGATGCCATGCGCCGGGTGCGCGGCGACGACATCACCATGGTGTTCCAGGAGCCGATGACCTCGCTCAATCCGCTCCATACCATCGAGCAGCAGGTCGGCGAGATCCTGAAGCTGCACCGGGGCCTGTCCGAGAGGGCCGCCCGCGACCGCACCCTCGAGCTTCTCGCGCTCGTCGGCATCCGCGACGCGGAGAGCCGCCTCGGCGCCTATCCGCACCAGCTATCGGGCGGTCAGCGCCAACGCGTGATGATCGCCATGAGCCTCGCCAACGAGCCCGATCTCCTGATTGCCGACGAGCCAACCACGGCCCTCGACGTGACCGTGCAGGCGCAGATCCTCAAGCTCCTCGCGGAGCTGAAGGGCCGGCTCAACATGGCGATGCTGTTCATCACCCACGATCTCGGCATCGTGCGCAAGGTGGCCGACCGGGTCTGCGTGATGCTCAAGGGCAAGATCGTCGAGCATGGCACCGTCGCGGAGGTCTTCGAGAACCCGCAGCATCCCTACACGCAGAAGCTCCTGGCCGCGGAGCCCAGGGGCCGCGCCAATCCCGTGCCGGCCGATGCCCCGACGGTGGTCGAGGCCGGGCCGATCAAGGTCTGGTTCCCCATCAAGCGCGGTTTCCTGCGCAAGACCGTGGGACACGTGAAGGCGGTGGACGGCGTCTCGGTGCGCATCCGCCAGGGCGAAACGGTCGGCGTCGTCGGCGAATCCGGCTCGGGCAAGACGACGCTGGGCCTCGCCATCCTGCGCCTCGTCTCGTCGGAGGGGCCGGTCGTGTTCCTCGGCAACCGGATCGACGGCCTCGGCTCGCGGCAGGTCCGCCCCCTGCGCAAGGACCTTCAGGTCGTCTTCCAGGATCCCTACGGTTCCCTCTCGCCACGCATGTCGGTGGCCGAGATCGTCGAGGAGGGCCTTCTCGTCCAGGAGGGCGGCCTGTCCTATGCGGATCGCCGCGCCGTGGTGGCGCGCGCACTCCACGATGTCGGCATCGATCCCGCCACCATGGACCGCTACCCGCACGAATTCTCGGGCGGCCAGCGCCAGCGCATCGCCATTGCACGCGCCATGGCGCTGGAGCCCCGCTTCATCATGCTCGACGAGCCGACCTCGGCCCTCGACATGTCGGTCCAGGCGCAGATCGTCGAATTGCTCCGCGACCTCCAGAAGCGGCGCAACCTCGCCTACATGTTCATCAGCCACGACCTCAAGGTGGTGCGGGCGCTCGCCAACCACGTCATCGTCATGCAGAACGGCAAGGTCGTCGAGGAAGGCTCGGCCGAGACGATCTTCGCCAAACCGCAGACGGATTACACCCGCGCCCTGTTTGCCGCGGCCTTCAATCTGGAAGCGGACACTCTCCACGCCGTACGCGAGTGAGACCCATGAGCGCGCACCACCCTTCCGACGGCCATTCCCATCACGGTCACAGCCACGCGCATGGAACGGGGCACGGACGCGCCTTTCTCATCGGCATCGCGCTCAATCTCGGTTTTGTGGGCATCGAGGCGCTCTACGGGTTCCTCGCGGATTCCATGGCTCTCCTGTCGGATGCGGGCCATAACTTGAGCGATGTGCTCGGCCTCGCCATCGCGTGGGGCGCGGCCCTGCTCGCGAAGCGCAGCCGGACGGAGCGCTTCACCTATGGCCTGCGCTCCAGCTCCATCCTGGCCGCGCTCTTCAATGCGCTCCTTCTGCTCATCGCCGTGGGCGGCATCGCGTGGGAATCAGTCCAGCGCCTGATCACGCCTACGCCTGTTGCGGCCGGTACCGTCATGGTGGTCGCGGGCATCGGCATCCTCGTGAACGGCTTCACGGCCTTTCTCTTCATGAGCGGCAGCAAGGGCGATCTCAACATCCGCGGCGCCTTCCTGCACATGGTTGCGGATGCGGCCGTCTCGCTCGGCGTCGTGATTGCGGGCGCGGTCATCCTATGGACCGGGGCGAGCTGGCTCGATCCCATGATCAGCCTCGTCATCGCGGTGGTCATCCTCTGGACGACCTGGGACCTCCTGCGCCAGTCGCTCACCCTCTCGCTCCAGGGAGTCCCGAGCGGTGTCTCGGTGCCCGAGGTCCGGGAAGCGCTGAAAGCCCTGCCGGGCGTGGCCCGCGTGCACCATCTGCATGTGTGGGCCGTGAGCACCACCGAGACGGCCCTGACCGTTCATCTGGTCATGCCCGAAGGCCACCCGGGCGACCGTTTCCTTGCGGAGACCCAGCAGGAGCTGAAGCGGCGCTTCCATATCGGCCACGCCACCCTGCAGATCGAGATCGAGGCACCGGAAGGCCATCATCACGACACCGAATGCCAGCTCGACGGGTACGGCCACGATCATGAGGGCCACGCTCCCGAACCTCACGACCACCGGCACGACCATGGCGGGCATCGTCACTGAGATCACTGCCGCACCACGATTGAAGACATAACCCATTACGTTTCCCGGATTGAAGGTTTCCACCATGCCCCGTGCTCTTGTCATCGTGCTCGATTCTGTTGGCATCGGCGGCGCCGAGGATGCGCATGTTTATGGCGACGAAGGCGCCGACACGGTCGGGCATATCGCCGAGGCCTGCGCGGCCGGAAACGGCGATCGCTCCGGCCTGCGCCAGGGTTTGCTGAACCTGCCGCATCTCACTGCGCTCGGCCTCGGCCTCGCCTGCGAAGCTTCGACCGGGCGAATGCCGCCGAGCCTTGCGCCGCAAGGTCCCGTGAAAGGCGCCTGGGGCTACGGCGTCGAGACCTCCAAGGGCAAGGACACGCCTTCGGGTCACTGGGAGATCGCGGGCGTGCCGGTGGATTTCGACTGGGGCTATTTCCCGGACACGCAGCCGACCTTTCCGAAGGAACTGACCGACGCCATCGTGGCACAGGGCCGGCTTCCCGGCATCCTCGGCGACAAGCACGCCTCCGGCACGGCGATCATCGACGAATACGGCCCCGAGCACATGCGGACCGGCAAGCCGATCTGCTACACCTCCGTCGACAGCGTGCTGCAGATCGCCGCGCACGAGGAGAGCTTTGGCCTGGAGCGGCTCTACGAGCTGTGCGTGATGGTGCGCAAGCTCTGCGACCCGTACCGCATCGGGCGCGTCATCGCCCGGCCCTTCGTCGGTACTGCCGAGACGGGATTCAGGCGCACGGGCAACCGCAAGGATTTCGCGACCCCGCCGCCCTCCGAGACCATTCTCGACACTCTGGCGAAGGCCGGCCGCGCCGTCGTGACCGTCGGCAAGATCGGCGACATCTTCGCCCATCGCAACACGGGCGAGGAGATCAAGCCGCATGGCAACGATGCCTGCCTCTCGGCCGCGATCGACGCCATGAAGTACTTGCCGGAAGGCGGTTTCGTGTTCGCCAATCTCGTCGATTTCGACAGCGAATTCGGCCACCGCCGCGACATTCCGGGCTATGCGGCCACCCTCGAGGCCTTCGACCGGCGCGTGCCGGAGATTGCCGCGATCCTGCGCGAGGGCGATCTCGTGGTGGTCACGGCCGACCACGGCAACGATCCTTCCTGGCGCGGCACCGACCATACCCGCGAGCACACGCCGATCCTCTGCTTCGGGCCGGGCGTGAAGGCCGGACCCATCGGACGGCGCGAGAGCTTCGCCGATATCGGCGCCAGCGTCCTGACCCATCTGGGCGTAAGCCATCTCGGGCGGGGCGATTCCTGGGTCTGAGGCCCGGAATCCGGCCGGGCGGAAGGCCCTGAGGGGCGACGATCTCCGCCATTGACGCCCTGGTTACTTTGGATCAGTCTTCCGTAGATCGTAAGGAGGCTCTCCTGGCGATCCTGTGAGCGGTCATTGGGGAGTCTTCCCGTTCTTGCGTGGAAGGTCACATGAACTCGCCCAACCGTTCGACCCATATCCGGCTGACGTCCCATCCCGAGCCGAATGCGGCCACCCTCCGACGTCCCATCCGGTGGGGCGCGGCCGATCCGCGGGAGCGAGGGCCGATCATCGCCTCCGTGACCAACCCGGCCGACCGCAACGTGATCGGTGCCCATGGCGGGTCCTATTCCCTCTACCGGGCCCTGGCGATCTCCGCCCGCGCGCTCAACCCGCTCGCCCGCCCGGACCTGCACAATACTCATCCGACCGCCGAGATCGGCCCCTATCCGCAATGGTCCGAGCCGGGCCGGATCGTCTCCCTCGATCCCTGGGGCCATCTGGTGGGCCAGGTTTTTCGGGACGAGATCTCAGGCGGCGTCGATATCCGGCCGACCATCGCAATCACCAAGGCGCGGCTCAACATGCCCGAGATCCTCGCCGCCATGGGAGCGAAGCGGCTCGAGGCGGATGGCGGCGTGCTCCATGGCTCCGGCGACATCTCAGTCACCAAGATCGCGGTCGATCCGGTCTGGCACCTGCCCGGCATCGCCGAGCGCTTCGGCTGCTCCGAGGGAGAATTGCGCCGTACGCTCTTCGAGCAGACCGGCGGCATGTTCCCGGAGCTGGTGACGCGGCCCGACATGAGCGTCTTCCTGCCGCCCATCGGCAACACCACCGTCTATGTGATCGGCGACGTGGCAGGTCTCGGCGATCCCAAGCGCCGGATCGCCTGCCGCGTTCACGACGAATGCAACGGATCGGACGTGTTCGGCTCCGACATCTGCACCTGTCGCCCCTATCTCGTGCACGGGATCGAAGAAGCCGTGCGCGAGGCGCAGAATGGAGGCATCGGCGTCATCGCCTATAACCGGAAGGAAGGACGAGCGCTCGGCGAGGTGACGAAGTTCCTCGTCTACAATGCGCGCAAGCGTCAGGAGGGCGGCGATTCCGCCTCGACCTATTTCGAGCGGACGGAGTGCGTGGCCGGCGTTCAGGATGCGCGGTTCCAGCAGCTCATGCCCGATGTGCTTCACTGGCTCGGCATCCGCCGCATCGACCGGCTGATGTCCATGTCGAACATGAAATACGATGCGATCACGGGCTCCGGCATCGAGGTCGGGGAGCGCGTGCCGATCCCGGCGGAGCTGGTGCCTCCGGACGCGCAGGTGGAGATCGAGGCGAAAAAGGCCGCGGGGTATTACACGCCAGACGGCGCACCGGATGCATCCTCTCTCAGCCACGTGAAGGGGCGCGATCTTGAGCGCTTCTGAGGAAGAGCCTGCAGGCCGGTCTTAACCTTTCTCCCAATCGGCCCGGCGGCCCGCCACCGCCGGGCTCCTGTTTGTGCTATCGCTCTCACATCTCAAGGACAGCATCGGAGCCCTGCGTGACGGATCAACCGCCATTGTCCCCCGAAACGAAAGCCGCCCTGAGCCTCCTGAACGCGGCCGCGGTGCGGGAGCGCTCGCACCAGCTCCTGGAGCAGGGTCTCGCGGGCCAGCTCCTGCATTTCACCGTCCACCCGGAACGGCTCGAGGCCTGCGCGGTCGCGGTGGTAGAGACGATCCGTCAAGCCTATCCGTCCCTCCACGTTCCCTTCCATGCCCGCTGGCGGCATTTCTCGGCGGGCGGCCACGAGCGCTGGGGTGCGGTGATGCACGGCGCCCCCTGGACGGATGCGGGGGAGATGGCCCGCGCGGCGTTCGACCTTGCCATCATGTCCGTCCTGCTCGATGCGGGCGCAGGTGCGCAATGGCGCTACGAGGAGGGACGCACGGGCGAAACCTTCGTCCGCTCCGAGGGCCTCGCGGTGGCGAGTTTCGACATGTTCGTGAGCGGCGCCTTCTCGAGCCGCGCCGAGGACCCGTTCCGGGTCGACGCGGACGTGCTCCTCACCCTCACGGCCGAGGATTTGGCCCACGGCTTCCAGGCCTCTTCGGACAACCCGCTGGTCGGCCTCGACGGGCGCGCCGCGCTCCTCAACCGCCTTGGACGGACGGTCGCGACCAATCCGGACATCTTCGGCCAGCACGACGATTCGCGCCCGGGCGGCCTATTCGATGTGATCGCGGCAGGCGCCGATCCGGACGGACGTATCCGGGCGCCGGCCATCCTGGAGGCGGTCCTGACCTATCTCGGCCCCATCTGGCCGGCCCGGATCGTGCTGGGCGGGATCGACCTCGGCGATACCTGGCGCCATCCGCTGGTCGATGCACCGGACGACACGAAGGGCCTGATCCCGTTCCACAAGCTGTCCCAGTGGCTGAGCTATTCCCTCATCGAGCCGTTGGAATGGGCGGGCTATACGGTGGTGGAGATCGACGGGCTGACCGGCCTGCCGGAATACCGTAACGGCGGCCTCTTCCTCGATACGGGCGTGATCGCCCTCAAGGACCCCGCCGAGGCCGCCGAGGCCCATACGGTCGATTCGACCCTTGTGGTGGAATGGCGCGCGCTCACGGTCGCGCTGCTCGACCGGATTGCCGAACCCATCCGCCGGACGCTAGGGTTGGCGCAGGATGATTTCCCGCTCGCGAAGGTGCTGGAAGGCGGCACCTGGGCGACGGGCCGCAGATTGGCTAAGGAACGCCGCAGCGACGGTTCGCCCCCTTTGACCATCATCAGCGACGGGACGGTGTTTTAAATGAATCAGCATAAGACGATCAAAGGCGTACACAGCATGCAGGGCGTCACCGTAGTCGACCATCCGCTGGTGCAGCACAAGCTGACCCTCATGCGGGAAAAGGAGCGCTCGACGAAGGGCTTCCGCCAGCTCCTGAACGAGATCGGGATGCTGCTCTGCTACGAAGTGACTCGCGACCTCCCGGTGGAGCGCATCGAGATTGAAACGCCGCTCACCACCACGGAGGGAGTGCAGATCGCCGGCAAGAAGCTCGTCTTCGCACCCATCCTGCGCGCCGGCGTGGGCTTCCTCGACGGGATGCTGACCCTCGTGCCCGCGGCCCGCGTGGCGCATATCGGCCTCTATCGCGATCCGGAATCACTCCAGGCCGTCGAATATTACTTCAAGGCTCCGTCCGACCTCGCGGACCGCATGATCCTCGTGCTCGATCCCATGCTGGCAACGGCCAACTCGGCCGTCGCGGCCATCGACCGCCTGAAGGAGCGCGGCGCGAAGGACCTGCGCTTCGTCTGCCTGCTGGCGGCGCCCGAAGGCATCGAGAAGCTGCGTGGCGCGCATCCGGACGTTCATATCTGGACCGCTTCCATCGACGAGCGCCTGAACGACCATGGCTATATCGTTCCGGGCCTCGGCGACGCAGGCGACCGGATGTACGGAACGCGCTGAGCCTCCCGTCTCGGGACCGATCTCCATCAACCCACGGGAGCACGCCTTGCGCTTCATCGTCGCCGATTGGGGTACGACCCGCTTCCGCGCCTATCTCGTGGAGAACGAGACGATCCTCGACACGGTCTCGTCGGAGGAAGGCGTGTCGGCCCTCAAGGCCGGACAGCACCAGGGGGTCTTCGCCAGGCAGTGCGGGCACTGGCTCCAGGCGGAGCCACAGGCACCGGTTCTTCTGGTGGGCATGGTCGGCAGCCGCGAGGGCTGGGTCGAGGCGCCCTATGCCCATTGCCCGGCAGGGCCCGCCGAGATCGCCGCCGCCATGATCGAAGTCGACCTCGGTAACGGGCGCCGGGGGCATATTGTGCCGGGGCTGTTCTGCGAGCCGGCCCCTGGCGCCGCCGACGTGATGCGCGGCGAGGAGACGCTGGCCCTCGGCTCCGGCGTTACGGACGGGATCGTCTGCGCGGCCGGGACACACCCGAAATGGATTGTCATGAAGGACGGCCGGCTCGAGCGCTTCGCCACCTCCATGACGGGCGAGATGTACGCCCTCCTGCGCGAACACTCGATGATCGGCCGCCCGGCCACCGAACCCGAGGACCCTCGCGGGTTCGATCTCGGTCTCGATGCGGCCGAGCGCAACAATCCGGCGAAGGGCAGGCCCATGGGCCTCCTCCACCTGCTCTTCGAGGCACGGGCCGCCGTCGTGTCCGGGCGGATGAAGACGGACCTTCTCGGCCCCTACCTGTCAGGCCTTCTCACGGGAGACGAGATCAACAGCGCCCTCTCGTCCTTCCCTGGCCTGGAGAATGTGACGATCCTGGCCGATTCCCACCGGGCGGAGCTCTATGCCCGCGCCCTGGCCCGCCATGGGGTCGCGGTCACGGCCCGGCCGTCTCGCGATGCCCTGATCGCCGGCCTGGTGCGCATCGTCCGTCACGTGCCGCCCCTGTGATGCAAGCCCTGCCCGGGACGCATGACGCCGGCGCGGGACTTGATCGCCCGGCCCTTCTTTGCGGGTGGAAACCGGGCAGCAGACGCATACAATCCGGCCCAGCTACCTCATGAGTCTTCCTCCTTCCTGAGCTCCCCCATGCCTCATCCCCTGCTTGCCTCCTCCGACGCTGCATCCCTGCCGATCTGGCTCGTCAACGACAAGACCTGGCCCGAGATCGCCGCGACATTGCCCGCCCAAGCCCTGGCCTTCGCGAAGGCTCAGGCTTTCGAGGCCAAGGCCGGCAGCCACTGCCTCCTCCCCGACCAGGAAGGAAAGCTGCTCGGCGTGCTCTTCGGGCTCGATGCCTCGGACGCGAAGCGGGTCGACCCCTTCCTGCCCGGCAAGCTCGCGACGCTCCTTCCGGAGGGCACCTACCGGTTCGAGACGGCGGCACCGAACCCGGCCCTGGCGACCCTGGCCTGGCTTCTGGGCACCTATTCGTTCGACCGCTACCGCAAGCGCACGGAGAAGACGGTGCGCCTTGTGCTGCCGAAAGGCGTCGACGGCGAGGAGGTGACGCGGATCGCCCAGGCGGTCGTGACGAGCCGCGACCTCGTCAACACCCCGACCAGCGACCTCGGTCCCGACGGGATCGAGGCGGCAGTGCGCAAGCTCGCCGACAAGCACGGGGCTACCTTCAAGAGCATCGTGGGCGACGACCTGCTGGCCCAGAACTTTCCGATGATCCACGCGGTCGGGCGCGCTTCGGCGACCCCGCCGCGCCTCATCGACCTGACCTGGGGCAAGGCGGATGCGCCAAAAATCACCCTTGTGGGCAAGGGCGTCGCGTTCGACACGGGCGGCCTCGACATCAAGCCCGCCGCCTCCATGCTGATGATGCGCAAGGACATGGGCGGCTCCGCAGCCGCGCTGGCGCTTGCCGATATGATCATGGGTGCCGGGCTTCCGGTGCGCCTGCGGCTGCTGATCCCCGCCGTGGAGAACTCCATCTCGGCGAACGCCTTCCGCCCGGGCGACATCCTTCAAAGCCGCAAGGGCCTGACCGTCGAGATCGGCAATACGGATGCGGAGGGCCGGCTGATCCTCGCCGATGCGCTTGCCCTCGCGGACGAGGAGAACCCGGACCTCGTGGTGGATTTCGCGACGCTCACGGGCGCCGCCCGCGTAGCGCTCGGCCCCGAGCTGCCGCCCTTCTACACAGCCGACGACGCCCTTGCGGCGGAGATTGCCGAGGAAGGCCTTGCGGTGAACGACCCGGTCTGGCGCATGCCTCTCTGGCATCCCTACCAGAGCCAGCTCGATTCCAAATATGCGGACGTGAACAACACGGGCGGCCCGATGGCCGGCTCGGTCACGGCGGCCCTGTTCCTGAGCCGCTTCGTGTCCGCCGCAAAAGCCTGGGTGCATTTCGACATCTTCGCCTGGAATAACGCGACCCGCCCGGGTCGCCCCGAGGGCGGCGAAGTCCAGGCGGCGCGGCTGATGTATGCACTCCTCAAGAAGCGCTACGGTTCCTAAAGCATAAGCGCAGACGTCCATTGCGCCCCCGGTTTCGAGGCCGAATAATCCGGCTCCGAAACGAAGGGTGGCGCCATGGCCGTCGCGTTGCGCGCATTCCAGTCCCTCAAGCTCTGGCACGACGTCCATCTCGACCTCGTGCATGAAGGAAACGACCTGTCGGCCCGGCAGGTCGCCATCCTGCTCACCATCTACCTTGAGCCGCCGCCGCACACGGTCCGCGGCCTCGCCCGGAAGCTCGGCGTGACCAAGCCGGTCATCACCCGGGCCCTCGACACCATGGGCAAGCTCGACCTCGTCTCCCGGCGCCGGGACGAGACCGACCGTCGCAACGTCGTCATTCAGCGCACAGTCGCTGGCGCTCTAGCAGTGGAGCGGCTAGGAGACATCATCTCGGCCCGTGCCAAGGAGCTACCTCCATGACCTTCGACCGCCGTATCACGCCCGTCCGGGCCGATCTCGCCGACGAGAAGCTGCGCGGACAGGTGGAAGCGGAGCGGTTCTCCGCCGGGACGCTCAGGCGCGTGCTCACGGCCGCCACGCCCCTCCACCGCCACCCCTCGCCCGACGCCCCGGTCGACACGCAGGCGATCTGGGGCGAGGCCGTGACGGTCTATGACGAGCATGAAGGCTGGGCCTGGGTACAGCTCCACGATGACGGCTATGTAGGCTATCTCCGGAGCGAAGCTCTTGGCGCACCGGGCGCGGAGCCGACCCACCGGGTCAGCGCCCTGCGCACCTTCGTCTATCCGGGCCCCAACCTGAAGCTGCCGCATAGCGGCTGGCTGACCTTGAATTCCAAAGTTGCCGTGACCGGCATCGAGGGCGATTACGCGCAGCTCGCGACAGGCGGCTTCGCCTATGCGCCTCACCTCTCGGCGCTCGGGACCTGGGAGAGCGACTATGTCGCGATCGCGGAGCGCTTTCTCCACACGCCCTATCTGTGGGGCGGAAAAACTAGTCTGGGCCTCGACTGTTCGGGCCTCGCCCAGACGGCCCTGAACGCAGTGGGCATTGCGGCCCCCCGTGACAGCGACATGCAGGAGGAGCGCCTGGGAACGCCCGTCCCGGTCACGCCCGGGCTCGATGGCCTTCGGCGGGGCGATCTGGTGTTCTGGAAGGGACATGTGGGGCTGATGGCGGACGCCACGCGCCTCATCCATGCCACCGGCTACACGATGCAGGTCCTCGTCGAACCCCTGGCGGTCGCGGAGGAACGCATCCGCCTCACGAGCTACGGCCCGATCAGCTCCATCAAGCGCCTGCCGTCGCTGGGCGGTTAAGCCGATTTCCGAGGGGGCCGGCTCCCGCACCAGAGCCGTGGTGTTATTCCGCGTCCTTGATGGTAGGCATGCTTCGTTTCGGCGCGCCGAACCAGAAGGAGCCAGCCGCAATGAAGTGCCTGCGCATCTATGCCACCCCGGATGGCGAGTCGCATTTCGATGAAGTCGAATTGCCGACGACGAAGAGATCGGTGCACCCCGATGCCGTGCCGTTCGACGTTACGGGAAGCTATCCGGCATCCCGCGTCCGCATCACCCACATCCCGGCGGGCATGCGCGAGGTGGCTTGGCATACGGTCCCGGAGCCGGTGCTGACGGTCAGGCTGGACGGTTCGGTTGAATACGAGACGAGCGACGGAGAAGTGCGCCACGTCCAGGCGAGTAGCTTTGTGTTGGTGGAGGACACGCACGGCAAGGGCCATCTGTCACGCCATTCCCCAGAGGCGCAGACTGTCATCTGGATCTCGCTCCCGAACGGCCTCGAATTACCGCCCGCCTAGAGCATCGTTCGGAACAGTGGACCCGGTTTTCTGCCCCGAACGATGCTCCAGCTCAGAGAAGAAGCATCGGATTGATCCCAAAAGTGGGTCCACTTTTGGGTCCGATGCTGTAGTCACGCACGGCAACGAGGGGTGAAACCGAAGCCTCGGCAACGCCTAGGTTTCGGTTCAGGCCTTAATACCCGCGCACCCGGTCGACCAGGCTCTCGAACGGTTCGCCTGCCTCGTGCCGGCGGATCTGCTTCACGATGTAGCGCGCCGTTGCGTCCGGATCGCTCACGGCGGAATTGTGCGGCGTCACGGTCACGTTGGGATGGGTCCAGAGCCCGGACTCCTCCGGCAGCGGCTCCACCTCGAACACGTCGAGGGTCGCGGCCTTCAGGGTGCCGTCGTCGAGAGCGGCGAGGATATCCGCTTCGACCTGGAGCCCGCCCCGTCCCGTATTGATGAGGACCGGCCCGCCGAGCCGCCCGTCCTGGGCGAGTTTCGCGAAGAGGGACCGATTGAGGATGCCCCGGGTCTCGGGCGTGAGGGGCAGAAGGCTCACGAGAATGTCCGTGCGGGCAAGGAAGCGCTCAAGCCCGTCATCGCCTGAGAAGACCTCGAACCCTTCCACGGCTTTCGGCATGCGGCTCCAGCCGGCCACGTCGAAGCCCATCATCTTGAGCTTGTGGGCGGCGTCCTGGCCCAGAACGCCGAAACCCATGACGCCCACCCGGACATCGCCGGCAGTCGGCGGCGCCCTGTCGGAATCCCAGATGCGGGCGCGCTGAGCCGCATCGTAGCGGCGGAAGTCCCGCAGATGCATGAGGCAATGCATCACCACGTACTCGCTCATGCGGTTGGTGAGATCGTCCTGCGACACCCGCACGATCGGCACGTCCGGAAGATTGGGATAGCCCATCAGGTGATCGACCCCGGCCCCTAGGGAGAAAATGGCCTCGAGCGCGGGCAGGTCCGACAGGCTGCCGGGCTTCGGCCCCCAGGTGGCGACGTAGCGCACGCGGGAGCGGTCGAAATCCTCGCCGAGCACGACGACCGGATGCTCGGGCAGATAGAGCCTGAACCGCTCGACCCAGGGCTGCGGGTTCCACGTGATAGCGACGAGAAGGGTCACGCTTTCGCTCCGATCCGTTCGAGGACGAGGGGTCCCGGACGGACTGCGCCGTCACCAAGAGTATAGGCCGCGCGGACGGCCCGTTCCGCGGCCTCGGCGGCCGCTTCGCTGCGGGCATGGACCATCGCGAGCGGACGGTCGCGGCCGACCGCCGCGCCAACCGGCGCCAGATCCGTGAGGCCCACCGCATGGTCGATAGGGTCCTGCGGACGGGTTCGCCCTCCGCCCAGAGCGACGACGGCCACGCCGACATCGCGGGTCGCGATCCGCTGCACGATGCCCTCGCGCTCCGCATGAATGGGGCGGACGACCGGAGCAGCCGCGAGGTGGCGGCCAGGATTGTCCAGGAAGTCCGCAGGCCCACCGAGCGCCACAATCATGCGCTGGAAGATCTCCGCCGCCTTGCCGGAGGCAATCGCCGTCTCGATCCGGGAGCGGGCCTCGTCCGTGCTCGCCGCAAGTTTGCCCAGCACCAGCATCTCGGCGCAGAGCGCGACGTTCACCTCGTGGAAGCGCGCGTCACGACGGCGGCCGGTCAGGTAATCGGCAATATAGGCCACCTCGACCGCATTCCCGGCCGCGGAAGCGAGCGGCTCGTTCATGTCGGTGAGCAGGGCGCTCGTGGGCAGCCCGGCGCCATTGGCGACGAGGACGAGGCTCTCGGCAAGAGCGCGCGCATCGGCCGGATTGTCCATGAAGGCGCCGGAGCCGAACTTCACGTCCATGACGAGGCCATGGAGGCCGGCCGCCAGCTTCTTCGACAGGATCGAGGCGGTGATCAGGTCGATGGATTCCACCGTCGCGGTCACGTCGCGAATGGCGTAGAGCCGCTTGTCGGCAGGCGCGAGATCCGCCGTCTGGCCGATCACGGCGCAGCCCACCTCACGGGTGACGCGCCTGAAGGTGTCGATGTCCGGCTGGGTCACGTAGCCGGGGATCGAGTCGAACTTGTCGAGGGTGCCACCCGTATGGCCGAGGCCGCGGCCCGAGATCATCGGCACATAGCCGCCGCAGGCCGCAACCGCAGGCGCCAGGGCAAGGCTGATGGTATCGCCCACGCCGCCCGTCGAATGCTTGTCGAGGACAGGCCCGGGCAGGTCCCAGGTCAGCACTTCGCCGGAATGCACCATGGCGCGCGTGAGCGCCACCCGCTCCTTCACCGAGAGGCCGCGGAAGAACACCGCCATGGCGAAGGAGGCCGCCTGCCCCTCCGTGACCTGTCCTTCCGTAAGGCCCTTAATGAAGGCGTGGATATCCTCGGAATCGAGGGTGCCTCCATCGCGTTTGCGACGGATGATTTCCTGCGGCAGAAGTGTCATTTCAATAGGCTCCGACAGCGGTGCTGCCTGCCCGCCCCTCGATGGCGGCGATCAGGGCTTCAAAGACGCTGCTGGCACCGATGCGGAAGGTTTTGGGCGTCGCCCAGTCCGGCCCCATGATGCGGTCGGCGAGCCCGAGATAGATCCCCGCATCCGCAACGGTGCGAATGCCGCCCGAAGGCTTCAGGCCGACCGGGCGCCCGGATGCCTTGATGACGTTGAGCATGATTTCGGCCGCCTCCGGCGTGGCGGAGACTGGCGTCTTGCCGGTCGAGGTCTTGATGAAATCCGCTCCCGCCTCGATGGCGAGGCGGCTTGCCTCCTCGATGAGCGCGGGCTCCATGAGCATGCCGGTTTCGAGGATCACCTTGAGGGTCCGCCCCTGATCGACGACCTCGCGCACCACTTCTACCATCTCCGAAGCGATCGCCCGATCACCGCGGCGGAGCGCCTCGTACGGAAGGACAAGATCGATCTCGTTGGCGCCGTCGCTCAGGGCCTCACGCACATCGTCTGTGACCCGGTCCACGTCCTCGCCACCGGCCGGAAAGTTGACCACCGTCGCGATGCGCACGGGCGAGCCCCGAAGCGCCTCCCGCGCGCGCCCCACGAATTGCGGCCAGATGCAGACGGCCGCCACCGGACCGTGGGGATCCTGGGCCCTGGCGCAGAGGGCGTCGATCGCCTGGTCCGTGCAGGTATCCGTCAGGTCCGTCAGATCGAGGCAGCGCAGGGCGCGCTGGGCGAGGCTGGCATCAGACATCGGAAAGCTCCGCAACGAAGGCGCGCACGAGACGCTTGAATCGGTCGGCGGCTTCCGCCGCCGTATCCTTGGTTTCCTGGTGTGAGGGAGAGGCCCCCTCGATCCCGGCCGCCAGGTTGGTGACGACCGAGACGGCCGCGACCTTCAGGCCATAGTAGCGCGCGAGGATCACCTCCGGCACCGTCGACATGCCGACGAGATCACCACCGAGCGTCTGGACCATGCGGATCTCCGCAGGCGTCTCGAAGCTCGGGCCCGAGAGCCAGGCATAGACGCCTTCGGGCAGCGCGATACCGGTCTTGTCCGCCGCGCGGCGGAGTGCTGCGCGCAGGCCCTCGTCATAAGCGCCCGTCAAGGAGACGAAACGGCTTTCGGTGTGGTCGCGCAGGAGCGGATTGGCGCCCGAGAGGTTCAGATGGTCGTTGATGGCCACGAGGCTGCCGGGGCGGATCTGCGCCCTCACCGAGCCGGCCGCATTGGTCAGGACCAGGGTCGGAATCCCGAGTTCCTTCACGAGCGCGACCGGCACGCGCATGGCGCCTGCATCGCCCGTCTCGTAGTAATGCGCCCGCCCCTGGAACAGGAGGACACGCCTCCCCTCCAGCAGGCCGGCCACGAGGCGTCCCGCATGGCCGGACACGCCGCTTCTCGGAAAATGGGGAATATCCGCATAGGCAAGGCTCACGGCCTCGTCCAACTCGTCCACGAGGGTGCCGAGGCCCGTACCGAGGACGATGGCCGCGTCGAAGGTGCCTTCAATGCCGTTGGCGCGCACGAACGCGACGGCTTCCTGAACGTTCGAATGAATCATGATTCCTACCGAATGCCCAGGTTGTCGGGCCCGAACGAGAACGGCAACAGCGCATCCAGGGTGAAGCTTTCGCGGATTCCGTTCGGTCCCGCAACATGGATCGGCGTATCGGGCTGCGCGAATTCCCGAATGCGCTGGCGGCACCCGCCGCAGGGGGTGACAAGATTCTCCCCCTCGCCCATCACCACGATAGCGGCGATCCGGCTCTCGCCGGCCGCGATCATGGCCGAGATGGCGCCTGCTTCCGCGCAGCTGCCGACCGGATAGGCCGCGTTCTCGACATTGCAGCCGGAAAAGACCCGGCCGCTCGGCGTCGCGATGGCGGCGCCTACCTTGAAATTCGAGTAGGGCGCATAGGCGCGCTCCTGGATGGCCCTGGCGGCGGAAAAGAGCTCGTCGAGCGACACCATGTCAGCGCTCCTTGACATAAGGGATACCCGAAGCGCGCGGCGGGATGGCCGTCCCGATGACGCCCGCCAGGAGGATCACGGTCATCAGATAGGGCAGCGCCTGGATGGCCTGTACCGGTACCTCACCGATCCCCGGCAGCGCAATGCCTTGCAGGCGGATCGAGATGGCGTCGAGAAGCCCGAACAGGAAACAGGCTCCGAGTGCGGGCCAGGCGCGCCACTTGGCGAAGATGAGGGCCGCAAGCGCGATGAAGCCCTTGCCGGCGGTCATGTTCGGCAGGAAGCCGGCCGACTGGCCGACCGAGAGGTAGGTGCCCGCCACCCCGCACAGCACGCCCGCGATGGCGACGGCGGTGTAGCGCAGACCCGCGACGGAGATCCCGGCCGTGTCCACGGCCGCCGGGTTCTCGCCAACGGCGCGCAGGCGCAGGCCGAAGCGGGTGCGGCCCAGCACGAACCAGGTCACCGGCACGGCCAGGAGCGCGATATAGACAAGGGCGGAATGGCCGAAGAGCAGCTCGTCGAAGCGCTGGTCGCCTTCGAGGGGAGGTGTACGCCCACCCTGCCCGTACCAGGCATTGCCGACGATGGCCGTGAGGCCCGCGGCCAGCATGTTGATGGCGACGCCCGAGACGATCTGGTTGCCGCGCTGGCTGATGGCCGCAAATCCGTGGATGAGCGCGAACACCACCGATGCGCCGATCCCGGCCATCAGCCCGATCCAGGCGGAACCGGACGCATAGGAGGCCGCCGCGGCCGCAAAGGCGGCGACAAGCATCTTGCCCTCGAGCCCGATATCCACGACGCCCGATTTCTCCGACCACAGGCCTGCAAGGCACGCGGCGAGAAGCGGGACGGAGAGCCTGAGACCGGAATCGAACAGGGTGACGAGATCGGCAGGATTCATGATCAGGCCCTCGCCAGTGCCGGGCGCGGCATCATGCGCGCCACGAGACGCCGGAACAGGCCTTCGAGGGCGCCCGCGAAGAGAATGATGATGCCCCCGATCACTACCACCATGTCGCGGGTGATCGCCGGCTGCTCGAAGGCGAGCTCGGCGCCGCCCTGGTAGAGAATGCCGAACAGGAGCGACGACAGGATGATGCCGGCCGGGTGGGCGCGCCCCATGAGCGCAACCGCGATGCCGACGAAGCCGTAGCCGGCCGTGAATTCGAGGAGCAGGCGGTGCTGGTAGCCCATGAGCTCATTGACCGCGAGGCCGCCGGCGAGCGCGCCGGAAAGCACCATCGCGATGATGATGATCCGTGCCGGCGAAATGCCCGCATAGACCGCAGCCGAGGGGCTCGATCCGACCACGCGGATCGCATAGCCGAGGCGGGAGCGGTAGATAAGGAGCCAGACGGCGTAGGATGCGGCGAGCGCCAGGAGCAGCGTGAGGTTGAGCTGCGAGGGCGGAATCTCGATGCCGAAAACCGCGAAGACCTCGTGCATGAACGGAATGGAGGCCTGCGGCGGGAAGGCCGGAGTCTCGGGGTTCATGTTCTGCGGCGCGCGCAGGACATTCACCAGAAGGTAGACGATCAGCACGCTGGCGAGCCAGTTGAACATGATCGTCGTGATGACGATGTGGCTGCCGCGCTTGGCCTGCAGATAGCCCGGAACGGCCGCCCAGGCCGCCCCGAAGGCCGCGGCTCCAAGGATGCCAAGAGGGATCAGGATGAAGCCCGGCAGGAACGTGAGATTGTTGAGGACAAGCGCGACCCCAAGGCCCGCGAGCGTCGCCTGCCCCTCCCCGCCGATGTTGAACAGGCCCGCATGGTAAGCGACCGCGACCGCGAGGCCGACGAAGATGAAGTCGGTCATGTAGAACAGGGTGAAGCCGAGCCCCTCCCCGGTTGCCAGGCTGCCCTGGAGCAGCAGGCGCGTCGCCGTCAGCGGGTTCTCGCCGATGCCGACCACCACGAGGCCGGCCACCAGGAAGGCGGCGACCACCGAGACGGCGGGCACCAGGATCGTGTCGGCCCATCTGGGCAGGTCGATGGGAGCGCTCACGTGAGACTGTCCGGCAGATAAAGATGGCCCTGCTCGTCGAGCGGGAAGGACGGGTTCCAGGCCACCTCCCAGAGGTGGCCGTCCGGATCGGCGAAATAGCCCGAATAGCCGCCCCAGAACACGTCCTGCAGGGGCTTGACCGGCCTGGCGCCCGCCTCGACCGCGCGGGCATAGACGGCGTCGGCCTCGGCCTTGGAGCGGGCGTTGTAGGCGAGCGTGACGGCCGCAAAGCCCGTGGGCCGGTCCTCGACCTCTGCATCCTTCGCAAGGTCGGCGCGGCCGAACAGGCCGAGCGCGAGGCCATTGGCCTGGAAGAACGTCACCTCGGGCTGGCTCGACGAGGAGGCCTTCCAGCCCCAGGCCTCGTAGAAGGCGCGGGCGCGGACCATGTCGGAGACGCCGAGGGTCACAAGGCTCAGGCGGGGTTGCATCATGCGGCCTCGTCGGTCACGCCGGCCATCAGGAGGCCGAGATCCTGCTCGCTCGTCTCCGACGCCTTGCGCTCGCCGGTGATCTGCCCGCCGCACATGGTGAGGATGCGGTCGGACAGGTTCATGATCTCGTCGAGCTCGACGGAGACGAGTAGAATGCCGACGCCCGCGTCGCGCAGGGCAATCAGGCGGCGGTGGATGAACTCGATAGCGCCGATATCGACGCCGCGGGTGGGCTGGCCCACGAGCAGCACCCTGGGCCCGCGCTCGATCTCCCGCGCCAGCACGATCTTCTGCTGGTTGCCGCCGGAAAACTTCGAGGTCTTCAGCCGCGGCGCCGGCGGGCGCACGTCGTACTGCGCCATCTTCTCCGAGAGATCCGCCACCATGCGGTCGTGATCGAGAATGGGCCCGTGTCCGAGCCGGGGCTCGTCGCTGAAGCCCAGGATGGCGCTCTCGAAGGCCGGGAATGCGGGCACGAGCCCCATGCGCAGGCGGTCCTCCGGCACGTGCAGGAGCCCGAGCTGGCGCATGCGATGGGGGTTGTGGTCCGCGAAGGTAATGTCCTGTCCGTCGAGGCGGACGCTCCCGAGCACCGGCTGGCGCATCCCGGCCAAAGCCTCCAGGAGCTCGCTCTGCCCGTTTCCGGACACCCCCGCGATGCCGACGATCTCGCCCGCCCGGATGGTGAAGGATGCATTCGCGACGCGCAGCACGCCGCGGGAATCGACCACCGACAGGTCCTTCACTTCGAGCAGTGGCGCGCCAGGCGCGCGCTCCGCCTTCTCGACGCGCAGAAGCACCCGGCGGCCGACCATGAGCTCCGCCAGTTCGGGCGGCGACGTGGACGCGGTCTCGAGGGTTGCAACCATCTCGCCCCGGCGCATGACCGAGACGCGGTCCGTCGCGGCCATGATCTCCCGCAGCTTGTGGGTGATGAGGATGACGGTCTTGCCCTGGGCCTTCAGGGCCCGGAGCAGATCGAAGAGTGCGTCCGCCTCGGCAGGCGTGAGCACGGCGGTCGGCTCGTCGAGGATGAGGATGTCGGCGCCGCGATAGAGCGCCTTGAGGATTTCCACGCGCTGCTGCAGCCCGACCGACAGGTCTCCGACCGTCGCGTCCACGTCGATCTGCAGCCCGTAATCCCGGGACAGCCGCGCCAGCTCGGCCCGGACCTTTGCCTCGCCCCGGCGCAGCAGAGCGCCGCCCTCGGCGCCCAGCATCACGTTCTCGACCACCGAGAGAGGCTCCACCAGCATGAAGTGCTGATGGACCATGCCGATGCCGGCACGGATCGCATCGGCCGGAGAGCGGATGGAGACGAGATTTCCGCCGACGCGGATTTCGCCGGAATCGGCCTCGTAGAAGCCGTAGAGGATCGACATGAGCGTCGATTTGCCCGCGCCGTTCTCCCCGACGATGCCGTGGATCGTGCCGCGCGCCACATCGAGGCTCACGTCCTTGTTGGCGTGAACGGCCCCGAAGCTCTTGTTGATGGCGAGAAGCTGGATGGCAGGATTCATCGATAAGCTCGGGCGTCGTCCCACGCCGGGTGGCACGAGGAGAAAGGGACCCGGCACCGGCAACCGGCGCGGGTCCCTTCCGACGTTACGGCTTCGTCAGGCAATGACAAGCCCGACGGCTCATTGGACCGGGCACTTGGAGTCCGACATGTAGTCGTGCACCTGGATGGCACCGGACTTGATGTCAGCGGCGGCCTTGTCGGCGGCGGCCTTCATGTCGGGCGTGATGAGCGACTTGTTGTTGTCGTCGAGCGCCCAGGCCACGCCGTCCTCCTTGAGGCCGAGCACGTTGAGGCCCGCCTTGAAGGTGCCCTTCTTGGCCTGGTCGAACACGTTGTAGGTGGCGACGTCCACGCGCTTGACCATCGAGGTCAGCACCTTGCCCGGATGCAGGCCGTTCTGATTGGAATCGACACCGATGCCGAGCTTGCCCGCATCCGCAGTGGCGCGCAGCACGCCGATGCCGGTGCCGCCAGCCGCGTGGTAGACCACGTCCGCGCCACGGTCGATCTGGCTCTTGGCGAGCTCGCCTCCCTTCACCGGGTCGGCCCAGGCGGCGCCCGTGGTGCCGGTCATGTTCTGGAACACTTCCGCGTCCTTGTTGGCGTATTTCACACCCTGGACGTAGCCGCAGGCGAACTTACGGATGAGCGGGATGTCCATGCCGCCCACGAAGCCGACCTTGCCGGTCTTGGACGCCTTGGCGGCCAGGAGGCCTACCAGGAAGGAGCCCTCATGCTCCTTAAACACGATGGATTCCACGTTCGGCTTCTCGACCACCGCGTCGATGATCGCGAACTTGGTCTTCGGGAACTCGTCCGCCACCTTCTTGAGGGCCGATTCCTGGCTGAAGCCGACGGCCACGATGGGGGAATAGCCGTCCCGGGCGAAGCGGCGCAGGGCCTGCTCGCGCTGGGCGTCGTTCTGGGGCTCGAAATCGCGGTACTCGGTCCCGGTGTCCTTCTTGTACTTCTCGGCGCCCATATGGACGCCCTCGTTGAAGGATTTGTCGAACTTTCCGCCCAGGTCGTAGACGACGGCCGGCTTGAACGCATCCTGTGCGAAGGCCACCGAGGCGGAGAGAGCGAGGCCCGCAAGAGCGAGGCCGAACTTGGTTGCTGTCATCGGCATGTTCCCTGTATCGCCCGGGCTGTTACCCGGTTGCGCCCTGACGATGGCATGGGATGGGCCATGCCGCCAAGCACCTGTCAAGCGACGCCTGATCTTTCCTACAAGGAATGGTTGAAGCCGGGGGAGATGTCTATAAGGTCGCACTCATGCCGCTGAGCCCGGACGAGATCGACCGTTATGCCCGCCATCTGGTCCTGCGGGACGTGGGTGGCCCGGGACAGCTCAAGCTCAAGGCCTCCCGGGTGCTGGTGATCGGCGCCGGAGGGCTGGGCGCGCCGCTGATCCAGTATCTCGCGGCCGCAGGAATCGGTCGGATCGGGATCGTGGACGATGACCGGGTGTCCCTGTCGAACCTCCAGCGGCAGGTCATCCACGGAACGCCCGACCTGGAGGATCTCAAGGCCGAGAGCGCCGCCCGGGCTGTCCACCGCCTGAACCCGCATGTGGCCGTCGATATTCATGCCGGCAGGCTCACGGCCGAGAATGCCAGGAGCCTCGTCGCGGCCTACGACATCGTGGCCGACGGGTCGGACAATTTCGAGACCCGCTATGCGGTCTCGGATGCCTGTTTCGCCGAAAAGAAGCCCCTCGTGACCGCCGCCCTGGGGCAGTTCGACGGGTCGCTCACGACCATCAGGGCGCACGAGACGGACGCCTCCGGCCGCCCGAACCCGACCTATCGCTGCCTGTTCCCCTCCCCGCCCCCGCCCGGAGCCATCCCGACCTGTGCGGAGGCCGGCATCCTCGGGGCGCTTGCAGGCGTGATGGGAAGCCTCATGGCCATGGAGGTCCTGCGCGAGATCGTCGGCTTTGGCGAAAGCCTCGTCGGCCGCCTCCTCATGGTCGACGCCCGCTCCATGCGCTTCGAGACGCTGCAATACGGGTGGGATGAGGGAAATCCGTTGAATGGCTCAACAGCCGCGGCGTCATCCCGGTCGGAGCGCAGCGGAGAGCCGGGCTTGCAGGAACAACCCTAAGACGATCCTGGGGCCGCGCAGCGGCCCCAGGTTGACGTTTCGTCAGGAGCGCAGCACCGCGCCGGTCTTCTTGCCGACCTCGGCGACGATCTTGGCCGAAATGGCCTCGATCTCGGCGTCTGTCAGCGTCTTCTCGGTCGGCTGGAGGGTCACGGCGATGGCGACGGACTTCTTGCCCTCGTCAATCCCGGCGCCCTCGTAGATGTCGAACACGGTGACGCCTGCGATCAGCTGGCGCTCCGCACCTTGCGCGAACTTCACGATGTCGCCCGCCGCCACGTCGCGGCCGACCACGAACGCGAAGTCGCGGGTGACCGGCTGGAAGTCGGACAGGGCGAGCTTCGGCTTCATCTTGGTCGGCTTCGCCTTGGGCGGCGGCAGCACGTTGAGGTTCACCTCGAAGGCCACCAGCGGCCCCTTCAGGTCGAGGGCCTTGAGGATCTTCGGGTGGATCTCGCCGAAGACGCCGACCACGTTCTTGGGCCCGAACTGCAGCGTCCCGGAGCGTCCCGGATGGAACCAGGACGGCCCGCCGGGCACCACCTGGAGGCCGCCGGCCGGAATGCCCAGAGAGGCCAGCAGCGCCATGGCATCGGCCTTGGCATCGAACACGTCTACGTTCGAAGCGCCGCCATCCCAATGACGCCCGACACCTTCGGCCCGGGCAGTGCCGCGCCGCACCGCCGCGGCCTTGGTCGCCTGGCCTTCCGGCTCGTCTGACGCGAAGGTCTGGCCGACCTCGAACAGGGCGACGTCCCCATAGCCGCGGTCGGCATTGCGCTGGGCCGCCTTCAGAAGGCCCGGCAGCAGGCTCGGGCGCATGTCCGAGAGATCGGCCGCGATGGGATTGGCGAGCACCAGGCGCGCATCACCGCCACCGAACAGCGCGGCTTCGTCCTTCGCGATGAACGACCAGGTCACGGCCTCCACGAGTCCACGGACCGCCAAGGCCCGCCGGGCCAGGATGGTGCGCTTCTGGAGAAGGGTCAGGATCGGCTTGGCGACGGTCGCCTCAAGCCGCGGCATCGGCTGCGGCAGGATGCGGTCGACCCCGGCGATGCGGATGACCTCCTCGACCAGGTCGGCCTTGCCCTCGATGTCGGGCCGCCAGGACGGCGGAACGACGCCGACGCTGTCGCCTGCCCCTTCGACCTTGAACCCGAGCTTCTCCAGGATCTGCTGCGATTCGGCCGGCTTCACGTCGAGGCCGGACAGGCGCGGCACCTCGGACCACGGGAAAGTAATCACCCGCCGCGTCTCGGGCACCTGCCCGGCGACGACGGCCTCGCTCGCCTCGCCGCCGCAGAGGTCCATGACCAGCTTGGTGGCAAGGTCGAGCCCCGGCAGCGTGAAGGCCGGGTCGATGCCGCGCTCGAAGCGGTAGCGGGCATCCGTGATGATCCCGAGCTTTCGGCCGGACTGGGCGATGTTGAGCGGGTCCCACAGGGCCGATTCGATCAGCACGTCGGTGGTGTTCTCGTCGCAGCCCGAATGCTCGCCGCCCATGATGCCCGCAATGGATTCGACGCCCGCCTCGTCGGCGATCACCACGTTGCCGGCATCAAGCTTGTATGTGCGTCCGTCGAGGGCGAGCACCTCCTCGCCCTCCTTCGCGCGGCGCACGGTGAGGTTGCCCTTCACCTTCTTAGCGTCGAAGACGTGGAGCGGGCGGCCCCGGTCGAAGGTCATGTAGTTGGTGATGTCGACCAGCGCGTTGATGGGCCGAAGGCCGATGGAGAGCAGGCGACGCTGCATCCATTCCGGCGACGGGCCGTTCTTTACCCCGCGCACGAGGCGGAGCGCGAAGGTCGGGCAGAGCTTCTCGTCGCCGGGCGCGAAATCGAGGCGGATCGAAACCGGGCAAGCGCCCTTGCCCTGAACGGACGGAACGGCCTCGCCCTTGAGAGTACCGAGGCCCGCCGCCGCGAGATCGCGGGCGATGCCGTGGATCGACGTGCAATCGGGCCGGTTCGGCGTCAGGTTGATCTCGATCACCGGATCGTCGAGGCCCGCATAGGCCGCGTAGGCCTGCCCCACCGGCGCGTCGGCCGGCAGGTCGATGATGCCGTCATGATCGTCGGAGATTTCGAGCTCCGCGGCCGAGCACAGCATGCCCGCGCTCTCGACGCCGCGGATGGTGCCGATTCCGAGCGTGATGTTCTTGCCCGGGATATAGGTGCCGGGCGGCGCGAAGACGCTCTTCATGCCGGTGCGGGCATTGGGCGCGCCGCAGACCACCTGGATGGGGGCGCCTTGGCCCGTATCCACCATGCAAACGCGCAGGCGGTCCGCATTCGGGTGCTGCTCGGCGGAGATCACATAGGCGACCGTATAGGGCGCCAAGGTCTTCGCCTTGTCCTCGACCCCTTCGACCTCGAGGCCGATCCGGGTGAGCGTCTCGACGATCTCGTCGAGGGACGCTTGGGTGTCGAGATGGTCTTTCAACCAGGAGAGGGTGAATTTCATGACACTTTTCCTTGAGTGTCATCCCGGACCGGCAAAGCCGGATCCGGGATCGTGATCGGAATGGGGCGCTTTACTCGTCTTGCGGTTCCGGCTCTTCGCGATGCTCAGGCCGGAATGACGCTCAGGAGGTCAGGCCACTGACGAGGCTCGGGATGTCGAGCGGGCGGAAGCCGTAATGGTTCAGCCAGCGCACATCGGCCTCGAAGAAGGGGCGAAGGTCCGGCATGCCGTATTTCAGCATGGCGATGCGGTCGATCCCCATGCCCCAGGCGAAGCCCTGGTACTCGTCCGGATCGAGGCCGCAATTCCGCAGCACGTTCGGATGGACCATGCCGCAGCCCAGGATTTCCAACCAGTCCTCGCCCTCGCCGAAGCGGATTTCGCCGCCCTTGCGCGAGCACTGGATGTCCACCTCGGCGGACGGCTCCGTGAACGGGAAGAAGGACGGGCGGAAGCGCATCTTCACCTGGTCGACCTCGAAGAAGGCCTTGCAGAACTCCTCCAGCACCCACTTCATGTGCGCGATGTTGGCCTGCTTGTCGATGACGAGGCCCTCGACCTGATGGAACATCGGCGTGTGGGTCTGGTCCGAATCGTGCCGGTAGGTCCGGCCGGGGCAGATCACCCGGATCGGCGGCTTCTGGGCCATCATGGTCCGGATCTGGACCGGAGACGTGTGCGTGCGCAGCACCTTGCGCTCGCCCTTTTCGTCGGGGGCGAGGAAGAAGGTGTCGTGCATCTCGCGGGCCGGATGCCCTTCGGGAAAGTTCAGCGCCGTGAAGTTGAGGTAGTCGGTTTCGATGTCCGGCCCTTCGGCGATGGAGAAGCCCATATCGGCGAAGATCGCCGCCAGCTCCTCGATGACCTGGCTGATGGGGTGAATGCGGCCGCGGGTCTCCGGGCCGTCCTGGACCGGCAGGGTCACGTCCACGCGCTCGGCTGCGAGGCGGGCGTCCAGGGCCGCCTCGGCCAGCACGTCCTTCCGGGCCGCAATGGCGCCCTGCACCTTGTCGCGCAGGCCGTTGATGAGGGGGCCGCGCTCCTTGCGCTCCTCGGGCGTCATCGCGCCCAGCGTCTTCAGAAGCTCGGAGACGGAGCCCTTCTTGCCGAGTGCGGCCACGCGCACGGCTTCAACGGCCGCCTCGTCGCCGGCGGCCTCGACCTGGGACAGCAGGTCACGTTCGAGTTGATTGAGATCGGTCATCGGTCCGTTGCCAGAATGGATGCGCTTGAGTGGGGCGCGGCGCGGGAACCGTCAAGCCGTCCGAGCCGCAAAATGATCATCGACGGCAGATGGAGCCGTCGGCGCGGAGGGTCTCGGGGCAAGAATTGGGGGCGCGGCCGGAAAACCAGCCGCGCCGAAGCCAGGTTGTCGCTTACGCGGCCTGCTGCTGCGGCAGCGAGGCCTTGGCGCGCTCCACATAGGCGGCGAAGGCCGCCGGCTCGTGGATGGCCATCTCGGACAGAACCTTGCGATCGACCTCGATCCCAGCCTTGCCGAGACCGTCGATAAATCGGGAATAGGTCAGGCCATGCTCGCGAACCGCCGCATTGAGGCGCTGGATCCAGAGAGCGCGGAAGGTGCGCTTCTTGTTCTTACGGTCGCGATAAGCATATTGCATGCTCTTCTCGACCGCCTGCTTGGCGATGCGGATAGTGTTCTTGCGGCGGCCGAAGAAACCCTTGGCGGCCTTCAGAACCTTCTTGTGCTTGGCGTGGGCGGTAACGCCCCGTTTGACGCGGGCCATTTAAAAAACTCCTTCAAAATCCGGGATGTGGAAGACCGCCTCAGCCGTTCGGCAGGAAGTACTTCTTCACGTTGTAGGCATCACCCTCGAACATCGTCGTGGTGCCGCGCAGGTTGCGGATCTGCTTCTTGGTCCGCTTGATCATCCCGTGGCGCTTACCGGCCTGGGCGTAAACGACCTTGCCGGTGCCAGTGATCTTGAAGCGCTTTTTGGCGCCCGATTTCGTCTTCAGCTTGGGCATTTGGCTCTCCTTTGGTCAGGCCTCGAGGGCGGCAAGCCGCCTCAAAACCCTGTCATTGCTGCATGAGCAAGACGAACCGCCACGGCAGCCCTATCGGCCGGGCGGTTCGGTGAAGGCCGGCTTATGGCAGAGGCCGGCCCAAAAAGCAATGGCCGCCGGAGCGCCGGCGGCCAGAGAATTCCGTCCTGCCCCTACGAGGAGGCGAGGCGTCCCGTCAGCGGGGCGCCAGTACCATGACGACCTGACGGCCCTCGAAATTGGGCTCCATCTCGACCTTGGCGAGGTCGCCCACATCGGCCTTCACGCGATCGAGGACCTTAAGGCCCAGATCCTGGTGCGCCATCTCGCGGCCGCGGAAGCGCAGGGTGATCTTGACCTTGTTGCCTTCCTCGAAGAAGCCCTTCATGGCCTTCATCTTGACGTCATAGTCATGATCGTCGATGCCCGGGCGAAGCTTGATTTCCTTGACCTCGACGGTCTTCTGCTTCTTACGGGCCTCGGAGGCCTTCTTCTGCTCGAGGAAGCGATATTTGCCGTAATCGAGGATCTTGCAGACGGGCGGGGAAGAATTCGGTGCGATCTCGACGAGGTCGAGGCCGGCATCCTCAGCGATGCGCAAGGCGTCGAAAAACGGCATGACGCCGCGATTCTGGCCGGTATCGTCAATCAGCTGCACTTCGCGAACGCCGCGAATGTCCCGGTTGGCGCGCGGTCCGTCCTTCTGCGGAACCGGCATAGCTCTCATTGGTCTGCGAATGGCTCGTATCTCCTGTTATGCGGCCCGAGAGCAGCCATAGGGCATCCAGCCCTCCCCGACTCTCTCACGGTACCGCGAATGCTCTGACATTTCGCGCAAACGCGCGGGAAGTCAACTTGTTCTACGTGGGTAATGCCCTTCCAGGAGGGCAGAATAGACATCGAGGGTGCTCGATACCATCCGTTCCAGGGAGAAATGGTGCTCCACATGGGACCTTGCCCGGTTCCCCAGGGCAATACGGGCGCTGGCCCCGAGGGACAGGGCGTGGCCGAGGGCATCCGCAAGGGCATCCGCGTCTCCCGGCGGAATCCGCCACCCCGTCCGCTCCTGCGGCAGCACCGCCGGGGGCGATAGGACGGTTTCCGGCACGGCCCCGAGATCGGACACCACCACGGGCGTCCCCATCGCCTGGGCCTCCACGGCTGAGCGGCCGAAGGCCTCGGGCTCCGTGGACGGCACGGTCACGACGGAAGCGGCCAGGAAGGCGGCCGGCATGTCGGTGCAATGGCCGACCCGGCGCACGATCCCGGTCAGCCCGCGGGACTCGATAAGGGCGTCGAGCTCCTTCACGTAGGAATCCCGTCCCTGCGGATCGCCGGCCAGGATATAGGCCACATCCGAAACCCCTGCGCTCCGCAACCGGGCAGCCGCCTCGATGAGGACCTTCTGCCCCTTCCAGCCCGTCAGGCGCGCTGCGAGCAGGACCATCCGCTCATGGGGCGAGACCTTCCACGCCTTGCGCAGGTTCTCGACCCGCTCCGGCGAGACGGCGGAGGGTGAGAAAGCCGCGAAATCCGTGCCGCGGTGAATGACCCGAATTCGGTCTCCCGCCTGGGGATAAAGGGAGCGGATGAGGTCGCCCGTATAATGGGAATTGGCGATCACCGCGTCGCCCCGGGCCATCACCGAATTGTACAGCACCTTCACGGACGAGCGCCCGGCATAGCTGCCGTGATAGGTCGTGACGAAAGGAAGGTTCAAGGAGCGCGCGGCCCCCAGGGCCACCCAGGCCGGAGCGCGGGACCGGGCATGAACGAGGGCCACCCGCTCCTGGTGGCAGATCCGGGCGAGACGCCTCACATTGAGGAGCATGGAGAACGGGTTCTTCGTGGCGGCCGGGAATGGAACCCAGATGCCGCCCTTCGTCTGCAGCTCGCCCACGAGCCGCCCGCCCTCGGTCGCGACCAGGGCGCGGGCACCCGCATGAGCGAGGCCCTCGGCCACGTCGACCGTGGTCCGCTCGGCACCGCCGGCCTCGAGTTCGGGGATGATCTGCAGGATGGTCCGCCCCGCCAGCGGATGGATGTTGGACGACGGAAACGGAGCTCCCCCGCTGGATCGCTTTGAGACGTTCACCGATGTAAGAGCCTTCTCCAGGAATTGACCGAACGTTGCTTTAAAGCAGTTGAGGATGAGTTAACCATGCAGCATGCCGTCGCCGGAGCCCCTCACATTGCCGTTCTGGCCCGCGAGGGCAAGGGTCCGCCCGTGGTCTGGCTCGGAGGCTTCAAGTCCGACATGCGCTCGACGAAGGCGGAGGTGCTCGATGCCTGGGCCGCAAAGGCCGGCC